>NZ_VPDJ01000008.1:0-160325 GCF_013417755.1 Acinetobacter sp. YH12231
CGCGACTCATGAGTGCTCGGTTATATGCGGGCCAATTGGTTGTGCGGTAGATTTTGTGTGTAGGCTTCTTCATTTGAAAATTATATCGCTGAAAAAGCCTTTACAGATAGGTTTGTGCAACAAAGCCCTTTTGAATTAAAGCAAAAACTGTTGAAAGAGACTTCAGCCAAAGAACATTTTGAAAATCTTTGCAAAGAGCATGGTATTGATGGAGGGAGCCCACAACTTTCAGAAACATACTCTGAATAAGATGTATTAGTTCAGATCGGACAATACAACCAATAATAGAACCCTTAAACATTGAATTTAAGGGCTTATATATTCAGTCGAGCATTTCTGAATTGAATTCTGGTGTATATGACGTCACCATAACCCACTAATATTTATAAATTATTTACTATGCATTTTCTTGCATTAATTGTTCTAAATAATTCGACCATGCTTGCATCATCACTATCCTCTCCTCCAAATACTTTGTTCGGTTATACGCCCTTCCATGCATATCACGGACCTGATGAGCTAACTGCTGCTCAATACGTTCAATAGGAAATTTCAATACTTCATCTAATAAAGTTCTTGCTGTTGCTCTGAACCCATGCCCAGTTGTTTCACCATTTTCAAAGCCATATTGCTTTAATCGCTTATTAATAGTCGATTCACTGATGGTTTTCGTTTTATCTCGCATAGACACAAAACAATATTCGGTATATCCAGTAATGCAATACAATTCTTGGAACAGCTTCAAGACTTGATCAGACAAAGGAACAATATGTTGTAGGGCTGTCTGATTTTTGGTCTTAGGCGGTGTATAACTCCATGTTCTATTTTTAAAATCGATATCTGCCCATTTTGCTGCACGTAATTCTCCTGGACGTACAAAAACATGAGGTAATATTCTCACGGCATAGTCTATTGTGATATCACCACGGCCAACACTATTATTAATATTCCACAATAACTGTCCTAGCATTTGTTCATTTGTGATCGCTGATCTATGCTTGGTTTTACCAACTTTTAATATCCCACTAATCTGGTCCGCAACATTAAATTGACACAATCCTAAAGCAATCGCATATCGAAAGACTTGAGATGCTTTGCTTCGCATTCTTTTAGCGGAATCAGTCTTTCCTTGCCTTTCGTAAATACGGCAAACATCTAAAATCTGAGTAGGTGTTATATCGGTTATTACCATCTCACCTATTGATGCATATAGCTTATCCCATACGAATTCGTTTCTTCGCTGAGTACTAGGCTCAAGTTCTTCCGTCTTACGATATTCATCAGCGATTAAAGCGAAAGTATTTTTACCTAATTTAGCTTCTTCGTCATTTTTCTTCAGAATTGCTGGATCTATATTTTGAGCAAGTAATTCTCGATATTCTGTTCTTTTTGCTCGGGCATTTAGTAATGATACCTCTGGGTATGTGCCCAAAGAAATACTATTACGCTTTTTAGTGATTGGGCGAGCGTAGTCCAATCTCCAATAGGAATTGCCATTTTTATTAATAATAAAAAATAGTCCTTTACCATCTGAAAGTTTAATTTGAACCTTTGTTGATAACTTTCTATGTGAATTTACAGCTGAACGAATCTGTGTATCTGTCAGATTTACAATTACTTTTGGCATTTTTACGGTAAGCCTTCGCAATAATTTTGAAATTACCGCAAAAATTACCGCAAAAAACTTAAATAACCTAAAACACCTTCGGACAATATCGGACAAGAGAAGTACGTAAGCTATTTATTTTTAATGATTTTCGTATTTCTTCGGATGAGGTAAAACAGTGAAATGGTGCGCTCAGCGGGACTCGAACCCACGCCACAGGCTTCGGAGACCTGTACTCTATCCAGTTGAGCTATGAGCGCTTATTTTGGATTGCGCACATCATAACAAAAAAAACTGTAAGGTAAAGCAACTATATAGATGTTAGGTATTTTTCTGCTTAAGCTTTATACAACGTTCTATTTTTAAAATGCAGAATTCCATACGATTTACTTGGTTTATTTGCCCCGATATCGCACAATACTCATACTATTTATAGAGTGAATTATTTATGACTGATGCACTAACGTTAAAGCAGCTGTCAAAAACCTATAAAAATGGGTTTCAGGCGCTTAAAGGTATTGATTTAACAGTACCCGAAGGTGAATTTTATGCACTTTTAGGTCCCAATGGTGCAGGAAAATCTACCACGATTAGTATTATCAGTTCACTAACCCGTAAAACTTCAGGTACTGTCGAAATTTTTGGGCACAATTTAGATACCCATCCCTCGCATGCAAAGCAGTGTTTGGGCGTTGTACCTCAAGAATTTAACTTTGGTCAATTTGAAAAAACATTTGATATTTTGGTGACTCAAGCTGGTTATTACGGTATTTCTAAAAAGATAGCAGAGAAACGTGCAGAGGAATATTTAGAAAAGCTTGGCCTTTGGGAAAAACGTAGCACCCAAGCACGCATGCTATCGGGCGGTATGAAACGCCGTTTAATGATCGCTCGTGCCATGATGCATGAACCTAAACTGCTGATTTTAGATGAGCCGACTGCTGGTGTTGATATTGAACTACGCCGTTCGATGTGGGATTTCCTCACTGAAATGAACGAAAAAGGCACGTCCATTATTTTAACGACACACTATTTAGAAGAAGCTGAAATGTTGTGCCGTCGAATCGCAATTATTGATCGTGGTGTGATTAAAGAAGACACCAGCATGAAAGGTTTCCTCAGCCAGTTGAATGAAGAAACATTTATTTTCGATCTAGCCGAACCCATTGAACCGATCCATATAGAAATTATTGGTGTCCGTTTCAACTTAGTAGATCCTGTCACCTTAGAAGTCACTATGGATAAAGGCCATACCTTGAATGATTTATTCCAACTCATGGAATCTCAAGGTATTCAGGTTCGAAGTATGCGTAATAAATCTAACCGACTAGAAGAACTGTTTGTCCGTATGGTCGAAAAAAATCTTGAAGGTGCAGCACAATGAATTTTAACCAACTGTGTATTGCCCTCTACACCTTAGTGTATAAAGAAATTCGCCGTTTCATGCGTATTTGGCCGCAAACCCTTCTCCCACCGGCAATCACCATGAGTTTGTACTTTGTGATTTTCGGTAATTTAGTCGGTTCACGCATTGGGCAAATGGGTGGTTTTAGCTATATGCAGTTCATCGTGCCCGGCTTAATTATGATGGCGGTCATTACCAACAGCTATGCCAATGTGTCATCCAGTTTCTTTAGTGCAAAATTTCAAAAAAGCATCGAAGAATTAATCATGAGTCCAGTGCCGTTACACATGGTGCTTTGGGGTTATGTGATCGGTGGTGTTTGCCGTGGTGTTTTAGTCGGCTTTATTGTCACTGCGATGAGCCTATTTTTTACTGAATTACACCTGACCAATATCTTCGTAACTATATATACAGTTCTCATTACTTCGCTGCTGTTTTCTCTTGGCGGATTTATTAATGCTGTTTATGCAAAGTCTTTTGACGACATTTCGATTATCCCGACTTTCGTCCTGACTCCGCTGACTTATTTAGGCGGTGTTTTCTATGCCATCTCATCACTGAGTCCTTTTTGGCAAAATCTCTCTTTAATCAACCCTGTCGTGTATATGGTCAATGCATTCCGCTACGGTATTTTAGGTCATAGCGATGTGAATGTCGGCATTTCATTGACAGTTATTACTGCATGTTGCGTTGTACTTTATGGCGTGGCGTATCATTTACTTTCTCGTGGTTCAGGAATGCGTGAATAATGAGTGTAGAACAATCCCTTTTAGGCAAAGACACCAATTACCCAACAGAATATCAACCTGCTATTCTGTTTCCGATTGCACGTGCCACTGCACGTGAACAATATGCCCATGTGGAAGGCATCCGCCAAGGTACAGACTGGTGGCATGTTTTTGAAATTTCTTGGTTAAATGCTTCTGGTGTGCCTCAAGTCGCTATTGGCCGTTTAACTTTGCCTGCAAGTTCAGACAACCTCATCGAATCGAAATCTTTAAAGCTCTACTTTAATAGTATGAACTTTACCAAATTTGATTCTCAGGCAGCGTTTAAAGCAACCGTTGAAAAAGACTTATCTGCTGCAGCCAATGCCGCTGTGACTATTGATCTATTTCATGTTGATGAAGTTGAAATTTCAAAACCGCAAGGCATCTGTATTGATGACTTAGAACCCACCCAGTTAGAAAATCATCCAAATGCAGCTTTACTCTCTTTAGATGAAGATGCAGCGCAAGAAGAAGTTGAAATTCAACTTTATTCACATTTATTAAGAAGTAACTGTCCAGTCACGGGTCAACCTGATTGGGGAACGGTATTTATACGGTATAAAGGTACTAAGCCTTGTTATCGTAGTATTCTGGCTTATATTATTTCTTACCGTCAGCATAATGGTTTCCACGAACAATGTGTGGAGCAAATGTTTGCCGATATTTGGCAACATTTAAAACCAAGTCAGCTGATGGTATATGCTGCCTATACACGCCGTGGTGGATTGGATATCAACCCTTGTCGTGTATCGGATTTAACATGGATGCCTCGCCCCATTCGATTGGCGCGACAATAAAAAAATTGAGGTTAGTGATGCCATTTTTTGGTTTTATTCCTTCTGAGGAACTTCTAAGCAGTATCCAAAATGGTCACGCGAAAAAAAATTCGAGTGAACCCCTTTATCCTTTACGTGATAAAACAGCTTTGCTGATTAATGAAGAAATCATTGGTGCAACTATATTAGCTCCTGTTCATCTGTTTCCTGCAAGCGATAAGCGCGACACAGCAGAAAAACTGGCTGGCTATGTCAAATCAACAGTCGCTGTATTGTTAAAGCAGCTATTGGGTAAATCTCCGAATGATGTGGTGAAACAATCCATTGAATTTTCAGAACGAAGTTTATTTCAAGACGCGACTGGCACTTATCGTGTAGGTCTGAGCTTAGATGCAGGATTGGTCACTAACCTTAAGAACAGTTATGCCGAAATTAAATCGGGTGTAGATATCAATAAAGCTGCTTTTGGTGAACTGTATAAACAGTTTGCTGAAGCTGCAGTGCGTCATTTTATGAATGACTTTAATAAAACACTCGATTTAGGCATGATTAAGCGTAAAGCAGCCGATATCGGTTCTTCTGCTGTGATTAAAGCTATTCATATTGCAATTGATAAGATTTTCCCAAATCTGACCAAAGAAGAGCTAGGTGCCCTTGCAGAAGCACATGATTCGATGTTTAACAAATAAATCGCACTACTCGTCAAAACCTAGCTTCAGCTAGGTTTTTTTATGGCTAAACGCATAAAATCGAATCCCGATACAATGACTATATAGTCATGCAAACACAGTTCTAGAATTGAACAGATTTTTATTAAAAGAAAGACAGTACATTGATATCCACAATTTTTAAAAATCTACAAAGAACAGGAAGAACCTGAATATAGATCATATTTTAATGTGAGCCGTCATTTTGGCTTAAATTTCAATGCGTCCATTTTAATATTCAATCTCTTTCTTTTTTATCATTCAGTCTATATTTCTACTATATAGCGACGTTTTCAACAGCATTGAAGCGCTGGCGAACAAAAACTATGTAATGAATAAAACACTGCTTGCATATGGGTGTTTTAGACCGATACCTTTTTAATCCTATCCCTTTATTTTTAGATATAACATTGCAACTTTTGTAGCTTCTAAACAGTATTTCGCAACGCGATAAAGTTTACTCGTTCTGCGTTTTTATGACGCATGAGTTTTAGAGTCATCTTTATTTCAAATGATTTGTGAATATTTGAAAGTTATGTAAATGAATATGTCACTTTTCAATATGTTAACTGCGAAAAAACCCTTTGCTTTGTCTTTTTTTGTATATCTATTTATGAAAGCATGCGCTGTCAGTGGTATCTTAGTTGCTATTGGTAACGTTTACCTTTAATGAGCTATGAAACCAGAAGGTCATCACAATTTTCAGGATCTTTTCCCCTCGAAATTTTGTTCATACTCATCGCTAAAGCAACTGGAAATTTTTTATTTATGCTAAATCGAAATTTTTATAAAAAACTATCACATATTGCCATTATGGCCGGTTCAATTTCACTGACTAGTTTCTGTCAAGCCAACGACTTTCAGTCTCATCCAGCCTATGCAGCTTTTAAACAAAATACCATGCAAACCTATGGTTTAAGTGAGAGTCAAATTGATTGGGCAATGCAAGGTAGTAAAAACCTACCCAATATTATTAGCATTATGAATAGACCTGGTGAATCAAAGCCTTGGTACCAATACAAAACCAATTTTTTAGCTGAAAGTACAATTCAACGCGGCGTTCGCTTCAAAAATCAATATGCCGACACTTTAAATCGTGCAGAACAACAATTTGGTGTGCCTCAATCCGTGATTTTAGGCATTTTGGGTGTTGAAACAGGCTACGGCAGCAATAAAGGTAATTTTATTACCCGTGATGCTTTGGCGACCCTTGGTTTTGGCTATGAACGCCGTGCGCAATATTTCCAAGATGAACTTGCTGCACTGATTGCTTGGTCATATAAAGATGGTGTTCCAACCAACTCTGTCGTCGGTTCATATGCAGGTGCTGTGGGTTATCCTCAATTTATGCCAAGTAACATTCCAAAATTTGGTGTGGACTACGATGGCAATGGTCATGTTGACCTGCGTAATTCGGCTGTCGATGCCATTGGTTCAATTGCAAATTATTTAGCAAATTATGGTTGGCAGCGTAATCAACCGATTGCTTTTGCTGCTCGCTATAGCGGAAACAACCCAGATGCTATTATTGCAAAGGATTTAAACCAGCCAACACCCTATGGTGTACTCAAGGCTCAAGGTGTAACCCCTATGAATCCATTGGTAAAAATCGATGATCTCGATTTAGTCAATGTCATCCAATTGCAAGATAGTTATGGACCAATTTATTACATCACTTATCCAAATTTTCAGGTCATTACAACCTATAACAAAAGCCGTATGTATGCGACTGCACTATGGCTTTTAGGCACTGAAGTTACCAGTCGATAAGACTGGTTTTTTCTTATAGAACAAAAAAGTCAACAAATATTTTCACCAAAATGAGCATTTAATCGTCATTTTACACATCTTGTTACATTATTGATTATTTATTAACCAAATATTGTTAATTTTTTAGACATTTTCAAAGTATTTTAATTAAACACTAGACAGCCTATTGATGGCATGAATATTATCCATCTCGTTAAATGTAGTTGCAAAAGTGAAATATCAGACGTGTTTACATGGATATCAGCGACTTAGTTGAACCAGTAAATATGCCATTGGGAGATAAACAATGCAGTCATCAATTATTAAATATGCCTTAGCGCTTGCCACGGCAGTTGCGCTAAGTCAGTCACAAGCTGAGATGGTTCAGTCATCATCATTCAATCATGATAATGACAACTCGCGTCTTGCAGCTCGTGTATTGAATAAAGAAGCTCAAAGCTTCAATTCAAACTTTACGAATTTAAGTAGCCTTTCAATCACTGAGCGTTCTGGCGATAAAATTCGTCGTCAAACAATCGCTGCTAAAATCGAAATTCCTGAAGATGAGCCTTCAGTGATTGAAAAGTTAAATACTGTTGCATCGAATACTGTTCGTAAGTTCACTCAAACAGGTACTGCTTCTTGGTACGGTCGTCAATTCCACGGTCGTAAAACAGCAAGCGGTGAAACGTTTGACATGAACGCACTTACAGCAGCACATCGTAGCCTGCCACTTAATTGCTTTATTCGTGTTACGAATCGCAATAATGGTAAAAGCGTCGTGGTGAAAGTAAATGACCGTGGTCCATTCCATGGTAACCGTGTTCTTGATTTATCTTATGGTGCTGCTAAGCAATTGGGTATTACCAGTGCAGGTACTGCAAATGTGAGCATTGAACGCGTAGACGGTCCAAATTCTTAATTCTCCAATGAAGTGACTGCAGTTAACAGACCACGCCTAGCGTGGTTTTTTATTTGAAGCCTCTTAGCCTTTCAAATCATCAGTAATCCTGATTTTGACCCTTCCCGCATTCTTGTTTATATTGAAGTCCTTCCCCATGATTAAGGACTATCATGAAAACAATCAACGAATGGTTTGATGAATACAGCGAAAGTCATCAAAATAAAACCAATAAAATGATTCACTGGATTTGCGTACCCACGATTTATTTTTCAATCATTGGCATATTGGCGCATTTTAGCGCGCTACTTACTGCTGTCTTACTTGCTTTAGCATTTATCTTTTACGCACGTTTAGACATTGTCCTTGCTGTTGCAATCGCCGCGTTAACATTAATCATGGCATGGCTAATTTGGGTGTTACCAGTTGGATATGGCTTTTATATCGCGCTCTTTATATTCGCATGGATTGGTCAATTTTATGGCCATAAAATTGAAGGTAAAAAGCCCTCTTTTTTCAAAGATCTCCAATTCCTCCTCATTGGCCCTATTTGGTGTTTAGATACATTTGCAGGAAAAGTACTTGATAATTGGAAAACACGCTATAAATCGCAAATAAAGAGCATTTAGAGCACGATTAATTTCATAGATCTCTTTTTCACTTATTCCACATCGGTTTTCTTCATATTCGATGCTTAAAACCCTATTGTTTATAGGTGTATTTATCTCTGGTATTTCCAATCATTTTTTCTATTTATACGACCAAAAAGCCAGTGTTTAAACACTGGCTTTTACTCAATATGATTAATCCAATTTTATGTTGATAGCTTCATCTGAATCATGATCATTTAAATAACTAAAGTTAAAAACGACTACGTGATTTTTATTGATAGGTTTTACCTTGATGCTTTAACCAACCATCTTGATGACGTCCATTCGGATCGTGATGTGTCCAATGCATCACACCACCCTGATCTGAATATTCATATTCACCGTAAAATTGAACCGTATCGCCTTTTTGCAAGTCGTCAATTCGTGGAGCAAGATCGATATTATGTGCGACTAAAAGCGTTTGACCATTATTTAAGGTCAAAATGAACTTTTGATGTCGGCTACCTTCATTATCATCTCGAAGTACCGCTTTCACTTGACCCGCACCCTCAACCTGAACATTACTGAGTTTATTTTTAAATGCATGCGCAATAATATCTTCAGCACTCTGCCCTTTTTGATGAACATCTACTGTTTGTACTGATTCTATTTGTGGCTGTGAGTTTTGTTCAGCTGTCGTCTGAACCTGTGCAGTTTTTTTTTGTTGTAAATCTATTCCGAAATAAGCTGCTGCAAGCGCAACAATAATTCCGCCGATGGTTAAGTTTGTTTTGTTTGCCATAACTAAGTTTAAATCTAAATTTTCAACTCATTATAGTCATTAATATGGATAAAAATAGAATCTATGCACAAGAATGCACACAATATAAAGTTTAAATAGCTTTGAAATCAGTAAAGCTACAGCCATAAAAAAAGCCCTCTAAAACGAGGGCTTTTTTCTACAAATAATCAGAGATTATTTTGCAGCAGCTTGAGCAGCAGCAACTTCTTCAGCGAAAGAAAGTTCAGCTTTTTTCTCAATACCTTCACCAACTTCGAAACGTACGAAGTTAGCAACAGTAGTACCAGTTGCTTTAAGAACTTCTGCAACTTTCTTATCGTTGTCGATAACGTACATTTGGTTCTCAAGAACAACTTCGTTCAAGTATTTTTGAACTGAACCAGTTACCATTTTTTCAACGATGTTTGCTGGTTTACCAGATTCAATTGCTTTGGCTTCAGCAATTTCTTTTTCTTTAGCGATAAGTTCAGCAGAAACGCCAGCTTCGTTTACAGCAACAGGGTTGAATGCAGCGATGTGCATAGCCAAACCTTTACCAGTTTCAGCATCACCAGCGTATGCAACTACAACACCGATTTTTAAACCGTGTTTGTAAACTGCAAGGTTGTCGCCTTCAACGATTTGAGCACGACGTACTTGGATGTTTTCACCGATTTTTTGAACAAGCGCAATACGAGCTTCTTCAACAGTAGCACCATCTTCAAGTTTCAATTCAGCAATTTGAGCAACGTCAGTTACACCAGCAGCAAGCGCAGCAGCAGCAACTTTAGCAGAGAAACCAGCAAAGTTTTCGTCTTTAGCAACGAAGTCAGTTTGACAGTTCACTTCTAAAAGGATTGCTTTATTACCTTCTTGAGCGATAGTGATCGCGCCGTCAGCAGCAATGTTACCTGCTTTTTTAGCAGCTTTAGCTTGACCAGATTTACGAAGGTTGTCGATCGCTAATTCGATGTCACCGCCCGCTTCTGTTAATGCTTTTTTACATTCCATCATTGCAAGACCAGTACGATCGCGCAATTCTTTAACCATGCTTGCTGTAACTGCAGTCATGTTAATCTCCTAAATACGGTAGAAAATGAATTCTTTTTAGAACAGAAACGGCCCAGAGCTGTCTCTTGGGCCGTCTGCATACATGACGCTTACTTTGCCACCATCACGTGTCGCAAAAATGACAAGCTTACGTCAAACGCATTAAGCCTCAGAAGCAGGAGCTTCTTCGCCTTTAGCTTGTGCATTTGCTTGTGATTGAGCATATTCTTTACCAGCAAGAATCGCATCAGCCATAGCAGAAGCGTAAAGAGTAACTGCACGGATCGCATCGTCGTTACCAGGGATAACGTAGTCTACGTTGTCTGGGTTAGAGTTTGTATCAACGATACCGATAACAGGAATACCAAGGTTTTTAGCTTCTTTAATTGCAATTGCTTCGTGATCAACATCGATTACGAATAATGCGTCAGGTAAACCACCCATGTTTTTAACGCCGCCAAGAGCGCGTTCAAGTTTTTCCATCTCACGAGTACGTTCTAAAGCTTCACGTTTAGTAAGTTTAGCGAAAGTACCGTCAGTAGATTGAGTTTGAAGGTCTTTTAGACGGTTGATTGACTGGCGAAGAGTTTTCCAGTTAGTCAACATACCACCCAACCAGCGGTGATCAACATATGGTTGACCTGCACGTTGAGCTTGTTCACGGATGATTGCAGAAGCTGCACGTTTTGTACCAACGAACAAAACTTTGTTCTTTTTGCTAGCCAAGTTGTTAGCAAAGTTCAAAGCATCATTTAACGCAGGAACAGTGTGCTCAAGGTTGATGATGTGAATTTTGTTGCGCGCGCCGAAGATGTATTCGCGCATTTTTGGATTCCAAAAACGTGTTTGGTGACCGAAGTGTGCGCCTGCTTGAAGAAGGTCGCGCATGCTTACGTTGTAATCTGCCATTTTCTTTACCTTAAAGTTTGGGTTAGGCCTCCATATACCCGCATTCTCCACCTAAAAAGGCACCCAGAGAAATGTGTCGATATATGTGCGGATTTTATTGCCCCATCGCACAAAGCTCGTGAAAGATATTCACGAAAAAGCATTTGATAAAATGGGCGGCTATTTATACCATAGTCACATACAAATTTCCAAAAGTTTTTAGAGATCATGAACAGTACTTACGAAGCTCCACGTCGATTAATTAAAACGCCTGACGAAATTGAAAAAATGCGCGTCGCGGGTCGACTGGCGGCAGAAGTTTTGGATATGATCAAACCGCATATTGTTCCAGGTGTGACTACCCTCGAACTTGATACGATTTGTCATGACTATATTGTCAACAAACAAGAAGCTATTCCTGCTTGTTTAGGTTATGGCGCTGCGCCGGGTCGTCCAGCGTTCCAGCACGTGATCTGTACTTCAGTGAACCATGTTGTGTGTCACGGTATTCCATCTGAAAGCAAAAAGTTAAAAAAAGGTGACATCTTAAACATCGATGTCACTGTGATTAAAGATGGTTACCACGGTGATACCAACATGATGTACATCGTGGGTGGTGAAACATCTATTTTAGCGAACCGTTTATGTAAAGTTGCTCAAGAAGCCATGTACCGTGGTATGGCGGTAGTAAAACCGGGCGCAACCATGGGCGATATCGGTAATGCCATTCAACAATATGTTGAATCAGAACGTTTTGGCGTTGTACGTGAATACTGTGGTCATGGTATCGGTACTGTTTTCCACGACGAACCACAAGTTTTACACTACGGTCAACCCAATACAGGCATGATCTTAGAAGAAGGCATGACCTTTACCATCGAACCAATGGTGAACGGTGGCGACTGGAAAACCAAACTTCTTGGCGACAAATGGACTGTCGTGACTAAAGATCATAGCTTGTCTGCACAGTACGAACACACGCTACTTGTAACAAAAAATGGTGTAGAAGTGCTAACTGCTCGCCCTGAAGAAGATCTATCGCGTTTTGTTCAATAAGCAAAGTATTTGAAGCACAAAATTTTATTAAAAATGGTCACACATATTGTGGCCTTTTTTATGCCCTATTTTTGTCCGTGACTTTAAGAATTTGCCATAAAATTTGATTAAAAATTTAAGTAACTCAATGTAAATTTTCTCAATTATATGGTTAGGATGGAATATCACACTTTTTTGCACATTGTTGATTTTGCCACTCCCCATTACTGTGCATTTAAGCTAAGATAGTGTGCTTTTTATTTTTTAATCCCTATAAGAAGGAATACTGCCGTGGACGTACGTCTGTCTGATCGTGTAAATAGCATCAAACCGTCCCCTACACTTGCTGTTACTAACAAAGCTGCTGAATTGAAGGCTGCTGGTAAAAACGTAATTGGTTTAGGCGCAGGTGAACCGGATTTCGATACCCCACAACACATCAAAGATGCTGCAATTGCTGCTATCAACAATGGCTTCACTAAATATACAGCTGTTGACGGTACTCCAGGTCTTAAAAAAGCAATTATTGCTAAATTAAAACGCGACAATAACCTTGATTACGCTGCAAACCAAATTTTGGTTTCTTGTGGTGGTAAACAATCTTTCTTTAACTTGGCACTTGCTTTGTTAAACAAAGGTGACGAAGTAATTATCCCTGCTCCTTACTGGGTAAGCTACCCAGACATGGTGATCATTGCTGAAGGCACTCCTGTAATTGTGAAATGTGGTGAAGACCAACGTTTCAAAATTACGCCTGCTCAATTAGAAGCTGCAATCACTGACAAAACTCGTTTAGTGGTTCTAAACAGCCCTTCTAACCCAACAGGTATGATCTACACTAAAGAAGAATTACTTGCTTTAGCTGACGTTCTACGTAAATACCCTGAAGTTTTAGTTGCTTCTGATGACATGTACGAACCAATCCGTTGGGACGACGAATTCTATAACATCGCAACAGTTGCACCAGACCTTTACGATCGCGTAATCGTTCTTAACGGTGTATCTAAAGCTTATGCAATGACTGGCTGGCGTATTGGCTACGCAGCGGGCCCTGCTAAACTTATTGGTGCGATGAAAAAAATCCAATCTCAATCAACTTCAAACCCAACTTCTATTTCACAAGTTGCTGCTGAAGCTGCATTGAATGGCCCTCAAGACGTTCTTGAGCCAATGATTGAAGCATTCAAACGCCGTCACGACCTAGTTGTGAAAGGCTTGAATGACATCAACGGTATTACTTGCCTTCCTGCTGACGGTGCATTCTATGCATACGCAAACATCCGTCCACTGATTCGTGCAAAAGGTTTAAAATCTTGCACAGAATTCTCTGCATGGTTATTGGAAGAAACTGGTGTTGCCGTAGTTCCTGGTGATGCGTTCGGTCTAGGTGGTTACATGCGTATTTCTTATGCAACTGCAGACGAAGTGCTTGTAGATGCACTTGCACGTATCAAGAAAGCTGCTGACTCAATCGAAGGCGTAGACGCTGCGATTGCTTCAATTGCTGCTGAAAAATAATTTGATCTAAAGATCAAATCAAAAAAACCCGCGATATTCGCGGGTTTTTTTATATCTGAGCCATTTTATAATATTTGCTATGTTTCCATTTAAGGATAATAAGACGACGGCGTATGCCAGTTAAATGCCATGCCTCCTGAACACACTCCTCACCGATTTTAGCCGATACCAAAATACTAAATGCAAGATTACTCAATGAAAGCTTCAAAGAATCAACTTGACAATAATTTCAACAATTAGCTATGTTAAACTTAGATTCCTTTTTAGAACTCGTAAAATAGGCCAGAATAATGAACCCAAAAGAAATGACCGGACTGCAACTTCTACAAGCCATGTGTGCAGGGAAAATTCCTCCTGCAAGTATTAGCGAAACTATTGCCTTATGAAGTATCTGAGGGCAGTATTAGCTTTAAGGCTAAAGCAGATGCACGACACATAAATCCGCTAGGCGGCGTGCATGGTGGCTTTGCTGCTACGGTACTCGACTCGGTGACAGGTTGTGCCATTCACACGTTATTAGAGGCTGGTGTGGGTTATGGCACCATCGACTTAAATATTAAAATGTGTCGTCCGATCCCAAAGAATGTTGAACTTACAGCGATAGGAACAGTCATTAATATCAGTAAAAATTTAGGGATTTCTGAAGGGAAAATTATTGATGACAATGGCAAACTTTATGCACATGCAACTGCAACTTGCATGATTATACGTCCTTAATATTTTTATTTTTCTGCTCGCAATTCAATGCGAGCAGATGATGATTCAAACTTAAATTGCTGAATGTAAGGCGCGAATTAATTGGCCTTCGCTTAGATCAATGCGATTACTGCCCTTTTGAAAGCAATAATATTTTAAAGCACTATCTAACTCAACACGAAGTTCCCGTTGTTCTGAAATAGACCATACTTTAGAACGATTTGAGCCTGATAACGCATTACCTGCCAATTGGTATAAATACAAATCTTGCTTGCGTTGCAAAGGCACACGACGGCCATCATCTTGATATTCAAAACGTAAATGACATGGCGCGTTGATCAACCATTTTTCACTAAACCACAGTTGTAATAAATCACCCAATGCTAAGTCACGTCGACCCAAAGGCCAAACGTCAACGTACGCCCCTTCGACAGGTGTTTGATATTGCTCTTGGTTACTGATAATGGAAAGATAGTTTTCTTGATAAAAAGAAAAGTTTGAAAAAATCTGAGAAATAGTCAGCGTATTCATTCGCTTTCTCCTGTTTAGCCATTTTAGTGCTGGCAAGTTGGGTTTAAATCCACACTGTTTAAACATATGTTTAAACGCTCTGTTGTTGCATTCAGACTATCAATTGAATTTTTTCTTTGCAAGCCTAAGATTCATTTTTTCTAAAAAATCCTTCTTTTTGTTCAAATAAAAAACATCTATCACGCATTTCTCCTCATATTGGTATTTTTAGCTTGACCCTCTTCAAAATCTGCTTATAATCGCATTCAGATTCTCCAATAGCTCAGTCGGTAGAGCGACGGACTGTTAATCCGCAGGTCCCTGGTTCGAGCCCAGGTTGGAGAGCCAAATTCTAAAGCCCATTTATTTAAATGGGCTTTTTTAATGCCTATGATTTACATATAATCTATAAGTCATTGTCATTAAAATAAAAAAAATGTTCATTCAAGTTGATGCTGAATCAAATAAAACTGCCTTAAAACACTACCTCACTGCATTCATTTTTCTTTTAATTATTATCAGCCCATTTGCAATTTATTTGGTGAGCTGCACACCCGAAAGTGAAATTGAGCAACATTTCAAAACACCACCCAATTTATATAATAGTGAATCTAACACCCTTCTTGACAGCAACCTACAGTGGTTGATTCCACCTCAGCAGATTCAAAATCACAATAGCATTCCCGAAATATCTGAATCTGTATTGAACGAGATAACAGAAGGACAATATTGGTCGAGCACACCGATTACACTGCAAAACCAATCTGATCAACTGTATATCCATATTGATTTTGCAGGTCAGCAACAAACTCGAAAAGATCTTGAAATTTCGGTACTGCCGTTATGTATTGTTCACGAGAAAGAAACACCATGTATGAAAGCTGGGTTAAATGCAACTGGACAACTTTTTAACATCTCAACTCAAAAAAATACGCAATATCACACACTAGAGACCAATAAGTCATGGATGTTTTATGGCCATGAATTCCAAGAAAATTATATTATTCCACCACAAGCCACTCTCAAATTTTTAGTTAAAGCCAACATCCCTGAACACTTAACCCTGCAATGGCTTAGGCTAAGCATCAGTACTAGCCCCATTGTTGAGAAACAGCAAAATTTTATGCTCATGACGCAAAACAGTATAAGAATAAAATATGCACTTGCTCTATTGCCATTCTTCATATTAGCTTTGATGCACATTTTTCAAGGGTTTGAAAGCCTGCGTAATTTATCTATCGGCGCACTTTCAGCACTTTTATTTGCAATCAACACCATCATTTGGGATATCCATTATATGGTGATTGGCTGCCTGATTTTATGTTTTGCAAGTGTCTGTTATTGTTTTGAGAGCCGATATTATCGATTGCTTTATTTAACGGGTTGTTTACTGATTGCAGGCTATTCGCAGCAATATTATGGTGGTTTTAATAAACACTTTTTCACTCAAACCAGTTTAATTTTATTGATAGGTTTATCGATGTTTTATCTTGAACCTAAAGATAGCTAAATCATTTTCATAAAAAAGCTCCGCAAATCGCAGAGCTTTTTCTCTTTAAATCACATTAAAACTCAAAGTATATTTATATCGTTTTAATGCGTGTTCCTTCATTTCAAAAGGCTGTTGATAATCCATTTTCAGCAAATACTGACCACGATCTGATAGGTTAAAATTCAAATTTCCATCTTGATCAGTTTTAAGCGTTTTATAAACTTTTCCTTCACGGCTGTAATCCGTGGTTTGCTGCAAAATTTCAACCTGTAAACCCGCAACCGCTTTTTTCTGATCTAGCACTTTCAGTTGCACAGGCTCATTATGCTTTATAGCATTTGGATGGGTTTTAAATTGCACATCAAAGCCATCATGTAAATGATTCACCACATGTGTAGAGGTTGCACGGCGTGATACAAAAGTTTCAATGATTTCCTGCGTTTGAATACTTTTGATTTGCGACTTTTTAGTCAACTCGGCTGTATAAATGACATTTGCATTCGCAGTTTTTTGAGGATCACGCACACCATTGATTAACGCTTTCCACTGCTTTTGATCATAAGCAAAACGCGCTGTACTTCCCTGCTTTTCACCGCGAATACGATACGTGCCATCTTGCTTATTTTCTAAACTATAACTGCTGACTGTTTGAGTTTTTGCCCAATCGGCATCTGTTAGATGCAGCTTTTCACCTGACGGTGTATGTACATGGAAATTAAAATTTTTAATGGCTATTTCAGAAACAAACGGATTGTCATAAAAACCAGAAAGAATGGCACTATGATTATTAAATGTTTGATAGTTTAGAGGTGCAACATAAGGATAATGCGCTTCAGCCTGACCAACCGCACACAAAGCGATACAGAGTAAAGTGAATTGTAATTTCATATTGAATAAGTGAGCTTAAATTGTTTGATTCATAGAGATCGTTTCATTTTAGATTCACCCAAGATAATTATAAATAATTCTTATTATCATTTATTTTAAGTGCATAAAAAATCCCCCATTCTGGAGGATTCTTTTATCAAGCTGCTTTGACTGGCACACCACTATGAAAGCGGAATAACTCATCTGGGCTGCTAATCAGATTTTTTTCAACTTCACGAATATGCTCAATACGCATCTGAATATCTTCTTTCGGGTTCTTTAGCTTATTGGTCGTCGCCACATCCATGGCCAATGCTAAATAGTCCTCATAATGGCGTGATTCAGACTTTAGCAAATAGCGGTAGTAACGACCCAACTCTTCATCCACGTGCGGTGCAAGCGCATAGAAACGTTCGCATGAACGTGCTTCAACGAATGCGCCGATCACCAAAATATCAATTAACGCTTCTGGCTCATAAGTCCGCACTTCTTTACGTAAACCACCTGCATACCGACCAGCACTGATTGCAGTCCATTCCTGACCACGTTTTGCCATCAGTTCCAGCACTTGCTCATAATGAAGCATTTCTTCACGTACTAGCTGTGCCAGTTTGATTTGTAAATCCGAGAAAAAACTATAACGAAACATCAAATTCATTGCTGTACTTGCAGCTTTCTTTTCACAATTGGCATGATCCTGCATCAGGATATCCAAATTATTTAAAGCTTCATCTAGCCATGCTTTTGGTGTTTCACACCCCAAGAAGCCAATGACTGGCTTCATTAGGGCATCATAATCAATATTTGACATATACTTTACTTAAAAAATTAACGTGCGGCTTTAATCGCAGCTTTCATTTGTTTTACAGACTGTGCCAATCCAATAAACACTGCATCAGCAATAATCGAGTGACCAATATTTAGTTCATGAATTTGCGCAATGCGAGCAATTGGAGTGACATTGTCAATATTTAAGCCATGACCAGCATTCACAATCAAACCTTTAGATGCCGCATATTCAGCACCTTGAATGATACGCTCCAGCTCTGCTTTCTGCGCTTCAGGTGTTTCAGCATCTGCATATGCACCTGTATGCAACTCAATCGTTGGCGCGCCACAGGCAATCGCCGCATCAATTTGAGCAAAGTCAGCATCAATAAATAATGAAACTTCGCAACCAATCGCTGCGAGTGCTTGAGTCGCATTTTTTACATCTTCAAAATGCCCAACAACATCTAGACCGCCTTCAGTCGTGACTTCTTCACGCTTTTCAGGAACAAAGCATACATGATGCGGCTGAATCTCTTTGGCAAATTCAACCATTTCATTGGTCACTGCCATTTCAAGATTCATATGGGTTTTTAATACAGAACGCATACGACGAACATCATCATCTTTAATATGGCGACGATCTTCACGTAAATGTAGCGTAATCCCTTCCGCCCCCGCTTGCTCACAAATAATTGCGGCATTCACAGGATCTGGATAAGTTGTCCCACGTGCATTTCGTAGTGTTGCCACATGGTCAATATTTACACCAAGCAAAGCTGCCATAATTCTTTCCTAATGACGTTGAGTTTGAGAATTCTGTATCCACAATTGACGACTTTTTAATGGACGATCGCCAAGCAAGGAAGTAATCATTTGTCGGTACAACTTAGACAGTAATTGTAACTGTTCAGAATTAAATTCCCCACCTTTTTCATAATCACACATACTTAAAATATGTTGACCTGACAATGTTGCGCGTGAGGCTTTAATGACAGGTTGAAAACCTTCATTTAAATGAAATTGATAATTTTCATGAAGCTGAATTTGCTGTTGATTTGCATCAGTTGAATAATCCAGCGCATAACCCAACTCTTCAAGTAGCTCATGCTCAAACTGTCTAAGGATTTGTCGCAAAAACAGGTCAGGATTTTCTTGCGCAGACATGCATTGGAGTTGTTCTAAGGTATGCGCATATTGAGCAAATGTCTCTGGCATCTCGACCTCTAAGGGACATAACCTCAATAAGACTTCATTCAAATAAAAACCTGAAAAAAAAGCATCCCCATAAAAGAATATGGGTTGATTTACAATTTCAAGTTTACTGAAATTTTTAAGCTCAGACTTGCCGGAGGCTTGCAAGCAGATCGGTTGATACTGAGGCGGAGGTGTTTGCCTGAGAATACCATCAACTCGGCCATGCTCCTGCGTAAACAAGTGCACGATATGACTTTTTTCACGATATTTACGATGGTGAATTAAATAACCATGCAGTATCTCATTACGCATGATTTAAGATATTAATCCTTGTCTTTCTTTTTCTTTTCGTCTTCTTCATCATCACCCCCATCTGGAATGACTGCACCTACAACTGCAGCGGTCCCTTTGACCACGCCTTTTGTGGTTTTATAAGCCACTTTGACAGGAACAGTAACGATTTTATGAATACACCCTTGTAGAAACAAAACACATGCCACTACAGCTAATACTTTCATCATTACTCTTCCCTCAAAGTTTTAAATGTCTAGCAATTAAATATCGCTATAACCCAAGCTTTTCAATGCACGTTCATCATCAGACCAACCACCTTTGACTTTCACCCAAAGTGTCAGCATGATTTTTTGCTCGAACATTTTTTCCATATCCACACGTGCATCCATACCGATTTTCTTCAGTTTGGCACCTTTCTCACCAATCACAATGGCTTTTTGGCCAGAGCGATCGACAAAAATCGTCGCATCAATATAGGTACACGCCGCTTTAGGACGACCTGTTTTTGGATTAATTGTTGCTTCTTCTGTTTTAAACGACTCAATTTGAACGGTTAAATCATAAGGCAGCTCTTCACCCAATTGACGCATGATTTTTTCACGGATAATTTCAGATGCAAGGAAACGCTCTGAACGATCAGTCAATTGCTCAAGTGAATACAGTGGTGGTTGGAACGGCAGATATTTCTCAATCGTACTGCGCAAATGATCCAAATTTGCACCGCGTAACGCTGATACAGGAACAATTTCTGCAAAATTCATTAATTTCGCACGTTCTTGTATCAAGGGTAATGCATGGTTTTTGTTTTCTAGCGTATCAATTTTATTGATCACAAGAATCACTGGCATATCGGCATTTTTTAGCTTCTCTAACACTAAATCATCATTCTGTGTCCATTTGTCTGCATCAATCACAAACAAAACCAAGTTCACATCACGAAGTGCAGAATGCGCCGCACGGTTCATCATTTTATTGATGGCACGAACTTCTTTTTTGTGCATCCCAGGCGTATCAACAAATACCGCTTGAGACTTTTCACGTGAGTCAATACCCACAATTTTATGACGCGTCGTTTGTGGTTTACGAGACGTAATTGAAAGTTTTTGACCCAAAATATGGTTCATTAACGTTGATTTACCCACGTTTGGACGACCAACAATCGCCACAAAACCACTTTTAAAATCGGCAGGGATTTCAGTGCCTTGTGCACTAAAAAACTGACTAATTAAATCGTTACTGTCGCCTTGCGACTCGTGATCAGCATCTACGTGATCGGAATGAGTAGTCATTAAGACTTTTTCTCCAAAATTTCTAAGATTTCTGCCGCTACAGCTTGTTCAGCAAAGCGACGGCTTGAACCTTCACCGTATTTAACAGGGAGCCCTTCGACTGTACATTCAACTTTAAAATGTTGGTTCGGAGCATCACCCTGAATATCTACAACCTCGTAAACCGGGAGAGGTTTTTTACGTGCTTGTAAATACTCTTGCAAACGTGATTTAGGGTCTTTCAGTTGATCGGTCGGTTCAATATGATCTAAATATGGCACATACCATTTAAGAACAATCGGTTCCAGAATTTTTAAATCCTGACAATCGACATAGATTGCACCAATGATCGATTCAACGGTATCTGCAAGTATAGACTCACGATGATGACCGCCAGATTTCAACTCACCTGTACTCAAGATTAATTCTTGACTGAGTTTTAAGTCATTGGCAATTTTTCCTAGCGCTTCCTGACGAACCAGTGTCGCACGCATACGCGTTAGACGCCCTTCATTTTCATGCGGGTAGGCATGGTACAGATAATTGGCAATTATCATACCCAATAATGAATCGCCCAGATATTCTAGGCGTTCATAATTGTATTTATGGCTCACCGATCGGTGGGTCAAGGCCAGTTGTAACAATTCAGGTTGTTTAAACTGATAACCGATACGACTTGCTAAACGAGCTTCATTTAGCTTGGACTGAGCTTTGATCAAAACTTTTCTCGAACTTCAACACAATATCAATATTCAATAAGAAAGGTTTTCTTATTTCATAATCTGTTTTCACTTGTAGACCATCTACATTAGTGACTTGAGCAATATCTTTAAAATTTAAATCACGTACACCATTCATATCTAAACGCTGTGACATTTGTGACTCAAACTTACTCGGAGCAATATTTTTAGGACTGCTCTTCATCAATTCTTCAATTTCATTGTTGACGAGACGGTCGTCAACATACGGTCCCCAAACCGCAATTAAAGCTTTAGCTAAAAAAGCAAACCCAATAATAGCAATTAAAATTGCGATATAAGACGTTCCCCGTTGATGTCTCATTTTATTTTCCTGATGTAAGACTAATCAATACTGCCATTACGACTAAATGAAGGCAGTTTTAAACCAGGTTCCTTATGCATCCACTTGTAAAAAGCACGTCCAGTGAGGTTTTCTTCAGGCACAAAGCCCCAAAAACGACTGTCCGCACTTTGATCGCGATTATCCCCCATCGCGAAATAGTGACCTTCAGGAACCTTAACTTCCCAATATAAACCATTTTCTGTTGAATATTTACCATTTTCAACATAGTTGATAAATGGTGCTTGGCGCGCAACATTGACGCCTTCAAGCTCACGCATGGTAAACGTATGCTTACCCATGGTTTCTTTATGATAAATCGATGTAGGTGTATCAAGTTGATCTTTTTCACGGCTAAATTCTACAGGAACTTTTGCCACCTTTTGACCATTCACACTCAGTTGACCATGATCGTAAATAATATGATCACCTGGTAAACCGACCACTCGTTTAATATAGCTGATGGTTGGTTGTGGTGGATAACGGAATACAATGACATCACCACGCTCAGGTTCACCGACATCAAGAATTTTTTTATTGACGATAGGTAAACGTACGCCATACTGATATTTATTCACCACAATAAAATCACCTGTTTCTAAGGTTGGAACCATAGAGTCAGATGGAATATTAAATGGCTCATATAAGAATGAACGCATCACCAAAACTATCGCTAAAATCGGCCAGAAATCATAAGCCCATGCGATAACGACATTTTCATTCCCCTTACCTTTGGTCTGCCGTTGCTTCCAGACAAACTTATCCAACAACCAAATTAAGAAAAAAATGACTGTGGCAGGAACAAGGATCAAATTAAAGTCAAAATCCATGAGCTCATAAACCTCTATTTATTATCTTTCTACTTTCAATACAGCAAGGAACGCTTCTTGTGGGATTTCGACGCTGCCCACTTGTTTCATACGTTTCTTACCTTCTTTTTGTTTCGCAAGAAGTTTCTTCTTACGCGACACGTCACCACCATAACATTTAGCCAAAACGTTTTTACGCATCGCTTTTACAGTTGAACGTGCAATGATTTGTGCACCAATCGCTGCTTGAATAGCAACATCGAACATTTGACGTGGAATTAAATCTTTCATTTTTTCCACAAGTGCAATACCACGATGGCGAGCATCTTGTCGGTGGCAAATCATGGCCAAGGCATCAACCTTTTCACCGTTGATTAACACATCCACCTTAACTAGGGATGAAGACTCAAAACGCACAAAGTTATAGTCTAACGATGCAAAACCGCGTGAACATGATTTCAATTTATCAAAGAAATCCATCACTACTTCAGCCATTGGAATTTCAAACGTAATGGCCACTTGGTTCGCCATAAACTTCATATTCTTTTGAACGCCGCGACGTTCAACACATAACGTCATCACATTACCCAAGTATTCTTGCGGTACTAAAATGTGACATTCGGCAATTGGCTCACGTAAGTCTTCAACTGTTGAACCATCAGGCATTTTAGAAGGACTGTCGATATAAATGGTTTGACCATTTTTCATCACCGCTTCATAAATTACGGTTGGTGCTGAAGAAATCAGGTCCAGATCATACTCACGTTCTAAACGTTCTTGTACAATTTCCATGTGCAGCATACCCAAGAAGCCACAACGGAAGCCAAAACCAAGTGCATCTGAACTTTCAGGTTCAAAGAACAACGCTGAGTCATTAATTTGCAGTTTGTGCAGCGCCTCACGGAACGGTTCAAATTCACTTGAATCGATTGGGAATAAACCTGCATAGACCTGTGGTTTCACTTTTTTGAAACCCGGTAAGCTTTGAACTTCTGGTGTAGTTGCCAAGGTAATCGTATCACCAACTGGAGCACCAAAAATATCTTTAATACCCGCGATCACGAAACCAACTTCACCTGCTTCGAGCATGTCAGTTTCTGTATGTTTAGGATTAAAAATACCTACTGAGGTGATGATGTGCGTTTGACCAGTTGATTTCATCAACATTTTATCGCCTTTACGCACACGACCTTCTTTAATACGAACTAAAGAAACCACACCCAAATAGTTGTCGAACCAAGAGTCAACAATTAAGGCTTGTAATGGTGCATTACGATCGCCTTCGGGTGCAGGAATGACATTGACTAGTGTTTCAAGCACCCCTTCAATGCCTAGACCGGTTTTAGCTGAACATGTAGGTGCTTCAGTCGCTTCGATACCAATAATGTCTTCAATTTCTTGAATAACACGCTCTGGCTCTGCTTGCGGCAAATCGATTTTATTTAAAACAGGTAGGACTTCTAAGCCTTGTTCAATTGCTGTATAGCAGTTAGCAACAGACTGGGCTTCTACACCTTGTGCAGCATCGACCACCAATAATGCGCCTTCACATGCAGCAAGTGAACGTGAAACTTCATAAGAAAAGTCAACGTGCCCAGGTGTGTCAATAAAGTTAAGCTGGTATTCTTCACCGTTAGGATGAGTGTAATACAAAGTCACAGACGTAGCTTTAATCGTAATACCACGCTCACGTTCTAATTCCATAGAATCTAGAACCTGTGCCTGCATTTCACGATCTTGCAGGCCACCACAAGTTTGAATAAATCGGTCGGCAAGCGTCGACTTACCATGGTCGATATGCGCAATGATCGAGAAGTTACGAATGTTTTTTATATCAACAGATTTTTTAGCTTGCGCCATGGGCTACCTTGGAAAAATAAAAGCGCTATGCATGCAATTCTTTATGCATAGCAAAAGCCGAATAGAAATTGCCGAGGATTATAGCAGATGGATTTTTCAAAGTATCGAAAATAATGCATTGCTTTTATGCTAAGCACTTATCCTGCGTGTAGAACTTAACTAGTCTTCGCTTTAATATGAGGTTTCAATTAAAAATCAGAAATCATAAGCACTAAAATCAAGCGGATTTATGCTATCTGCGATGGGTTGATAAGCTTGGGTAAATGTTGGCGACATGCGCTTTGGACGGCCTGTAGCAATTTCAATGCATGCCCACTGTGTATTGCCTGTAAATAATATCGCTTTGTCTTTAGGGCGATAAAATACATACTGCCGAAACGAATACAATGCATTGATATCATTTAGCCAAGTTCGTAAAATAATCTCCTCACCTTCGAGCGCTGCTTTACGATATTGCACATGATGCTCAACAGCGACCATGGCATGCTTCAATTCAATATATTCTTTTAAGCCTAAA
The DNA here is from genome assembly GCF_013417755.1 of Acinetobacter sp. YH12231. Classification (NCBI taxonomy): domain Bacteria; kingdom Pseudomonadati; phylum Pseudomonadota; class Gammaproteobacteria; order Moraxellales; family Moraxellaceae; genus Acinetobacter; species Acinetobacter sp. YH12231. The sequence continues at coordinate 25,135 of NZ_VPDJ01000008.1, forward strand.
CCCAAAGCTTCAATATGTGCTGTCGCGACATCTTGCATCCAACTGACGTACACCACGTTATTCACATGATTTAATGTGTCGATATGTTCAGCTTGAACTGTAATTTTTAAATCAAAGATATCGCTCATAGCGTCCTGCAAATTTTAAATTGTGGCCCACAGTCTACCCATTTTTATCTAAGGGTGAATTGCAAAAACGCTAAAGTTAAAAAACCACTCGCTTGGAGTGGTTTTCATTCAGCAAATCATTATTGAATGCGCATGCCCACAATCGCACGTTGCCCCTGACGAATCAAAGAAACACGTGCAATGCTGCCATTTTTCAATTCTGAAATAACTTTCACAAAATCTTCTGCATTATTCACAGCTTTATTATTAACTTGAGTCACAACGTCACCCGGCTGAATTCGCGCTTGTGCAGCAATACCACTAGCTCGTACATCTTGAATTAATACACCACCTTTCACACTCAGTTGCTTTAATTCATCTGCAGTTAAATTACGAATTGACACCCCAATCACCGGGCCTTTTTTCACAGGTGCAATTTCAGCTTTTGCAGGCGTATCATCTGGTGCAGTGATCAAGGTTGCTGAAATGTTTTGGCGTTTATCATCACGTAATACTTCAAGCTGAATACTTTGATTAGGACCTGTACGATTGAGATAATTCAGTAGTTCGCCAGTACGTGAAATCGGTGTACCATTAAATTTCAAAATGACATCACCCGCTTTAAAGCCAGCTTTTGCTGCGGGTGAATTCGGTGCAACTTGAGTAATCAATGAGCCCTCAGGTTTTGAAAGGTTATAGGATTCAGCAAGATTCCGATCGATATCTTGCAGCATAACGCCTAAGTAAGCACGTGTCACCTTGCCGTTTTTCTTTAATTGGTCTGCAACATCCATCGCCACATCAATAGGAATCGAGAACGATAAACCCATATAACCACCCGTACCACTAAAGATACGAGAGTTCACCCCAACCACTTCACCAGACTGGTTAAATAAAGGGCCGCCTGAGTTTCCGGGGTTCAATGCCACATCGGTTTGAATAAATGGAACCGAGGTTTCTCCCATCATATTGCGCATTTTCGCACTGACAATCCCTGCCGAAGCTGAATAGTCAAAACCAAATGGTGAACCAATAGCCAACACTGGCTCACCTACACGTAAACGGTCAACATTACCTGTGCGTAGCTCTGGAAAATTTGAACCTTTCACCTTTAGCAAAGCCACATCAGTCCGCTCATCACTCCCCACAACGGTGGCATCAATTTCACGGCGGTCATTCAATACGATGGTGACTTTCGATGCATCTTCTACCACATGGTGATTAGTTAATAGATAACCATCTTTACTAATAAAGAATGCGCTTCCATAACCGGTCTTTTCTTGCGGCATTTTTTGCTGCGGGATAACGACCTGATTACCGAAAAAGCGTCGTAATATTTCTGGGACTTGTTGCTGCAAAAGCTCTTCTTGACTAAGCTTTTTAACCACATTCACGCTTACGACAGCTGGGCTGACTTGTTCAACCAAATTGGAAAAATCAACAGGACCCGCTGCCTGAGTCTGCACGCTAGCAACCGTAAACACAGCTGCATAGAGTCCCTTTTGTAAATACGATTTATTCATTGTTAGCATTCACTCAATTGTGCTTATCATTTGAAATACGTTAGTTTTTATCACAATGCAAGTCTAAGCTTCGTAATAAAATGTTTGATGATTATTTATGATAAACAATCTTAAACATTCCTTAAATATTACAGATCTATGAATATTTTTCATTATTTAGTTAATTTATAGTCATTGCGTTTTTAGGCAAAAACAGTTGTGATGATCGGACATTTTTAAAATTAGCTGATGGACATGTCTAATTTAAACACGACACATCAATTTGATGTGATTATTGTGGGAAGTGGCGGTGCAGGCCTAAGTTTAGCCCTATCGTTACCAGATCATTTTAATATTGCTGTTTTAGCTAAATCGACGCTGACGGATGCCAGTACATATTATGCCCAAGGTGGTGTTGCTGCCGTCCTCGATAAAACAGATTCTATTGAACAACATATCAATGACACCATGATTGCCGGTGCGCATTTATGTGAAATGGCAGCGGTAAAACAAACCGTTGAAGGTGGTAAATCTTCTGTCGATTTTCTACTGAATCAGGGTGTGCAATTTACTTTAGACGACCAAGAACAGTTACATCTGACACGTGAAGGTGGTCACTCTCACCGGCGGATTATCCATGCAGCAGATGCCACAGGTCGTGCTATTTCCACAACATTGGTTGAACGTGCGCAAGAAAAAGCCAATATTCATATTTTTGAAAATTTTATTGCAATCGATTTAATCACCGCACAAAAATTAAATCCTGAAGCTGAAAACCGTGCTCTCGGTCTATATGCTTTAGATGAAAAAACCGAAAAAGTACATACCTTTTTAGCACCGTTCACTGCCCTTGCCTGTGGTGGTGCCATGAAGGCATATTTATATACATCAAATCCCGACATTGCGACGGGTGATGGTATTGCCATGGCGTATCGTGCAGGCTGCCGTGTTGCCAATATGGAGTTTAACCAATTCCATCCAACCTGTTTATATCATCCTCAAGCTCGCTCTTTCTTAATTACCGAAGCGATGCGTGGCGAAGGTGCCTATTTACGTCTTCCAGATGGTGAACGCTTTATGCTGCGCTTTGATGAGCGTGCCGAATTAGCACCACGCGATATCGTAGCGCGCGCTATCGATTATGAAATCAAACGTCTAGGAATCCGTCATGTTTGGCTTGATATCACCCATAAACCTGCAGAATTTGTCAAAGAACATTTCCCAACATTGTATGCACGCTTAATGGAACTCGGTATTGATATTACCAAAGAAATGATTCCGGTGGTTCCGGCAGCACACTACACCTGTGGTGGCGTTGTGGTTGATGAAAACAGTCAGACCGATATTCCAGGCCTATATGCCATTGGAGAAACCTCTTATACCGGCCTACATGGTGCAAACCGTATGGCAAGTAACTCCTTACTTGAATGTTTCGTCTATGGTATGAGTGCTTCAACACATATCACAGCACAGCATCAAGGAACTTATCAGGCGCCTCATGTCCCAGAATGGGATGACTCGCAAGTGACTAACCCTGATGAAGATGTAGTGATTTTGCAAAATTGGGACGAGCTTCGCCAAACCATGTGGAACTACGTGGGCATTGTCAGAACGACCAAGCGGCTTCAACGAGCGCTCCATCGTATTGAAATGCTTAATCGTGAAATTACCGAGTATTACCAAGACTACCAAGTCAGTAAAAATCTGATTGAACTACGTAACTTGGTACTGGTATCAGAAATGATTGTGCGCTGTGCAATGGAACGTAAAGAATCTCGTGGTCTGCATTTCACTTTAGACTATCCTGAACAAGCAGCAGAATTACGAAAAACAGTCCTAACTCCACCCAATTTCCAAGTGGAATGTCCATTGGTGAATACAGAACTGGTTTCTTAAACATCTAAAATGTCTAAAAACCATAAAAAGCCGAATATAAATTCGGCTTTTTATTTGAATCAGCAAATGCAATTGAGCCTTTATATTCGTTTTGGTGGAATAGAATAACTCCCTGTTATATGTGCAACAGGCTCATCCACACCTGCTGAATACACCAACACCTCACCATAAATTATACTTTTGCCCACTTTCAGCAATCGACACTCGCCTATTAAATCTTGATTGGCTTCGGGTTTTCTTAAAAAATTAATATTCATATTGGTCGTGACCGCCAGTCCTACAATCCCGATCTCCCCCAATATAGCCACATATAGCGCAAAGTCCGCCAAAGTCATCATAGTCGGGCCTGAAACAGTATTGCCAGGCCGCAAATCTTTTTCAGTCACATGCCAAATTAAAGTGGCAGCCTTTTCACCAACTTCAACGATAGTGCAATGCTTTAAGCTTGGCGCAAATTCAGTCTTAAGGAAATTGATAATCTCCTGTTTTGTAGCATGCATAAAAAATCATCCATAACTTTTGCTATGGATGATTTTTAAATCAATTGCCTAACAAATACTATGGCATTTTAGATCTGCTGTAGATGCGATAATGCCTGTTGGAAAACATGCTCAGGTGTTTGGGTTGCGTCAAGGCGTTTCATTCGTTCAGGGTGCGTTTGATGAATCTCAGCAAAACCTGATCTTACTTTCTCAAAGAAAGTTGCTTTCTCTTGTTCAAAACGGTCTAAAGCACCACGCTCTCTTGCTCTTAACATTCCTGTTTCAATCGGTGCATCAAGCCAAAAAGTAATATCAGGTATACGCGCAACAAAACTTGCATTTAAGACATTGAGCTTGTCACGATCTAAACCACGTCCTGCACATTGATAAGCAAAACTCGAATCGGCAAAACGATCACATAAAACGATTTTACCTTCTGCCAATGCAGGTAAAATCACGCGCGCCAAATGCTGTGCGCGTGCAGCATACATAAGTAACAACTCTGTATCATCACTCATTGCTTCATCATGATTGACGGCCAAAAGTAATGCACGAATTTGTTCAGCCATAGGTGTACCACCCGGCTCACGTGTAAGTACGACATTTTTACCCAAATTTTGGAAATGATCATGTAATTTACGAATGAGTGTAGTTTTACCCACACCTTCCGTGCCTTCAAAGCTAATAAACATGCTCACTCCTTAGTTTTTCGCACGAATTACAGATAAATATTCTTGTACCGCGCGGTTATGGTCTTGCAAATTACTGCTAAATTTATGGCCGCCATTTCCTGTTGCAACAAAATATATATTGTTAGATGAATCAGGATGCATCGCGGCTTCAATTGCTTTTTGACTCGGCAAAGCAATCGGTGTTGGTGGTAAACCATTAATCGTGTAAGTGTTATAGGCTGTTGGTGTACGTAAGTCCTGACGCGTAATATTACCGTTGTACTTATCGCCCATACCGTAAATCACAGTTGGATCTGTTTGCAAACGCATCCCTTGTTTGAGACGACGCACAAATACACCAGACACTTGTTCAAGCTCACTATCAATACTGGTTTCTTTTTCAATAATCGACGCCATAATCAGGGCTTCATATTTATCTTTATACGGTAAATTTTGAGCTCGATTAGTCCAAGCCTGATCTAAGGCTTTGATTTGTCGGTTATACAAATCCTTCAAAATTTTTCGATCAGATTCGCCTTTTGCAAAGAAATACGTATTTGGTGCAAATAATCCTTCTGGGTGTGAATACGGAATACCGAGTTCTTTTAAGATTTGTGCATACGGTAAATGACTGATGTCATGCGTCACCAAAGGATCATTTTTTAACGCGTCTATCAGTTGCTTAAATGTCGTCCCTTCGATCACTAAAATTCGATTCATTTGCGCATTTTCAGAGTTAGAAATCAGTTTCATGACTTCACGTACGCTCATGCCTTCATGGATTTCATACACACCAGCTTTCAGGGTGTCATTGATCATGAACTTTTGGTACAACTTTAAAATAATAGGAAAATGAACTTGTTTCTCTTTGGAAAGTCGGTCAATAAAACCTGAATAGGTATCCCCTGCACCAATCGCCAACATTTGCTTTTTGCCTTCCACAGGATAGGCTTTAAATAAACTCGACCACAGTAAAATCGCCACAAGTACAACGATACCAAGTAGCACAACCAAACATGCTTTAAATGGAAAACCTGCTTTGGCAGATTTTTTCTTATTTGTTTTTTTAGACGCGGTGGACATATTAACGAATCTGACTTAATTGAAGTGTTCGGAAAAGTTCAATACAAGCTTGAACATCTAACTCAACTCCATTCAGAGTTGATGCAATTTTCATGGGACTTAAAGCATTGCAGAAAAAAACACTCTGAAAATGCGTAATTTCATCCATATTGACGTGACGTTGAGTACATGCAATCTGATGCTGCTGCATCCGTTTTAAAATTTCTGCACGCATGACACCATGCACGCCATTATAACGAAGTTCGGGCGTAATCCATCCTTCATTTGTACGAATAAAACAATTACTGCTCACACCTTCGACAACTGTACCTTGCACATCCGTCACCAAAGCTTCCCCCCATGGGGTTTGATCCAACTCTGCTTTGAGCATGACTTGTTCTAATCGATTTAAGGACTTCAAGCCCACCAAACTTGGCATGGTTAACCCAATGGCTTGATGTAATACACCACTTTCGACAGTTTCGTACTCAAAATCTGCAACAGCTTTGGGGTAATAAAACACCCAAACATCTGCTGGATGCTCAGGTAAACTATAGCCACGCTGACCGATACCACGACTCAACACGATTTTCAAAGTGCCATTGACGACATCTTGTTTACGTAACAATTTTAAAGTGTCTTCAATAAGGATTAAATCTGCATTTAGCTTTAAACGTTCATTACTCAGTTTTAATCGTGCAATATGCAAAGCTAAAAGTTCTATTTGTCCTTGGCGAATACGTGCCGTGCTAAAACAGCCATCGCCATAGTGAAAGGCTCGATCAAGTAAATCAACTTGTTCTATTTGCTGCGCATTTTTAAAACACTGCATACGTCGTCATCCCAATTACATCACTTTATTTTAAAAAATAATCGTTCAGCATATATTTCTTTTTTGTTCATATTAAATTCTTTTTTAATTATTTTTTCTGCATAAAAACTACAGATATTCTTGCCTCATCCAACAAAACATGTATAAAAATTGAGGACAACATGAATCTATCTAAATTAAAACTTGGGGTTTTGGCTGCATTCATTTCTGCCACAGCATTCAGTGCATCTGCCAAAGATTTCTTAAATGTGTCATATGATCCAACCCGTGAATTGTATGACAACTTCAATAAAGACTTTAGCGTTTACTGGAAAAAAACCACAGGCCAAGACATTAACTTTAAACAATCTCATGGTGGATCAGGTAAACAGGCTCGTGCTGTTATTGATGGTCTAGATGCCGATGTTGTTACGTTGGCTTTGGCTGCAGATATTGATGAAATAGCTGCACGTGGTTTAGTTGCAAAAGACTGGCAAAAGAAATTCCCACAAAACTCAACGCCATATACATCGACCATTGTGTTCTTAGTGCATAAAGGCAACCCGAAAGGCATTAAAGACTGGGGCGATTTAATTAAACCTGGTGTCGACATTATTACCCCGAACCCAAAAACATCGGGTGGTGCGCGCTGGAACTATCTAGCAGCGTGGGCTTGGGCAAAACATCAAGCAGGTGGTAATGATGCAAAAGCCCAAGAATTTGTCCGTCAAATTTATAAGCAAACCAAAGTCCTCGACTCAGGTGCTCGTGGTGCAACAACTACATTCGCTGAACGTGGTATTGGTGACGTGTTATTGGCTTGGGAAAATGAAGCACATTTGGCAGTTCGTGAACAGCCAGGTAAGTTTGAGATTGTGACCCCTTCACTTTCTATCTTGGCCGAGCCACCTGTTGCGATTGTAGAAAAAAATGCTAAGAAAGATGGCAATGAAAATTTAGCCAAAGCGTATTTAAATTATCTGTACTCACCTGCAGGTCAAACTATTGCCGCACAGAACTATTATCGTCCACGTAATGCGGCAGTTTTAGCAAAATATAAAAATGTTTTTAAACCTTTAAAACTCGTCACGATTGATAAAGAGTTTGGTGGTTGGAGCAAAGTGCAGAAAAAACATTTTGAAAATGGTGGTGTCTTTGATCAAATCGTGAAGATCAATAATTCCAAATAATGCTTTAAATACTGAAAAGCATCTTCCTTTCGCATAAGGTCGATGCTTTTTTTTCATGGACATGCCTTTTATCTTTTTTATTCATATAAAATTCGTTTTTAATTATTTTTTATGCATAAAGATTGGCGCTATTCTTCCCCCATGTTACAGATAAAGTAAAAATTATTGAGGTTCACATGAGTATTTCCGCAAAATTAAAATTGGGTGTTCTTGCTGCCGTCATCTCGACGATTTCTTTTGGTGCAGCTGCAAAAGACTTTTTAAACGTATCTTACGACCCAACGCGTGAACTCTATGAAAGTGTGAATAAAGACTTCAGTAAATATTGGGAAAGCCGTACAGGTCAAAAAATTAATTTTAAACAATCTCACGGTGGTTCGGGCAAACAAGCACGTGCAGTCATTGATGGCTTAGATGCCGATGTGGTGACTTTAGCACTGGCAGCGGATATTGATGTGATTGCAGAAAAAACCAAACTTTTACCTGCAGATTGGCAAAAGAAACTTCCGCAAAACTCAACGCCATATACCTCAACCATTGTGTTCTTAGTACGTAAAGGCAACCCAAAAGCAATTAAAGATTGGGGCGATCTGGTTAAACCAGGCGTAGGTATTATTACCCCAAACCCGAAAACTTCAGGCGGTGCGCGTTGGAACTATTTAGCTGCGTGGGCTTGGGCAAAACATCAAGCGGGTGGTAATGATACAACGGCTCAAGAATTCGTCCGTAAGGTTTATAAAAACACCAAAGTGCTCGATTCAGGCGCACGTGGTTCGACTACGACCTTTGCTGAACGTGGTATTGGTGATGTATTGCTGGCTTGGGAAAATGAAGCACATTTAGTGATTCGTGAACAACCGGGTAAATTTGAAATTGTGACCCCTTCACTTTCAATTTTAGCTGAGCCCCCTGTTGCTGTTTTAGAAAAAAACGCAGAGAAAAAAGGTAATCTTTATTTAGCCAAAGGTTATTTAAACTTCCTTTATTCACCACGTGGTCAGCAAATCGCGGCTCAAAATTTTTACCGTCCACGTAACGCTACAACACTTGCACAATACGCGTCAGTCTTTAAGCCACTTAAACTCGTAACCATTGATAAAGAATTTGGTGGTTGGGATAAAGTCCAAAAAGCACACTTTGAAAATGGCGGCGTGTTTGACCAAATCGTTAAAGCCAACAACGGAAAATAAGACCAGTCATTGACTGAATCAGGAGAACTTGACATGACACATACAGTAATTGTCCCAGGAGTAGGCGGTAGTGAACACGCGCATTGGCAATCTTGGTTACAACGTCAGCTCATGTCTAGCTCTCGTGTTCAGCAAAAGGACTGGAATCACCCTGTACTCAAGGACTGGATTAAACAATTCGTTCAAACCTTACGACCATTACAGGGTGAAATTCAAATTGTGGCGCATAGCTTTGGTTGTTTAACCACGGTGGCAGCATTGGCCTTGCATCCAGAACTCAATAAAAAAATCAAAAATTTAGTTTTGGTTGCGCCAGCCAATCCAGCTCGCTTTGGAGAAAACGGCTTTGCACGCGACAGTACAACGGATTACAAAGCATTTTTTCATCAGCTAAGTATTCGTGTGCCAACAACGATGTTGATTAGTGAAAATGATCCTTGGCTTAGCTTTGAAGATGCAAAACAACTTGCAGATGCTTGGAAGCTCTACCCTGTAAATATGGGCGCTGTGGGTCACATTAATGTTGCATCAGGTTTTGGACCATTTCCTGAAATTTTCAATTACTTAATTTCAGAAAACCACATGAAACATATCAGCTTTACTGATGAAAACAAGTATTTATTTCAATTTGCTTTTTAACTACTGAGCATTAAGCTTGTCGCAAAATCATTTATTCAATTTTGCTGACCTTTTAAGTCAGCTTTTCTCATTTTGAGGAGTCATCATGTCGCAGCGATCCCGAGTGCTGCCAGGATTTGGTCTTTCTCTAGGCTTTACCCTAGCGTATTTATCCTTAATTGTGCTCATTCCCCTTTCGGCCGTATTTATTAAATCTTTAGGTATCGGTTGGGATGGACTATGGGAAATTTTAAGCTCAGAACGTATTTTAAAATCGTTACAACTGAGTTTTAGTGCCGCCATTATTGCTGCGTTAGTCAATGTGGTTTTTGGTTTGCTCTTAGCATGGTGTTTGGTTCGCTATACCTTCCCGGGTAAACGTATTATCGATGCATTGGTTGATTTACCTTTTGCATTGCCAACTGCCGTTGCTGGTATTGCACTGACTTCGTTATATGCACCGACTGGTTGGATCGGTCAGTACCTTGAACCCATTGGCATTAAAGTCGCATATACCCCGATCGGTATTACCTTGGCCCTCATCTTTATTGGTATTCCTTTTGTGGTTCGCACTGTACAGCCTGTACTGAGCGACCTAGAAACTGAACTTGAAGAAGCAGCTTCTGCACTGGGTGCAAATCGCTTTCAGATCGTGACCAAAGTGATCTTACCTATTCTATTTCCTGCGCTGTTAACAGGTTTTGCTTTAGCCTTTGCTCGCGGTGTAGGTGAATATGGTTCGGTGATTTTTATCGCAGGTAACCAACCCTTCAAAACTGAAATTGCCCCATTGATGATCATCTCTCGTCTTGAGGAATATGATTATGCAGGCGCGACCACGATTGCAGTGGTGATGCTGGTGATTTCTTTTGCCATTTTATTCTTAATTAACTTGGTTCAAGCATGGGCAAGTCGCCGTACAGGGAGAACTGCACGATGAATACGAATAGTAATGCGCTTGCGGAAAAATTACAGTCGCGTGATGCAACACGTGAACCGACATGGGTTCGTTATACCCTGATCATCATTGCTTTAATTTTCTTCTTAAGCTGCCTGATTCTGCCCTTGGTTTTGGTTTTCGTTGAAGCCTTTAAACAAGGTGTTGGCGTTTACTTCCAAGCACTGGTTCATCCAGATACATTATCAGCAGTAAAACTTACGTTACTGACAGCTGTGATTGCCGTACCGTTGAACGTCGTCTTTGGTGTAGCTGCGGCATGGTGTGTTGCCAAGTTTAATTTCCGTGGTAAATCTATTTTAACCACGATTATTGATATGCCATTTTCAGTCTCTCCAGTTATTGCTGGCTTAATGTTGGTATTGATTTTTGGTACTCAAGGTTGGTTAGGCGGCTGGCTGATGGATAACGACATCAAAATTTTATATGCCGTTCCAGCGATTGTCCTTGCCACTGTGTTTATTACCGTTCCTTTTGTGGCACGTGAGTTGATTCCATTAATGGAAGCTCAAGGGACTGAGGAAGAAGAAGCGGCAATCGTCTTGGGTGCTTCAGGCTGGCAGACATTCTGGAAAGTGACACTTCCAAATATCAAATGGGGCTTAATCTACGGCGTGATTCTCTGTAATGCACGTGCAATGGGTGAGTTTGGTGCTGTTTCTGTGGTTTCAGGTCACATTCGCGGCGAAACCAACACCTTACCGCTACACGTAGAAATCCTTTATAACGAATATACCTTTAGTGCTGCTTTTGCTGTGTCTTCACTATTAGCGCTCTTGGCGATTGTGACCCTGATTTTAAAAACATGGGTTGAACTACGTCAGGAACGACAAGACAAGCGTAAAGAAGATTCACAAGTTTCTTAAGGAATGACCTCATGAGTATTCAAGTAAAAAATATTGAAAAACACTTTGGTGCATTCCATGCACTTAAAAATATCTCTTTAGATTTCCCTGATGGTCAGCTCGTTGCGCTGCTTGGCCCATCAGGCTGTGGTAAAACTACCCTATTGCGTATCATTGCAGGACTTGAATCTGCCGATGGCGGTCAAGTCATTCTAGAAGGTGAAGATGCCACTAAAGTTCATGTCCGTGAACGTGAAGTTGGTTTTGTATTCCAACATTATGCACTATTCCGTCATATGACCGTATTTGACAACATTGCTTTTGGTTTACGCGTACGCCCACGTGCAACGCGTCCAAATGAAGCTGAAATCAAAAAACGGGTTACTCGTTTACTTGATCTTGTTCAACTTGGTTTCTTGGCTGACCGTTACCCTGCACAACTTTCAGGTGGTCAACGCCAACGTATTGCCTTAGCACGTGCTTTAGCGGTTGAGCCGCGTGTGTTATTACTGGATGAACCTTTTGGTGCATTGGATGCCAAAGTTCGTAAAGAATTACGCCGCTGGTTACGTACCTTGCATGACGAACTCCACATCACCTCTATTTTCGTGACCCATGACCAAGAAGAAGCGCTTGAAGTGGCCGATCAAATCATTGTGATGAATAAAGGCAACGTAGAACAGATAGGCTCGCCGCGTGAAGTTTATGAAAAACCTGCAACACCGTTTGTATTTGACTTTTTAGGTCAAGCCAACCGTTTTGAAGGTCAAAATAGCAATGGCCTTTTTCAAATTGGTGAAGACCGAATTTTGTTGCCACAAAACGCCAATGCGCCGCAAGGAAATGTCATTGCCTTCGCTCGCCCTGATGAACTGCGTATTCATGCACAGCCGCAAGAAAATGCCATCCAAGCGACTTTTGTACGTGAGCTTTGGATTGCAGGTAAAGTCATTGCTGAACTGCATGACCGTCAAGGCAATCTTATTGAAATTTCATTAACGGCAGATGAAGCGAAAGCGCATCAATTCCGCCCAAATCAAACGGTATGGTTAAGTGCAACGAATTTGCATTTATTTGAAAACCAAGTTGCATAAAACAAAAAAGTTGGGGCCTTCACAAGCCCCACTTGCTTTTAAGGTAAAATAAAATTATGAATTTCCAACAATTAAGAATTATTCGAGAAACCGTACGTCAGAATTTTAATTTAACTGAAGCATCTGCTGCACTTTACACCTCGCAGTCTGGTGTAAGTAAACACATTAAAGACCTAGAAGATGAACTAGGCGTACAATTATTTATTCGTAAAGGTAAACGCCTACTTGGTTTAACTGAACCAGGCCAATCTTTACTCGGTATCGTTGAACGCATGTTGGTGGATGCAGACAATATCAAACGTCTAGCAGATGACTTTAACAAAGTCGATGAAGGCACTCTCACTATTGCGACTACGCATACGCAAGCGCGATATGTCTTACCACCTATCGTGAATCAATTTAAAAAAGAATTTCCCAAAGTTCATCTGATTTTGCAACAAGCAAGTCCTGTTGAAATCACTGAAATGTTGCTTCAAGGTGAAGCCGATATTGGTATTGCAACAGAGTCTTTAACCACCGAAGACAACCTTGCAAGTGTGCCTTATTATAATTGGCAGCACAGTATCATTACACCACAAAATCATCCACTTACGCAAAAAACAAATATTACAATTGAAGATTTGTCGAACTATCCAATTATTACCTATCACGGTGGTTTTACAGGTCGTTCAAAAATTGATAAAGCCTTTGAAGATTCAGGCTTTGATGTTGATATCGTGATGTCCGCACTTGATGCAGACGTTATTAAAACCTATGTTGAACTTAATATGGGGGTTGGTATTGTCAACGATGTAGCATACGACCCAGAACGTGATTACCGTTTAAAACAGATTCCTACCGATATTTTTGGTGTTAATACCACTTGGATTGCTGTTCGCAAAGGACATTTACTACGCGGTTATGGCTATGAGTTTATTTCTTTATGTTCACCAGATGCTGACATCAAAGCGTTGAAAAAAGTCGCTTACCCAGAAGAATGATAGGCCAATTGACGAATTAAAGAGGACACCTACTGTCCTCTTTTTTTGGTAAACACATATTTTATCTAAGTTTTCTTGGCTTTATTTTTAATTTTGATTAAAATACATCCAACACAATAAAAATTAAAACCTTATTACTTCCGACCCATATTTATGAAAAATCAATTCGTCGCAGTGGCAGTCGGTATCGTCTGCCCCATACAGATCATGTATGCAGCAGGAATAGAAAACTCAGATCAATCGATCTCGGCCTTTCTTGAACCCGGAAATTATACTGAAGCCAGTTTCGCTTATGTCGATGCTCAAGTTGACGGCAAAGTTCAGAATCAAGGCTTAATTAGTGAATTGGGCATCACTGATTTTTCTACAGGGAATCTCGCTCATCAACAATTTTCTGGGAAATTTGCACTTAAAATTCAACCACATGAAAATATTTCTGCGGGAGTAATTTATGAGCAACCTTTTCATACTGATATCAGTTATCAATATAGTCCTCGCTTACCAGATAGCTCAAATATCGATATTGAAAGCGCCGATATTAACTTTAGAACGCATAACCTAACTGGACTGGTAGGCTATCAACCCAATAATAATTGGAATATTTATAGCGGTTTAAGCCTACAAACATTTAAAGGTGATTTAAAAATTTCTGGGCAACAATATGCTGCTCTCAATGGCTACCATGCCGATTTTAAACAAGATGAAGCGATTGGTTGGCTGCTCGGATTCAGTTATCAAATCCCTGAATATGCTATTAAAACTAGCCTAACCTATCGTTCAAAAATAAAACATGAAAATAAGACCTCTGAATCAACTTTATATTCAAATGGTCCTTTTCAATTAGTACCAGACACCCATACCTCTATTCAAATGCCACAAAGCGTCAATTTTGAATTTCAAACAGCCATTAGCCCACACAATGTTGTTTATGGCACAGTTCGGTGGATTAATTGGAAAGATTTCAACATTCAGCCACCGCAGTTTAATGCCGTGCTTCAGTACGCAGCACTCGATCCACAATACCATGATTTAGCTGATATCCAATTGGTGGAATATCAGAAAGATCAATGGTCAGGAAAGTTAGGGATTGCACATCAATTGAATCCGAGTTGGCTCGCTGCTGCAGAGTTTATTTGGGACAATGGGACAGGAAATGCGGCGTCTACCTTAAACCCAAGTGATGGCTATCGAGGTTTAGGTTTAGGTATGATGCATAAATTTAACCCGAACAATTTTCTAGCGACTGGCCTGTATTATATGAAACTCTCAAAACCATCGAATACTGAAACATCTCATATTTCAGGTCTTGCAAGTGTCTCAGACAATGATGCCATGATCTATGGTCTGAAATTTGGTCACAGATTTTAAACGCTTTCAAAAAAAAAAACGAGCCGAAGCTCGTTTTTTTTATTTCAGTAAGAACTTACCAATGGTAGCTCACACCTACTTTAGCAACTGGCATCCATTCATATTTGTCATCGTTTGCAATTTTACGTGCCTCATTATCTACAGATTCGCTGATTGAAGGTGAGCCTGTTACAGAGTTTTGAAGATTACCGTACTCTTGAAGTTTCACAGTAGGGTTGCCAGTGTAATAAGCACCTACTTCACCAAATACACCAAAGTTTTTATTTAATTTTGGTGCAAAACCTAAACCTACATAAGGCGCAATGTCGTTATCATAAGATAAGTTACCTTTCACACCACCAATGCCAGTGTAGCTCGTACCATCAACTTTAATCGTACCTTCGGCATTTTTATTATGTTTATTTAGACCGTATTCATTATCGATATAACCTACACCTGCAGCAACATATAAGCCTTGTGCCCAAGGACTCGTACTTGCGCCCCATGGACGAATTTCTGCATTTAAGTAGCCAACGCTGTTATCCATATCCATGTCATATTTAGTGCCATTGATTGACAAATCATCAGACCATGAAATATCACCACCGTTATAACCTAATGCAAGGCCGACGTATGGGTTCGCAGTCCAAAGTAACGCACCACCATAACCAGTCGTACCCACTTCTAGACGAGCGCCAGTTGGGATAAGTTGGTTTTGATCAAATGCATAACCATCATGAACTACAGAGGTATCTGCCATTGCAGTACCTGCAGCAGTAAGTAGAGCAGCTACTGTTAATAAACGTAATGATTTCATGTGTTTCTCCTCAAAATAAACTGTTATTCAGATTTTACAGACTTGTTATATGGCACATGTTAAAAGGAAACACAGCTCAACATTTATGCAAATTTACTGATTTTTTGTTAACTTTTGATACATTTAGATTTTAATATTGATTAATAAAGAGTTTTTGTTTCATTTTTTAAATATAATAATGATGTTAAGGAACAATTCTGTATATTTTGCGTATTTCTTATACAAACCTTATGAAAATGCTAAATTCATCACTCTTAATTTCTTGGTTTTAGTACTTGCTTAATAATTAATTCCGATCCTAGGCCGATTTACCATCTATTTTTAACTCGATATAGTGTAAAATCTTGGAAAATTTTTTTCTGGATGGAAGAACATGTCTCAGCTTTCAACAATCATTGAACAAGCGTTTGAAGACCGTGCTAATTTCACTGCAGCTGATTGTCCTGCTGAAGTACGTACAGCAGTAGAAGAAGTGATCGCTGGCCTAGATAACGGTACATTACGTGTTGCTGAAAAAATTGATGGTGAATGGATTGTTCATCAATGGGTGAAAAAAGCCGTTTTGCTTTCATTCAAATTGAACGACAACAAACCAATGGAAGCTTGTGACTTACGCTTCTATGACAAAGTTGATACTAAGTTCTCTGACTGGACTGAAGAACAATTTAAAGCTGCTGGTGTACGTGTAGTACCACCTGCTGTAGCACGTAAAGGTTCTTTCCAAGCAAAAAATGTTGTATTGATGCCTTCATATGTCAATATTGGGGCATATGTTGACGAAGGTACTATGGTTGATACATGGGCAACCGTTGGTTCATGTGCTCAAATTGGTAAAAATGTTCACTTATCTGGTGGCGTTGGTATTGGTGGTGTTCTTGAACCACTTCAAGCGAACCCAACAATCATTGAAGACAATTGCTTTATTGGCGCGCGTTCTGAAATCGTTGAAGGTGTGATCGTAGAAGAAGGTTCTGTGATTTCAATGGGTGTATTCATTGGTCAATCAACTAAGATTTATGACCGTGAAACTGGCGAAATCCATTACGGCCGTGTTCCTGCTGGTTCTGTTGTGGTTTCTGGTAGCTTGCCGTCTAAATGCGGTAAATACAGCCTATATGCTGCAGTAATCGTGAAAAAAGTTGACGCGAAAACTCGTGCGAAAACAAGCTTGAACGAATTATTACGCGAAGACTAAGTTTTTATTTCAGCGGAGCATTCTTGTTCCGTGGAGCTTCTATCGCTCCTCGTCTCTACGGTTAGCAATAATCGTAGAGATTTTTTGTTTTTTTATATCTGGTTAATTTTGCTATGAATACCCTTCGATCTTCCGCTATTCCTGTTTCTGATCCGTCTGCGGGTTTACGTATTACGGAGATTTTTTATTCATTGCAAGGTGAAGCCAATACCGCAGGTTTGCCTACGGTTTTTATCCGCTTAACGGGCTGTCCGTTACGTTGCACTTATTGTGATACAACCTATTCGTTTGAAGGCGGTGAACGCCAATCATTAGAAGAAATTATTCAAACTACTTTAGATTTTAAAACCCCTTATATTTGTGTGACGGGTGGTGAGCCGCTTGCTCAACCGAACGCCCTCCCCCTTATGACTCGTCTGGCCGATTTAGGCTGCGAAGTCTCTTTAGAAACCAGTGGTGCTTTAGATGTGTCTAAAGTTGACCCACGTGTTTCAAAGGTTATGGATTTAAAAACCCCGACATCGGGTGAAGTTGCACGAAACTTGCTTAGCAACTTCGACCATTTAACAGCGCATGATCAAATCAAATTTGTGATTTGTAATCGTGAAGACTATGAATGGTCAAAACAGCAAGTTGAGCGCTATAAACTAAACGAAAAAGTTAGCACCATTTGGTTCTCTCCGGCCTTTGCCGTTGAAAAAGGTGCTGTTCGTTTGCCTCAGCTTGCACGTGATTTAGCACAATGGATTTTAGAAGACCATCTCCCTGTTCGCTTCCAATTGCAATTACATAAGTTGCTTTGGAACGATGAAACTGGTCGTTAAGTTTTAAAGAATTATTTGGAGTAATGCATATGCGCCCTCGTGCCATAGTTTTATTGTCTGGCGGCTTAGACTCAACCACTTGTTTAGCTTGGGCTCAAGCACGTTATGAATGTATCGCCTTAAGTTTTATGTATGGTCAACGTTCTACGACAGAACTAGATGCTGCTCGTGAGTTAACTAAGCAGGCTGGTGTAGAACATCGTGTCATTAATATCGATTTAGGTAACTTAGGTGGCTCTGCGTTAACTGACCATAGCATTGAAGTTCCTGATCATGAACAAGCCGGTATTCCTGTAACTTATGTACCAGCGCGTAACACGATTTTCTTGTCATATGCTTTAGCTGCGGCGGAAGTTTTTGGTGCAGAAGCAATTGTCATTGGTATTAATGCAGTTGATTACTCTGGCTATCCAGACTGTCGTCCAGAGTTTATCGAAGCATTTGCCAACATGGCTCGCCTTGCAACAAAGGTTGGCGTTGAAGGAAAACCACTTAAATTTGAAACACCTCTGTTACATTTATCCAAAGCAAATATCATTCGCTTAGGTATAGAACATGGCGTAGACTACAGTCAAACGGTGTCTTGCTATCAAGCAGATGACCAAGGTCGTGCTTGCGGTAAATGCGATAGCTGCCGTCTTCGTAAACAAGGTTTCGTTGACGCAGGTATTGAAGATCCGACACGTTACATACCGAAATAACAAGGTAGGGTTTATGAAAAATTTAAAATCAAACATTATTCTTTCTGCTGCTTTCTCTGCAGCTGCGTTGTTTGCTTCAGTTGCACACGCTGACAACGACAAGCTTCAACAAGCATATAAGAGCACTAACGTAAAATCTTCGTTAATTAATGTTTGTAAAGAAGAAACTGGCAAAGGTAAAAAACTAACTGCCGCTGAAGTTAGCAAATACTGTACTTGTGCTGTTGAAGCAGATGGTCGTTTAACCAATGCTCAAAAATGGGAAATCCAAAGCACAATCAACCAGAAGAAAAGCCCTGCAACACTCGCTTTTGTTCAAAAACAAAATAAAGACCTTCAAGCATGTTTCGGTCCTCAGTTAACAGGTAAATTAAAAAATTTAACTGAAGAAGCAATGAAATCTGCTCAAGCGAAAAAATAATTTTCGTTTTAAAAAAGCCTGCAAATGCAGGCTTTTTTATTGCTTTAAGTTCAAAGTAAATTCTGTATGATGGTCATATTTCACATACTTTGTTTAAGCCCCTTTAGGGATAAGACACGAAAAAGGAAATCTTCATGACTGAAATTAGCTTACCAAATCAAACCTTTCCAACTACCTCAGGTGAAGTTAACCTTGCGGAACTTAACAATGACTGGCTGATTGTTTACTTCTACCCTAAAGATTCAACACCGGGATGCACAACGCAAGCTATAGGGTTTTCATGCTTAAAAGATCAGTTTGATGCGCTTAATACCCCAATCTACGGCATTTCTCGTGACTCGGTTAAAGCCCATCAAAACTTCACTGAAAAGCAAAATCTAAGCATTGATTTAATCAGTGATAAAGAAGAAGTGCTATGTCAGCATTTTGACGTGATTAAAGAAAAAAATATGTATGGCAAAAAGGTTATGGGCATCGAACGTTCAACCTTTATTTTCCATCATGGCAAGCTGGTAAAAGAATATCGCAAGGTCAAAGCTGCAGGCCATGCAGAACAAGTCTTAGAAGATTTAAAAGCACTACAAGCAGCATAACAGTAATGATTTGAGCCCGCTCCTTTAGGAATGGGCTCAAACTTAATAAGAAGCTTCTAACTAGAGCAATAATGAGGCTGCAATTCCCCACATCACAACGCCAATAATAAAGTCTAAAACTTTCCATGCCTTTGCACTTTGGAAGAGTGGTAATAAACAGCGCGCACCATATCCGAGAACAAAGAAAAATACCCATGAAGCTGTAATTGCCCCAATCGCAAAATATACTGCGGTCGATTCAAACTTCGTGGAAATAGAACCAATCAGCACAACCGTATCGAGATACACATGTGGATTTAACCACGTTAAAGCCAAGCAAATCAGTATCAACTTCAATAGTTTGGTTTCATTCTTCTCACTGGGCGCTAAACTGCTCGAAGTTTTAAAGGCTTGCAGAAAATGCTGTACCCCATAAACTGCTAAAAACGTTGCGCCCAAATATTTCGCTGCATTGACAATTTCCGGATGACTTTCAACCAATTGGGAGAATCCGAGCACTCCCAATAAGATGAGTATCGAATCAGAAGCAGCACAAATAGCGCAGAGCCAAAAGACATACTGCTTTTTTAACCCTTGCTTGAGAATAAACGCATTTTGCGCACCAATCGCGATAATTAGGCTAAATCCAATTGCGAGCCCTTGCATATAACTGTGCAACATTTTTAACTACACTTTCAAAGCTTTAAATGAATCTTGCTATTATCTAAGCTTATTGCTAAAAATAAGTATTTATAAATAAATATCAATATAACTAAGTTTTTCTTAGTTTATGTAATTTCTAATACTCGTAGGTGACTCATGTTACAAAGCAAACATAGTGAAGCATTTCTTGCGGTTGCAGAAACAGGAAGCTTTGAACAAGCGGCACTGCGTTTAAATATTACGGCATCTGCGGTCACGCTCAGGCTACAAACCTTAGAAAAGAAATTAGGTCATGTGCTCATTGTGCGTGAACGGCCCTGCCGCCCAACACTCGCAGGCCAATCTTTATTGCATTATTTACAACACAGCAAATTACTAGAACATAATTTTCTGCAAAATCTAACAGGACAAACGGCGAATGCTTTCTATCAAGTCAATATTGCAACCAATGCTGACTCACTTGCGACATGGTTGCTTCCGCTACTCAAAGATCTCTTAATTGAAGAAAAAATCGTGATTCATTTTCAGGTCGATGATCAGTCACAAACACATCATTTATTAGAAGCAGGACTGGTCAATGCCTGTGTTACAACAGAATCAGAAGCCATGAAAGGCTGCGTCGCAGAATATCTGGGAGAAATGCATTATCGATTTGTAGCAACCCCTGATTTTATCCAAAGATGGTTCGGTCAAGGTGTGACGCGAAATGCGTTAAGGGCTGCGCCTGCACTGATTTTTAATGAGAAAGATGACTTACATACGCAATCGATTCAGAAAAATTTCGGACTCAATCCTTCACAATATCCACATCATTTCATTCCCTCTTCAACAGCATTTTTTGATGCCATTACGATGGGCTTGGGCTACGGATGGTTACCCGACTATCAAAGTAAAGACTTATTAGCAGTGGGAAAATTGATAGAGCTTTCAACGGAACTCAGTATTGATTTAGCCTTGTATTGGCATCACTGGAACCAACAATCTGTTCAATTACAAAAATTGACTGCTGTTGTGCTGCAACATGCCAATGATCATATGTGTTAAATCCAATAAGACTGGGTTTATTCAAGTCGCCATTGGCCTTTGAGTTGTATCAATACTTGCTCACCTACTCCACCGAGTGCTTTACGCATACCAAAATCACTACGCTTAATGGTTGCTAAAGATTGAACATCCAACACTTTTGGATTTTGCGGACTTGGGGTGAGTGTGGTATCGAAGATCACAGGCTTAGTGATGCCACGAATGGTCAGATCCCCTCGAATCATATACTTCGCATATGCCACGGGTTCGATTTGTTTACTGACAAACTTCACTTGCTTAAATTCAGCAGCATCAAAATATTCACTGCCCAAGATCAATCCCTTTAAGCTTGGGTTACTAAAACTGATGCTATCTACATCTAACACTAAATGCGCTGAACCTTTATGCGGAACTTCAGGATCAAACTTAAGATTCGACTGAACCTTATTAAAGCGTCCTTCAACAATAGATAAGCCCACAGATTTAATGCCAAATGTGACCTGACTATTAGGCGTTAGCGTCCACTCAGCAGCATGTAGGGGCAATACGCAGCATAAAGCGAAGGCTCCCATATATTTTGCTAACGTTCCGTGACGCAAATTCATGTTTTTCTCCTGAATAAAACACAGCCTAAAATCACTACAACGTTTATTTTTTTGCTCCATTGTAGTGCTAGAAATTTTAGCGTTTTTTTATAGCAGATTTGTTTTATCCTGAGTCATAAATTTGTGTTGAAGTTGTTTATAAATGTCAGTCTGTTGAAATTTTTGCAAAAATTCGACGGTACCTTGAGGAAAAGCATAATGCTGAATTTCACCACGATAATACGCCTCGCGTACCGGTGTCGCAGAGATCGCCCCTTCTAGACTATCCAGCTCAACCATTTCCCATTCGGGGAAGAATTTTAAATAATAAGAAGAATCATCTTTAAAATGTCCAATCAAACCGACTTTTGCATTCGTTTCAACTAAATCATTCACCAAAGATTTGACTAACTTTTGCCATTTTTCATCGTTATATACATCTATCACATGCACAAACTTGATTCGCTTCTGATCTTGCTCTGAAAAATTTGACAGGATCATCTGCTCACGTTCTGACGCTAAAAATGGATTTTTGATATTACGTTCATTTTGCGCCGAACCAAGCGCCAAAAGCACATAATGACTCTGTTGCAAAGCTATTTTAATGGTTTGCAAATGCGCTAAATGGAACGGCTGAAAACGCCCAATGAAAACCAAATAATCAAATGTATATTTCATATCAAATCAAACTTTTTATGAACTGAGCAGTTGTGCCACAGGCTGAAATATGCGACATAATGTCGAGCATAAAATCAAAACGAAACTTTTACGCAAGGATAGTACGATGACACTGAGCTGTATTCAACAACCCCATGAACATTTGAATGCGAATTTGGACAATGGCGTACTGACCTTAGCCATTAACCGACCTCAGGCGAAGAACGCGCTGTATACAGAATTATATCTGTGGATTGCAAAAGCATTAGATGAAGCTGATCAGGATACTTCAGTGCGTGTAATTGTACTCCGTGGTCAAGATGCGGACTTCAGTGCGGGCAATGACATGCAAGATTTTATGAAATCTGCTGCTCAAAAAGGACAAGCTCCAGCTTCAGAAGGCGCACCGTTCATTTTATTAAAATCTGCTGCTCAATTTTCTAAGCCGCTGATTGCTGCGGTTCGCGGCGTTGCCATTGGGATTGGTGTTACGATTCTGCTTCATTGCGATCTTGTCTACAGCGACAATACTGCCCTATTCCAAATTCCGTTTGTGAGCCTTGGTCTATCGCCTGAAGGTGCATCGAGCAAGCTATTGGTTCAACAAGCCGGCTACCATAAAGCGGCGGAATTACTGTTAACTGCTCAGAAGTTTGACAGTGCGACAGCGCTTTCAGCAAATTTGGTCAATAGCATTGAAGAAGATGCTTATGCGACAGCTGCGAAAAAAGCAGCACAGTTATCTGCACTTCCACTAGCATCTTTGGTTCAATCAAAAGCATTAATGAAACATAATGTAGATGAAATCGTGGCATGGATTGACCATGAAGCTGAAATTTTCATGGATCGAGTAGGCTCTCCAGAAATGATGGAAGCTGTTGCCGCCTTTATGCAAAAACGCAAACCTGACTTCTCTCAGTTCAATTAATGTTTTAATGGAACTAAAAAACCACTCATATTTGGGTGGTTTTTTTCATCTCAGCCCCAATCTATTTTCTAAATTAAAAAACTGGATGTTTCCACATGACTGCAGTATCACAAACTGAAACTAAACCTGAAAAGAAACGCTACTACGAGCCTGCGCCTGAAGGCATCGATATCGAGAATTTTAAAAAAGTTGTACAAAGCCGTCGTTCTGTACGTAAGTTTACCGACAAGGCCATTCCAAACGACGTTTTAGATGAATGCTTAGACCTCGCCTTGCTTGCACCGAATTCATCGAATTTACAACCGTGGACATTCTATGTCGTTCAGAACCCTGCAAAGAAAAAACAATTGGTGAAAGCTTGCTTAGGGCAACTAGCTGCAAAAACTGCTGCTGAATTGATTGTCTGTGTCGCGCGTACCGACCGTGTAGATGAAATGGCAAAACGGAATATTTCGGAATTTCCATTTCCTGAAGCACCTGCAGCGGTACAGAAGTATTACAAGTTTATTCCTTATAACTATAAAACTGGTTACTTCAACGCCCTAGGTAACTTTAAGAAAGTTGCTTTCAAAGTTGCACGTACACTGGATAAACAATTGCCTGTAACAGCTTTTAATGAAGCAGATGCAAAACTTTGGGCGAGCAAAACCACAGCATTGGCTTGTGAAAACTTAGTTTTGGCTTTACGTGCCTATGGTTTTGACAGTTGTATGATGGAAGGTTTTGATGAACCTTTGGTGAAGAAGATTTTAGGATTAAATGCCCAGCAATACCCAGTGATGGTGATTGGTGCAGGTGAACGTGCTAAAGATGGTGTGTTCTTCCCGCAGTATCGTTTTGACCGTGAGCTGTTTATTCAGAAGATATAAATTGCTTTCAAATGAATGGTCACAACCACAATTAGCTGCATAACTTTAAATAATCGGTAAGTCCCTTCTCTCTTCGGGATGAGGAGCATGTTCCGCAAGAGGATGAGGGGGCATAATCTGATAAATCCTCTCCCTAACCCTCTCCTTTAAAAGGAGAGGGGACTTTTATTGTGAATTAAAAACTCACATCCACCATTTGAATAAACTCAAATGCTGGCTCTTCATAAGGATGACTTGCTTTTAAAGCCCTTGCGACTTCACTCGCTTTATCTTCAGGCACGATGGTTTCCACTCGCCATTCAGGGATAGATTCAAGCTGATTCAACTCACCAATAAAAGGATTTGCGCCTTTTACAGGTTTAAATTGCCCCGTCCCTAACACTTGCCAAGCACAGTGTTCATAGTTTCCGATACCTCCTGCTCCAGCTTCAAAAACAGCCAGTTTAGTCGACTCTAGGTGAGACTCAGGTACATAATAAATCAGTTTTAACATTGGTTATTCCAGACGCTATTGTGCAGTCACATTATTTAAAGCACTGCAAATCATTTTTAATGCCACATTATTCGATGCATTCGGATAGGTTGCATATAAACCTAGTTTCGGTAATTCCACATCTGTTTGAATGACTTTGACCGAATCATTTAAAAATTTGAGTAAATATTCGGGCACAAAACTCAGGCCCATGCCCATATTAATCAAATTTAAATGCTGCATGACATTGGTCACCCACAGCATGTGATCATGTTGTTGCTGATCAAAAGGAATCAAGGCATTTAAGGTATCGTAAAAAACAGGAGAAGCATTTTGTTCACACATAATAATGGTGTGATTTTTTAACTCTTGAAGTTTTAAGATTCGATCTGATGGATGCAGATGCGCTGCACCGACTAGATAGATCTGCTCACTTAAAACCTGAATATTGGTGAAGTCGTCATGACTTAAGTGATAACGAGTAAAACTAATATCCAATTCAGTATTTTTGAGTTTTTGGATTTGCTCTGTACACGTCAAGCTATGTAAATGAATTTTTAAATCTGGGATATGTTGTTTTAATTGCGCCAAAATACTCGGCATAATTTTCAATTCTGCGACATTTAAAAAGCCAATATGTATTTGGTTATTTTTAGCTTGCGCCACGTGGCGAGCTGCAGCTACAGCTTGTTTGGCATTTTGAATTGCTTGCTCGGCATATTTGAGAAAAGCCTGCCCCTCATCGGTCATTAAGACTTTTCGGGCAGAACGTTCAAATAATTGCACCCCAACCTCCTGCTCTAAGTCTTTAATTTGCTGACTGAGCGATGGTTGTGCTGTAAATAGTTTTTCCGCTGCCTTAGTGAAACTCTGTTCTTTCGCCACCGTCACAAAATAACGTAAATGTCGTAATTCCATTCGCTTCACTCCACACACTCACTACATCACCCGTGTCATGCAGTCAAAATACCAATAGATCTATAGTTTATATGAATATCCATTCTACTCGGAAAATCATTTGCCTAGACTGCGGACTATTCCAAGTTTGCGCTTCACATACACATGGAGTTTTGTATGACACAGCAATACGATACCGATGTTCTGATTATTGGCACAGGGCCTGCGGGTTCTACTTTAGGTTTGGCCTTGGCAAATTACGGCATTCAGGTTCAGCTTTTTACCCAATTTAATTGGTTAGCCAATAGTCCTCGTGCCCATATTACCAACCAACGTGCGATGGAAGTATTACGTGACTTAGGTATCGAAGAACAAGTTCTCGACATTGCCACACCTTGGGAACAGATGGGTGAAAGCCTCATCACCACGAGTCTTGTCGGTGAAGAAATTGCCCGTATGAGTGCTTGGGGCACGGGCGATGAACGTCATGGCGATTATATTAAAGGCAGCCCTTGTCCATTGGTTGATCTCATTCAACCGAAAATGGAAGCTTTATTAGTTAAAAATGCGGCTGAACGTGGTGCGATTTATAATTTTAATACTGAATATTTATCGCATGTACAAGATGAACATGGCGTAACTGCAACATTCCTTAATCGTATTACCCAGACTGAATTTAGCTTACGTGCCAAATATTTAATTGGTATGGATGGTGCGCATTCTAAAGTGCTTGAGCAACTTGATTTACCGCTTGAAGGTGTGATGTCACGCGCCGGTACGGTATACGTGACCTTTAAAGCAGATCTTTCACAATATGTGAAAAACCGCCCTGCTATTTTGCAATGGATTGTTAACCCTGAAGCGAGCTTTGGTGATTTGGGCATGGGCTTACTCCGTGCCATTACGCCTTGGAATGAATGGATTATGGGTTGGGGCTTTGATATTTCCAAAGGTGAACCACAAGTCACCGAAGAGCAAGTGCGTGCTCGTTTAAATGCCTTTGTCGGTGCTGAAATTGAACATGTCGAAATTCAAAAACTATCTTATTGGTATGTGAACCAAACATGGGCAACTGAATATTCAAAAGGTCGTGTATTCTGCGGTGGTGATGCGGTGCATCGTCATCCACCATCAAGTGGCTTAGGCTCAAATACCTGTATGCAAGATGCTTTTAACCTCGGTTGGAAATTGGCATATGCCATTAAAGGTTGGGCTGCTCCTACTCTACTTGATTCTTATACATTAGAGCGTGCGCCTGTCGGCAAGCAAATCGTGGCGCGTGCCAACCAATCTCGCTTTGACTATAAGCATCTCAAAGAGGTATTTGGTTTTGACCAAGGCATCACAACTCAAGCTCAAATGATGCAACGTATTTTTGCGGAAGATGAACAAGCTGCAGAAATTCGTCAAAAGCTATATCAAGCCTTAGAAATTAAAAACTTTGAGTTTAATGCCCAAGGTGTAGAGTTGAATCAGCGCTATACATCCAATGCCATGATTGCGGAATCTGAGCCTGAGATCTTTGCCAAAGATCAACAGCTTTACTTGCAAGCAACCACGCGTCCGGGGGCTAAAGTTCCACATACTTGGATTATTGATGCCAAAGGCGATAAGCAATCAACTCTAGATATTACTGGGCATGGTCGTTTCACTCTACTGACAGGTCTTTCAGGCAAGGGTTGGAAAACTGCTGCTGAATTTTTGAATCTACCTTATTTAGATGTGATTCAAATTGGTTCACGTGAATACCGTGACGTTTATGGGACATGGAATGCGAAATCAGAAATCCATGAATCAGGCGCTGTCTTAGTTCGTCCAGATGGTTATGTCGCTTGGCGATACCAAGACAGTACCAATGCTGCTTTTGATTATGAAAATACGTTGAAGGCTGTCTTAAAGCAGATTCAATTGGCTGTTTAATCAAAAAAACCACCTTCGGGTGGTTTTATTAATTCAATATTTTAGGATTTTTCTTTCCAACAATGTTGTTTTTTTTCTACACCTAATTCAGCTTTATCTAACAACAATACTAAATTTTGTGTTCGATTATTTGAACTTTTTGGCACAAAACTATTTTGACTATATCCATTTTTATAAACGCAAATCGACCAACTATATTTTGCTGGAAATATATGAATAAATTGCAAACTTTTCTCTGCAGAAAATGTAGCAATTCCGTCCTGTGTTTTTTTTAATGTAGATTCAGTAAAAGACTTGCCTTGCCATGTTGTAAGATTTAAAAATACTTCTGCATCGTCCAACTTTTCATTTTGCTCATTGATAACAGTTATATTAATTTTCGGATGCTTCGTTTTTAAAATAGGAAAGCACCCACTTAACAATGTTGACGGAAACATAAAGCCTAAAAGTAAAAATATTTTTATATCTTTTAATAATACAAATTGTTTAAAGCTCATTATTAATTTTTGCAGTTTTTTAATTATGCATTAGTTTACATAAAAAACCGCCTCACGGCGGTTTCAATTGTTCAAATATTACATCTGTAAAACATAACCCAAAACTAAAAACACCAACTGCAAACACACGACTGCACCAAAAAGCTTCCAGCCCTTTCTACGCAACGCAGACTTATCCACTGCCGAATATTCCACTGTTTTAATCATGTCATCACCTCATCATGAGTGTTGATACTGAACTCGTTTAGTTATCCATCTTTCTTTTATCTTGCTATCTTTTATCTTGCATAGTTATTGTGCATAAAATACACACTAGCATGATTCCACAATTATAAAAGCAAAATCTAAACCAAGTTCAGCGGGAGAAATAAAATTTAAAAACCAACAAAAAACCACCCGTAGGTGGTTAAAAATCGAAAGCGATTATATGTGTAAAAACAAGCATTCACAATAATTAATATATCTTTTGGTAAATTTTAACCATAAAAAAGCCACCCGAAGGCGGCTCTTTTCTATGATTCATCTATCTAAGATTAACCAATAAATTTACGTGCATTACGGAACATACGTAACCAAGCACCGTCTTGATCCCAATCTTCTGGTTTCCAAGAATGCTGAATCGCACGGAAGTTACGTTCAGGGTGCGGCATCATAATCGTTGCACGACCGTCTTTAGACGTTACACCTGAAATCGCTTCTGGCGAACCATTCGGGTTCATTGGGTAATGCTGCGTTGGGTTGCCTTGACTATCTACATAACGCAAGATCACTTGATCGCCTGCATTCAATGCTGCAATGTTTTCTGCGCTAGCAACTACACGGCCTTCACCATGTGCTACAGCGATAGGAAGAATTGAACCTTCCATACCTTCTAACAATACAGAGTTCGATTTTTCAACGCGTACGTTAACTGCACGCGCTTCAAACATCTCAGAAGTATTGCGGTGGAAACGAGGCCAAGCTTCTGCGCCAGGAATAAGCGGTGCAAGCTGAGACAACATTTGGCAGCCGTTACATATACCTAGAGAGAATGTTTCATCACGGTTGAAGAATTTCTCAAATTGGTCACGAAGCTTCGGATTAAACAATACAGATTTAGCCCAACCGCCGCCTGCACCCAATACGTCACCGTAAGAGAAACCGCCACATGCCACTAAGCCTTCAAAGTCATCAAGACTGATACGGCCAGCAAGCAAGTCGCTCATGTGTACGTCTACAGTATTGAAGCCAACTTTGTCGAATGCAGCAGCCATTTCTACATGACCATTTACACCTTGCTCACGCAGAATCACCATGTTTGGACGGCGTTCATTGATGTATGGCGCTTCGATCGGCTCGTTCAAATCAAATGTTGGTTTGGCAATTAAACCTGCATGTGATTTGTCCGCGATTAACGCATATTCTTGATCCGCAGTTTCTACGTTGTCACGTAGACGTTGGATTTGATGTGACACTTCTGTCCATGCTTGTTGTAAGTCTGCACGGTCTAAGTTCAAACCATTTACAGTTAAAGTATCTGTATCGTTTACAGTACCCACAACTGCAATTGCATCTTTAAGGCTAGACGCTGCAACTTCAGCTTCTAATGCAGCCCAATCCGCTTTGCTGATTTGAAGCACTGCGCCAATTTCTTCAGCAAATAACGATTCAACAGATTGATCTTCAAGTGCTACACCTAGGCGTGAAGCGAACATCATTTCTGCAACAGTTGCCAATAGACCGCCATCACCGATGTCATGGTAAGCCTTGATAAGACCACGGTTGTTCCAGTCTTGAACCAATGCAAAGAATGCTTTGAAGTCATCGAAGCTGTCTACATCAGGAGTTACAGAACCAATTGCTTTATAAACCTGAGCAAGGATTGAACCGCCTAAACGGAATTGACCTTTAGAAAGATCGATACGTACAAGTACAGACTCGATATTTTTCAATTCAGGTGTCAATGTTTTGCGAACATCCGTCACAGGTGCAAATGCTGTGATCACGCCTGACATTGGTGAAGTGACAGATTTGTCTTCGCCTTCGTCATTCCAAGTGGTACGCATAGACAATGAGTCTTTACCTACTGGAATTGCGATACCTAGTGCAGGACACATTTCCATACCGATGGCTTTAACGCCTTCGAATAGCGCTTGGTCTTCACCTTGTTGACCTGCAGCAGCCATCCAGTTTGCAGACAATTTAATGTCGCTGATCTGGTCGATTTTTGCAGACATGATGTTTGAAATTGATTCTCCTACAGATAAACGTGCAGAAGCAGCAGGATTCAACAACGCAACTGGTGGACGCTCACCCATTGCCATCGCTTCACCTGTATAACCAACAAGGCTAGTCGTTGTTACTGCAGCATCCGCTACAGGCACTTGCCACTTACCGACGAACTGATCACGTGCAACCATACCTGTAATCGAACGGTCACCAATGGTGATGAGGAACGATTTAGATGCAACAGTTGGATTCTTAAGAACGCGGTAAATCGCATCTTTCAAATCTGTTACAGTTTCAGCAGTGAAGTCATCGCCTTTACGTTCAATCGTTTCGTATGAACGGCTCATGCGTGGTGTACCGCCAAGCATCACTTGCATTGGCATATCCACAGCTTTGTTTTCAAACAATGGATCTTCAACGGTTAAATGGCGCGCTTCAGTCGCTTCACCCAATACCGCAAACGGACAACGCTCACGTGCACACAGTGATTCAAAGAGTTCTAAAGATGATGGACGGATCGCCAAAACATAACGTTCTTGCGCTTCATTCGACCAGATCTCCATCGGAGACATGCCTTTTTCAAGCGATGGAATTTTACGCAGATCAAGTACCGCACCTAACTCGTGATCGTTCACAAGTTCAGGCATTGCATTTGAGATACCGCCTGCGCCTACGTCATGTACAGACACGATTGGGTTATGGTCTTCCATGCGCCAGCAAGCATCAATCACTTCTTGGCAACGGCGTTCCATTTCTGGGTTTTCACGCTGTACAGATGCGAAGTCTAGGTTTTCACCTAACTTACCGCTGTCTACAGAAGACGCAGCACCGCCGCCTAGACCGATCAACATTGCAGGACCGCCAAGTACGATTAAAAGATCACCCGGTTGGATTGCATCTTTTTCTACATGGTCAGGACGGATGTTACCGTAACCGCCAGCAATCATAATTGGCTTATGGAAACCTTTTACGTCGCCATTTACATTTTGTTCAAAGGTACGGAAGTAACCATTTAAAGCAGGACGACCGAATTCGTTGTTAAACGCAGCGCCACCCAATGGGCCTTCAATCATAATTTGAAGCGGAGATGCCATACGAGACGGCTTGCCGTAGTTTTCTTCCCAAGGCTGTTCAAAGCCCGGAATGTTCAAGTTAGAAACAGTGAAACCTGTTAAACCTGCTTTTGGCTTACCGCCACGGCCTGTTGCACCTTCATCACGGATTTCACCGCCTGAACCTGTCGCAGCACCCGCAAATGGCGCAATTGCTGTCGGATGGTTATGCGTTTCCACCTTCATTAAGATGTGAGCAGCTTGGCTCTTATATTTATAAACGTGCTGACCTGTTTCTTCGTCTTTTTTCGGATAGAAACGTTGAGTGTCAAAGCCCACGATCACTGATGCGTTGTCTTTATATGCAGACAAAACATCATCTGGAGATTCTTTATACGTGTTTTTAATCATTTGGAACAATGACAATGGCTGAACTTCGCCATCAATTGTCCATTCAGAACCAAAGATTTTATGACGGCAGTGCTCAGAGTTTGCTTGAGCAAACATCATCAATTCGATGTCATGCGGGTTACGGCCAAGCTTGTTAAACGCTGCAACTAAATAATCAATTTCTTCGTCAGATAGTGCAAAACCAAACTCAGAGTTTGCTTTCACTAAAGCTTCTTTGCCTTGACCTAAAATATCAATTGCATTTAACGGCTTTGGTTCAGTTTCAGAGAACAGCGCAGTCGCTTCTTCAATTTGATTGAAAACACTTTCGGTCATGCGGTCATGTAATGCTAGTTTTACTTCATCAGAAACAGCATTTACGCCCTTCAAAGTAAATAAAACACCGCGTTCAAGACGATGAACCGGTGTATTACAGTTGGCGAAAATGTCTGTTGCCTTCGACGACCACGGAGAGATTGTCCCAACGCGTGGCGTCACTAATATTTGGACTTCATCACTTGCTGGCTGGCGCAATTCAAAAGATTGACCATCATTAAGCAGCTGTAAAGCAGATTGCTGTTGCTGTTCGCTGAGCGTTTGGTCAAATAGATAGACCAATTGGCTTTCAATTTCTTGAACAGAACTAATCGAAGATAGACGTGTTAATAGTTGCGTTTTCTTAAAAGAAGAGTGTGCTGGTGCACCGGCCACGATAAACATGCTGATTTTGGCTCCACGGGCTGGTCTTTTGAACCAAGCCGCAATGTGACTTGAAGAGAGCGCATATTCTACTGTGTATTGGTGAAATCAGCTAGATGGGAAAAGCATTTTCTGTTCGAGAATGGCACAAGATTTTTTAAATTTTGTTTTTATTTTCAGTCAAAAAGATTGAATACAGCAGTGCAGCTTAGCACAAAATAAATTGTAAAAAACATTAATCGAAAATTAATATCAAATTTAGAATTTTGAAGCTTTCAAGTCCGCATTACCAATGGGTTTGAATCAGCGAATAGTCTAGCCAATGAATAATATTTATCTTAAAAACACCCTACCTTAATACGAATATTCTACACCTACACCGATACCCTTAAATAAAGTGTCAAGCTATGACGCGACCCACTATTACTTTAGTCACAAGTTTGGCATCATAGTTTTTAGTAAATAACTGAATAATGATAAATGACTCAAATGCGTTGGCTTGAACTGCTTTCTACAGTTCGTATTGGTAGTAATAAACATAGCTCTGAACAGGCACGTAGCCCCTTCCACAAAGACTACGACCGCATTATTTTTTCTCAAAGCTTTCGACAATTAAACCGCAAGACCCAAGTCCATCCCCTCACCCAACATGATGGCATTCATACTCGCCTGACTCACTCTTTAGAAGTGTCTTGTATTGGACGTTCATTGGGGATGCTCGCGGCTGAAAAAATTAAAGATGAACTCCCGATGTGGATTTCACCTGCCGATGTTGGTGCAATTATTCAAGCTGCGTGCTTGGCACACGATATTGGCAATCCACCTTTTGGACATGCAGGCGAATATGCCATTCGAGAATGGTTTGATGATGCATCGCATACCAACTTTTTACAGGACTTAAGCCCTGAAGAAGAAGCCGATGTGCGTCAGTTCGAAGGCAATGCCCAAGGTTTACGTTTACTGACTAAAATTGATTATCATCCGAATGATGGTGGTATGCGTTTAACCTATGCAACTTTAGGTGCATATTTAAAATACCCGTGGCTTTCAAAAACCATTGCATCGCAAGGCAATAAACCTGCAAGCCAACGGGCTAAATTTGGCTGCTATCAGGCAGAAAAAGAAATCTTGCAGCAAATTGCAGAGCAACTCGGTTTAATTCAACTGGGCGAATATCACTACTGTCGTCATCCGTTGACCTATTTGCTTGAAGCCGCAGATGACATTTGTTATGCCTTAATTGACCTTGAAGATGGCATTATCCTCAACATGTTGAACTATAACGAAGTTGAGCCAATTTTCCTTGATCTGGTCGGTGACTATGGCATACCTGCCGAATTGGCGATGACTGATACCACTTGGCAACAAAAAATAGCTGCATTACGTGGTCGTGTGATGAAACGTCTAGTCGAAGAAGTCACGACAGCCTTCGCCCGCCATCATCATGAAATTTTGTCAGGTCAACTTAAAGGCAGTTTATTGCAATATTGCAGTGAAGATATTGAGCGTGGAATTAACCGAGCAAAAGAATTAGCCCGCGATAAAATTTTTGAACATCCACAAAAAGCAGGCTTAGAGATTATTGCGCATCAAAGTCTACAAAATATTTTAGATGCCTTTATTCCTCTAACTACGCCAAATAAAACTTTGAGTTTTAAAGAACAACGACTGATGTCCATTCTTCACCGTTCGGGGGCACATTTTGGGCCGTTGCATTATGAAAACATCATGCAAGTATTGGATATTATCTCTAAATTTTCAGACCATCAGGCTTATAACCTTGCACAAGAACTTCAAGGCAATAAAGTTGGTTTCTTTTAAACCTGAAAAAATGTGAAGGCTAGTAATTCGCTGGCCTTCACGCTAATCTCGCAACAAATTGAAATTGAGCAAATGGCTCAGACTAAACTGAAATAAAGTGAATAAATGACATGATCGGATGTTTAATTGGCGAAGTGCTGGCATTGGAAGCACCAACAGTATTACTCAATGTAAATGGTGTGGGCTATGAGATTGACACCCCACTTTCTACATTTTGCCAACTACAAAAAGGTCAAAAAATTACCCTGTGGACACATCTGGCTGTTCGTGAAGATGCACAACTGCTGTATGGATTTAGCAATGCTCAAGAAAAACTGATTTTTCGCACACTGTTAAAAGTTAACGGCGTAGGCCCTAAAATGGCACTGGGCATTTTGTCGACCTTAAGTGTTGAAATGCTAATTCATACGGTTGAACATGAAGATGTAAACACTTTAGTCAAAGTTCCAGGTGTAGGCAAAAAGACCGCTGAACGCCTCATGATTGAGTTACGTGATCGCTTTAAAGCCATGGCTTCAGGCACTGCACCAACGAATTCAACTGTTGAACAAATTCAATTTACGGGCAACTCTGCCGTAGCCGAAGCTGAGGCGGCATTGCAATCATTAGGTTACAAACCAATTGAAGCACAAAAATTAGTGAATGCTGCCAAAGGTGACTTTACTGAAGCCAGCGACATTATCCGTGCTGCATTAAAGTCGATGAATAAATAATTTTTAGTTTCTAATGAGCACTGCATCCTTTGCCTTTTAGAGCTATAGACAGTATGTGAATCACGCAGGCGACAAGGATGTCGCCGTTAAACTGTGCTACAAGGACGTAGCATCAGTTTAACAAATGGGTTTTGTCACTTTTGCCCAGTCAAAAGTGAGAATCGCCTATACAATGGCATTTAAAGTTCAATCGCTTTTTGAGGCTGTGATTCTTCCACAACGATATAGAGATTAGTTAAATAATTATGCAAGACCGTCTTATCAGTGGTTCAGAAAAACCCGAAGACCACTTCGACCGCGCCATTCGTCCAACTTCCCTCGATGACTACATCGGGCAGCCTGTCGTCCGTGAACAAATGGAAATCTTTATCGGTGCTGCACGTGGCCGTGAAGAAGCACTCGATCACACCTTAATTTTTGGCCCACCGGGTTTAGGTAAAACCACACTGGCCAATATTATTGCCCGTGAAATGGGTGGTAACTTAAAATCGACATCAGGCCCTGTCCTTGAGCGTGCAGGCGATTTGGCTGCAATGCTAACCAACCTCGAAGAAGGTGATGTTTTATTTATTGATGAGATCCATCGTCTTTCACCGGTCATCGAGGAAATTCTCTATCCAGCGATGGAGGATTACCAACTCGACATCATGATTGGTGAAGGCCCTGCTGCCCGTTCGATCAAACTGGATTTACCACCCTTCACTCTTGTTGCAGCGACGACTCGTGCAGGCCTACTGACCTCTCCTTTACGTGACCGTTTTGGTATCGTACAACGCTTAGAGTTTTATTCTGTCAAAGACTTAACGCATATTGTGACTCGATCTGCAAACTTGATGGATGTACCCATGACTGCCGAAGGCGCACAGGAAGTTGCACGCCGTGCTCGTGGGACACCTCGTATTGCAAACCGTTTATTACGCCGAGTCCGTGATTATGCGCAAGTTAAAGGTACGGGTGAAGTAACCCAAGAGATGGCTCAACGTGCTTTGGACATGCTGAATGTCGATAAAGATGGTTTAGACACACTAGACCGTCGTTATTTATCAATGCTGCTTGAGCGTTTTGATGGTGGCCCTGCAGGTGTAGAAGCTCTAGCTGCTGCTATGGCAGAAGACTCAGGGACGCTTGAAGATGTGATCGAACCCTACCTCATTCAGCAAGGTTATGTCATGCGTACTGCACGTGGACGTATTGCCACCAATATGGCTTATTTACAGTTTGGGATGACGCCACCAGAGCCGAAAGATAAGTGAGTGATAAGGGAGGTTCACTCTCCCTTTACTTTTTTAACTTCATTTAAAAGATATTGATGCAATAGGGCTGATATATCATTACATGCTAATGAAAAATATGTTATTTTTTCTCCAACCCTACTTTCGCCATTTTCAAATTCTTTGCGTACACCCCAAAGTGTACTAAGAAGATATGTTTGTGTCTTCTTAATGTTTTTTTGATATTCATCATTTTCAAAATCCAAAAATAATTCAATCTGTTGGTGATAATTTGCAACTCTAAGATTGTATTTTACAACTTCCTTGATTAACTCTTCACGATCTAATTCTTTAATATTCATAGTAATAGATATATTAAAATCTATTAGACATGATAAATATTCTGCAACTATTTTTCGTAATTTTTCTAGTTCTTTAACTTTATAACTATAGTGAAGCTCGTTACTTTGAAGTATTGACTGTTGCTCAAATAATTTAGCGTTTATATCTAATGCGGATTGTTGAGATGCTTTAATTTCTTCCACTACTGTTTTAAAGGACATGTCCGTTAATTGAAAACTTTTCCGCCCATACCAATAGGCCAACCATGTAGCTAAGCCACCTAGAATCAATGCAACTATCACTGACAAAGCAAAGGATGAAATCGCAGTCTTATCTGTAGAAGCATTTAGTTCCATATGCGTTTTAGCAGGCTGTTGAATAACTAACGTTTGTACATTTTGCTGCTGCGGTACTGTCCAAGGTAGTTGAATCACAATATCCTGCTTAAATTTTTCTTGTTCCACATCAACCCCTAAAATTTCAAATAAATTATAATATTATCTTACATTTTATTATGAATAACGCTTCGTTCTAAAGGAATAGAAAAACTAAATTTCAAATCACGTATCAACTAACTTTAAATCTAATTAAGTAAGTCCAATTTTGAAAAACTCATAAAAGGTGAAATTAAACTACTTTGATTTGAAACCTTGTGCCATTGGACTGATGACTCACGGTGCTAAACTGCCCGTCATTGAAGCACTTGACGAATCATTGAATTATCGCCATTTTTAAATGCTCTAATTCTTTGCTGAAGTGCAGACCAATATTTTTCAGATTTTATAAAGACGGAATACTCTCATGGCGAATAAATTCGAATTCAACATTCGTGTATATATTGAAGATACAGATGCAGGTGGCATTGTTTACCACGCAAATCATATTCGCTTTATGGAACGTACCCGCACAGAATGGCTACGCGCTTCAGGTGTAGACCATTATTGGCATCAAAAAGATTACAACTTTGTCGTTCATAAAATTAATGTGAAATATTCACGTCCTATATTAATGGATGACCTGATTACTGTTACAGCAAGTGTAGTTTCGTGTAAGGCTACGTCATTTGTGTTGCAACAAAATATTTATCGTGGTGATATTATGCTGGCATCAGGTGAGGTAGAATTGGCATGTATCAGTGCAGAGATGAAACCCCGTCGCCTTCCTGATGAAATACGTGAACTGATTCTGAAAGAATTGGAACAAGATTAAAAAAATTATTTGGCACATGTAGTAACTATGGCAACTCAACTAGAATCAACACTCAAAGTTTCAGACCTCATCTTACAAGCAAGTCCTGTCGTACAACTGGTAATGCTCCTGCTGCTCTTAGCTTCGTTATTCAGTTGGTATCTGATTGCCAAGTTACACATGAGTTATAAAAAAGCGCAGGCTGACGATGAACATTTCCAAAAAATATTTTGGTCTGGCGCCGAACTCAATACTTTATACAACAATGCTCAGCTCAACTCGAAACGTGTTGGCCTTGAAGATGTTTTCTATCAAGGTTTAGGCGAGTTTTTCAAACTTAAAAAACGTAATGCCAGCGCAGAACAATCAATTGAAGGTACAGAACGTATTCTTCGTGTGGGTTTAAGCCGTGACCAAGGACATTTAGAAAATGGTTTAGGCGCGCTTGCGAGTATTGGCTCGGTTGCACCCTATGTCGGTTTATTCGGTACCGTTTGGGGCATTATGAACGCCTTTATTGGTTTAGCAGATGTTGACCAAGTCACCCTTGCTACGGTTGCTCCTGGTATTGCAGAGGCATTGATTGCAACGGCCATTGGTCTTTTTGCGGCAATTCCTGCTGTACTAGCATTTAACCATTTTACAGCCAAAGGTGAAGCCGTTTATAACGATCGTGCTCTTTTTGCCGAAGAAATGGTTGCGTTATTACAACGCCAGTCTGTAGGTTCAACTCAGGACAATGACTAATGGCTATTCAACGTTCTGGACGCTTTGAGCGCATCAAAAAACCATTAAAAAGTGACATGAACGTCGTACCATATATTGATGTCATGTTAGTTCTATTGGTGATTTTCATGGTCACTGCACCTATGATCACCACAGGTGTCAAAGTCGACTTACCACAGGCAAATGGCACGCCTATGCAAGCGGAAGATAGTAGAGCGATTGTTACACTGAAAGCAGATGGCACGATCACTCTCGAAGATAAAAATCATCAAAATGATGTACTCACACTCGATGAACTAAAATCTGTTTTAACGGCTTCGCAAAATGAAGCGAACGAACAGAAAAAGCAAATGAGTGTCCTGATTAACGGCAGTGAATCTCGTCCTTATGGTGAAGTCATGAAACTCATGTCTGCCCTTCAAGATGCAGGTTTAACACAAGTAGGTTTACTGACTGAGCCATTAAAATAATTTATGAAAGATTTCAAAAAGCCGCCTTTTAAACAAAAAGCCGTTGCGATTGGTTTCACACTGGGTGTGCATATCGTCGCTGTGGTTGGCTTACTTTATCTTGGCATGAGTAAACCACCTGAGCCTCCTAAAAAAATAACCACAGTTTTGGTAAAACCGGAAGATTTAAAACCTGTAACACGTGAAGTCACTGAGTTTGATGAAACCGCACATGAAAATGTAGCTGAACAAATCACGCAAACAGCAGAACCTAGCGTTGAACCAGCACCCGAGATTCCAACGGCTGCACCACCTAATCCAGCAGAACCACCTAAGGCAGATCCACAGGTTGCTGCTCAACAGGCACTCGCTGCGGCAAAAGCACAGCAGCTTGCTGAACAAAAAGCTGCGGACAATGCAAAGCGTGCTCAAGAACAAGCTAAAGCGGCTGAAGCTGCAAAACTAAAAGCACAACAAGAAGCTAAAGCGGATGCGGCTAAGGCAAAAGCAGATGCTACGGCGAAAGCCAATGCTGAAGCAGCAAAACGTAAAGCAGATGCAGACGCGAAAGCTAAAGCCAATGCGGAAGCTGCAAAACGTAAAGCAGATGCTGATGCCAAAGCCAAGGCCAATGCAGAAGCTGCAAAACGTAAAGCAGATTCTGATGCAAAAGCTAAGGCCAATGCAGAAGCTGCAAAACGTAAAGCAGACGCCGATGCAAAAGCTAAAGCCAATGCGGAAGCTGCAAAACGTAAAGCAGATGCTGATGCCAAAGCTAAGGCCAATGCGGAAGCTGCAAAACGTAAAGCAGATGCTGATGCGAAAGCCAAGGCCAATGCAGAAGCTGCAAAACGTAAAGCAGATGCCGATGCAAAAGCCAAGGCAGATGCAAAGGCTAAAGCCGATGCCGAAGCACGCGAACGTGCAGCCGAAGAAGCCAAAGCTTCATCAGCTAAAAAAGCAGCTGAAGAAGCCGCACAGAAAAAGGCTGAAGCGAAGAAGATTGCATCTACTGCAAAGAAAGATTTTGAAAATAAAATCCGTCGTGCATGGGACACACCTTCTGACTCTGCGGGTAAAACGGCGACTGCTCGCGTTACCCTTACGGAAAGTGGTTCAGTTCGGTCAGTGATTGTGAACTCTAGTGATCCTGATATGAAAGCCAGTATTGAGGCTGCTGTTCGAGCTGCTGCACCATACCCAATGCCGAGTGACCCAGATGCAAAACGTGAAGCTCAAAGTTTTACGTCCACCTTCAAGTCATCACGTTAATTTTTAAATCCCTGCAAACCTTGTGGGGATTTTTCATTTACTTATATACTGAATTATATAACATGAAAACATTATTATTATTTTCGACACTAACACTCCTAGGCTCTCAATCATTCGCCGAAAATCGTTCAATTTACATCCCATCTTCGACCATGCCTGACCATATTCCACCTGAACAATTTAATGCTTTGCTGATGGATCATGCTAAAACAACTCAACCTGAGAAATCAGTACAGGACGTAAAAAAGCCTCTTAAACCCATTTCACATGCTCTAAATGAAGAAGATGCAAAGAAAAAAGCGGAAGCCAAGAAAATCGCTTCAACAGCTAAACGTGATTTTGAACATAAAATCAAACGTGCTTGGGATACACCACCTGGCTCTAGCGGTAAAACGGCCATTGCTCGCGTGATTTTATCTAAAACAGGTGCTGTCCAAGCAGTCATCGTAAGCTCCAGTGATCCTGATATGAAAGCCAGTATTGAGGCTGCAGTTCGTGCTGCTGCACCATATCCGATGCCTAGCGACCCAGATGCTAGACGTGAAGCACAAAGTTTTACCTCTACATTTAGATCTTCAAATTAAGTTTGATAAATCCGTGCATTGCTTGCGGGGATTTTTTTGTGGTTAAGCAATGAATCACCCCATACCCATTTTTTCTTATCTTCAATAGATCAAGTTTCATCGCTGGTATGATGTTTATTTTTAAGCTTCTACATCCATCCCCCCAGTTCCCCCCCTTTCCTAAAATGAATACTCAATCGATTGTACCTGTGTGTTTCAATACTTGAGCTTTTATAAAGCTCTAGCCCCGACTAATTGATCCATTCTTGTCTTCGTTCTATATAACGCCGTGTATGTGGGACTCAGCAACATCAAGTATTACTAAAATTTTCTAAACACTTGATTCAAAAATAGAATGTTATAACTAAAGAATTATCATTTTCATTCCAAAATGTGATGTTGTGTTCATGATTTTTAAGCTAGACTTGACGAAACTCGGATAAAATCTCTGCATTTTTCACAGTGTTATAACAGTTCAGTCATATTTTCATGCTTTTAATATCCCAAAATCATGCCATTATGTGACACAACCAAATACAGACAATAACTCACATTTTTAGAGTAATTAGCGAATGATGGAAATGACGCGTAAACATCTTCTTTGCTTAGCCGTATTGACTGCTTTGAGCCCAGTTTTAGTGACTCAAACGCATGCGCAGCTTCACCTCGAAATCACTAAAGCTCCTGAAGAAGCACCTAAAATTGCGATCGTGCCTTTTAGTAATGACTCAAATATTTATCCAGTGGTTGAAAATGACTTGAACCGCTCAGGTAAATTTACCAGTGCCTCTAAAAACTTACCTGCAACTGCAACAATAAATTCACCTAATGCAGAAGCATGGAAAGCTGCGGGCGTACCCTATGTCGTGACAGGCACATCAAAAACAACGGCTGATGGCTCTTATGAAATTCACTACCAACTGTATGATGTTGAAAAAAAACAATACCTGTTAAATGAACTACTCACTGTACCTGCTTCACGTTATCGTCAAGCAGCGCATATGATCAGTGATGCAATCTATCAAGCTTTAACTGGCATTCCAGGTGACTTCAGCGGCCGTATTGCCTATGTATTGCGTAATGCAGCAACACCAGATCAGCGCTATACCCTACAAATTGCAGATACGGATGGTGAACAACCCCGTACCATTTTGACTTCACGTGATCCAATCTTGTCCCCTGCATGGACGCCTGATGCGAAAAAGCTAGCCTATGTTTCATTTGAAACCAAACGCCCTGCGATTTACATCCAAGATTTAGCAAGTGGTAACCGTGAAAAAGTAGCAAGTTTCCGTGGCCTGAATGGTGCACCAAGCTTCTCACCTGATGGTAAATCAATGTTATTTACCGCATCGATGCATGGCAATCCTGAAATCTATCAAATGGATTTACAGACTCGCCAATTAAAACGCATGACCAATGACACAGCGATTGATACAGAAGCACGTTATGCACCTGACGGTAAATCATTTATTTTTACCTCTGACCGTGGTGGCTCTCCACAAATTTACACCTACAACTTAAGTGCTGAAAGTGTCAAACGCTTGACTTTCCGTGGCGCTTTCAATGCACGTGGTACGTTAAGTGCGGACGGTAAAAAATTAGCTTTGGTACATCGTCCTAGCGGTAGTAACTATAAAGTTGCGGTTCAAGACATTGGTTCTGGTGTAACCAATATTTTAACACCAACAAGTTTAGATGAATCCCCAAGCTTCTCACCAAATGGTCAAATGGTGGTGTATGCAACCCGTGAAGCAAACCGTGGTTTGCTCTCGATCATGTCTTTAGATGGCCGTTTCCGCATGAACTTACCAAGTGAACAAGGTGAAGTTCGTGAGCCAGCTTGGGCACCGAAATAAACACTGCATGATTTATTCAACAATAACTTTTTAATGAAACATCATAAATAACCGTCATGGAGATCAATATGAAAGCAATGAAACTGATTGCACTACCTGTTTTAGCTACAGCATTAGTAATGACTGGTTGTGCCAGCCGTAAACCTGCAGCAGACGTACAAGCAGGACAAAACCCAAATGGCTCAACCACTGTAAACACTTCAGGTTTAAGTGAAGATGCAGCACTCAATGCACAAAACCTTGCGGGTGCATCATCGAAAGGTGTAACTGAAGCGAATAAAGCATTTTTAGCGAAGCGCGTAGTACACTTTGACTACGACAGTACCGAGCTTAGCAATGAAGATTTACAAACCCTTCAAGCTCACGCTCAGTTCCTTGTTGCTAATGCAAACTCACGCGTGGCATTAACAGGTCACACCGATGAACGTGGTACTCGTGAATACAAT
Organism: Acinetobacter sp. YH12231; assembly: GCF_013417755.1. NCBI lineage: Bacteria > Pseudomonadati > Pseudomonadota > Gammaproteobacteria > Moraxellales > Moraxellaceae > Acinetobacter > Acinetobacter sp. YH12231. The sequence goes on from NZ_VPDJ01000008.1 coordinate 67,867, forward strand.
ATGGCGCTTGGTGAGCGTCGTGCAAAAGCTGTTGAAAGCTTCCTGATTACAACAGGTGTAAGCCCTAACCAGCTTGAAGCAGTCAGCTATGGTAAAGAAATGCCAATCAATGCGGGTCATGATGAAAATGCATGGAAAGAAAACCGCCGCGTAGAAATTAACTACGAAGCTGTACCTCCGCTACTTAAATAAGACTTGAAAAAGTCTGAGCTAAAAAAAAGCACTCATTAATGAGTGCTTTTTTGATTTAACCCGTATCATTTAATTTATATCGTTTCATTTTCATCGTTCTGTTGCAGCGTTCTTTGCTTTAACTCAATTTAGCCCTTTAACTCAGGATAAATTCGATTAGCGGCTTTAGAACTTTAAGAAAATATCCAATTAAAAATGCAAATGAACGACTTTTAAAACGAGATCTTTAGCTTTACCAACTAGAAAATTAGCTTAACAATCCAAATCATTACGCTTCTGCTTCTGGATGTTCAGCATTTTCTTTTTCTGTTTGCATCGACTCAATGAGGTCATGTTTATTGAACTTTTTATACTCTGCTTTTGCTTCGTAACTGCTCCATGCAGCTTTTACGGTATCCGCAGAAATATCGTCTAAATTCAATCCCTCAGTTGCAGTCGGAGTCGCATCAAATTTTTGTGTGGTCATTGTTGTGCTCCCTGTCTTTCGATTTATACATTAGATTCAACATAGCATGTTATTCAGGACTTGCAAGGGTAAAATCACGACAAATAGTCTAGTTTAATTTTTCTTTTCCTTCGTTCTCATCTAAAATGTTGCACAATCACATTTTTATCATTTTTGATAAATTAATATTTGGAGTTTTCCGGTTATGTCAAATCTCACCCTTTCCCAATTTCTACAACAACAAAGTGGTAATCTTACTCCTGCATTAGCACAAGTTATTGAAACAATTGGTAATACATGCAAAGACATTGACCTTCTATTACAAAAAGGTGCTTTGGCTGGTGTATTGGGTAGCGCGCAACACGAAAACGTTCAAGGTGAAGAACAAAAGAAACTTGATGTCATTTCAAATGATTACCTCATCGATGCATTGAAAATTCATCCACATGTCGGTGGTTTGGCTTCTGAAGAATTAGATGAATTCACTCCAGCTCAAGAAAATGGCGATTATCTTGTCTTGTTTGACCCATTAGATGGTTCAAGCAACATCGATATCAATATGTGTGTGGGCACAATTTTCTCAATTCTTCCTGCAAAAAATGCGGTAACGCAAGCTGAAGATTTCATGCAAGCGGGTGTTAACCAAGCGGCTGCAGGTTATGTATTGTATGGCCCATCAACAATGATGGCTCTAACTGTCGGTGCTGGCGTAGTCTTTTTTACTTTTGATCCAGAAAGCAAAGAATTCTTATTAACTAAAGATGCGATTGCGGTTGCAGCAGATACTAAAGAATATGCAATTAATGCATCGAACCAGCGTCACTGGGAAGAACCTGTAAAACGTTATATCGACGAACTTCTTGCAGGTAAAACTGGCCCGCGTGAAAAAGACTTCAATATGCGTTGGGTCGCATGCATGGTGGGTGATATTCATCGTATTCTTTGCCGTAGCGGTATCTTCATGTACCCATACGACTTCAAAGATCCGAAAAAAGCAGGTCGTCTACGTTTAATGTACGAAGCAAACCCAATGAGTATGTTGATGGAACAAGCTGGCGGTGCTTCTACAACAGGCCGTGTCCGCATTCTAGACATCCAACCAACAGAACTTCATCAACGTGTTCCTGTGATTATTGGTTCTAAAAACGAAGTTGACCTAGTTACTTCATACCATAATTAATTTCTAATAACGAAAGTCAGTATTTTTGCTGACTTTCGTGGATATCTCCCTCATGGCTCTGATTTATCTCGAATCAAAAGACAACCCGAAAATTAAGCACCTCCGTGGCTTAATCGAACAAAATGCCTACCGTAAAAAACAAGGTCAAACTGTTTTGGAAGGCACACACTTGGTGTTGTCATGGTTAGACTCAAAACGTCCAATCAAATCGATTTTCACCACTGAACAAGCAATTAACCATGCTGATTTCGATCGCATTGCGGAACAATATCAAGGTGCGGTGTTCATTCTAAGTGAATCTTTATACAAAGATATCAGTACACTTGGAACATCTATTGCTTGCTTAGCGATTGTGGATTTACCAAGTTCAAGTGAAGCGCTTAACTTCAGTGAAGACACCTTAATTTTAGACAACATTCAAGACCCTGGTAATGTAGGTACCCTACTCCGTTCTGCTGCCGCAGCGGGTATTGAGCAAGTCGTTTGTACCAAAGGCTCTGCATCACTCTGGTCACCGCGTGTATTACGCGCAGGTATGGGCGCACATTTTTCATTAAATACCTTTGAAAATATGGCCCTTGAAGATATTTTGACGAAATTCAAAATTCCAGTGTATGCAACAAGCTCACATCAGTCTGAAAACCTATATAGCAAAAATTTGCGCAAACAATGTGTGTGGATTTTAGGCAATGAAGGTCAAGGTGTTTCTGAGTATGCATTACAACATGCCGAAGCCGTTGCGATTCCTCAACCGGGTGGTCAAGAATCACTAAACGTAGCCATTGCTGGCTCGATCTGTTTTTTTGAAATGGTACGTCAGCGTCAGTAAAATCGTTATTTTATTGTATTTAGCGCTTAAGCCTGAAAAAAATAGACTACACTAGAAAAAATAATAATTCTTTTTGTCAACCTAACCGTTATTTCCATCGTTATTTGTAAATGAATATGGAAATAATGGTGGGTATCCGATGACAGGATTTTCCATCTCTATGGATTTAGCACCCAAAAAGTCCGAGACGCAAGACAGCAGTGTTTTAAAAAGCACGGCTGAGTCTCGCCTGAAAAACTTCATGAATGAAGTGACGGGGCGTGCTTTAGTAATGATGGAAAGTGCAACGCACGGTCAACATGGCATTGCCATGGACTTGGTGCAAGAAGCCTTTATTTCCTTACATAAAGCTTATGCTGAAAAGTCCACAGAGGAATGGTATCCCCTGTTTTACACCATTTTAAATAACAAGCTGCAAGACTGGCGTCGAAAAGAAGCACGTCGTTCGCAGCCGTTTTCCTTATTTAGAAAAGTCAGCCTAGATGACGACGATGTCGAGATACAGGATGTGGTAGATGAATCTACACCAAACCCCTTCGACTTTCTGGATCAGGCTGTCACTGCAGAGGAAATACAAGATGCTATCGCAGAACTTCCAGTCCGCCAGCAACAAGCATTTATGTTGCGAGCTTGGGAAGGCTTTGATACGCATACAACTGCAGAAATTATGAATTGTTCCGAAGGCAGTGTGAAAACACATTACCACCGTGCCATTCAAGGTTTACGTACCGCTTTGGCACATTTGAATCCACATATGGGAGGATCATCCGAATGAAACAAGATGATTTCTTAAAGCAAGTAACTTCCAAACTTGATGGACTCGCACAGCACCATAAAGACAAAGCAACTGTCATGAATAACGTGCTTGAAGATATTCATCAGCGCGAAACTTCACGTTATGGTTTCTGGAAAATGTCTGGCTTTGCACTTGCAGCAGCAATTGCAGGTTTTGTCATTTTACCGAATGCGACTGTACTGGATGACAAACCACAAAATCAGGTGATTTCAACCCCTAAGCTCTCCCCTCAAATGGTAGAAGATCTTGAAATGTTGATGGTTCTGGGTGAGGACAAAGTTCCACATGGCAGCTAAAAAATTAGCAATTGCATTCTGTGCTTTTAGTTTTTTGCAAACCAGTTTTGCTGGCTTTGATCGCTTTTGGATATTTTCAAAAGATGCAGATACTCAAGTCAATGAAACTTGGGATTCGCTATCTGAAGCAGAACAACAGGCTTTAATTAAAAAGTATCAGGCACTCAAAGAGATTCCTGCAGATCAACGTGTCAGCTTGCAACAGCGCATGGATTGGTTCACTCAACTTCCAGATAGTGAAAAGCAACGTATGCGCGAAACTTGGCAAAAAATGAGTACTTTAGAACGTAAAGAACTCGCGACACGTATGCAAAAAGCTAGTCCTGATGAACGACCTGCTATTCGCGATGAGTATATCAACAAATATTTACAGCCTATCGCTGTCGCTCACTAATCTAAAACAGCAGCATGTTGCGAAAATCAAATCAATTAAATTAGTTAAGCCATGAAAAGCCTCTTATCGAGGCTTTTTTATTGTATTACTTGCTCAACCGACGTTGACGATACATACCTAAACCAATCAGTGTCAACAGCCCAAATAATCCCATCGAACCACCGCCGCTAGAAGAAGAGTTGGTGTTTTTCGCGGTATTCTTAAGAGTCAGAATTGCATTGCTTGATGCAATGCCATCACTATCGACAACGCTATATTCAACAGGATAGTCAAACTGACTAAAGCCATTTTTTACAGAGAAGGTAATCTTGCCACCGTAGCAAGTTTCCTTTAAATAACTTGCTGGGCAACTGCCACTATACTCAGCTTCAAAGTTTAAACCTGCTGGGATTTTCGTAAAACGAATTGGGATAATTTGACCTTCTTCATTTTTATGCCATACCGATTTGCCCGCTGGCATAGATGTAACTGGACCATCACCATCATCATTAGCATTTTCTAATAAATTATTGACGGTAACAGACAAATTATTTGACGGACTAATTGTATATTGAGCAGCTTTGGCCACTGGGGTCATATTTTTAAATGCCACACGGACCACACCAGAGGATTCCGCCTGACTCCCTGTCTTTTGTTTTAGCGTATATTTACAAAAACCGTATTCGGTAGGCGCTGTTGTTGCCCCACTTGTGCGATATATAACGATTTGTTTTATTCCAGCATCCCAATCACAGTGCAGGTCATGTGGTGGATTACCCACAATACTTGCTTCGCCTGTACTAGACACCGTAATTTCACTACCAATGCCGATTGGTGAAGTCGTCACGGTATAGTTGTCAGCATTTAAGGCAATTTGTCGTGTTTCAGCACTTCCGTTCACAGACTCTTCTTGAGGTAATGATGCTGGGAATGGATCAAAATAAACTGCACGATATTTGAGGTTATTTTTTAATGCACTTAATACCGCTTCGTATTTTGTTAAATCATCCTGATTGGCAACTTTGTATTCTGCATAATCTGGATCGTCGATATCCTTTTTCAAAGCATCAATTGTATTTTGATACTTATCTTGCAGAGCTGTTAAAGACTCATTGGTAATATCTGCCATATCTGCTGCGGTTAAATTCATTAACTCAACCGAGCCAATATCACATGTGTTTCTTTGCGTAGGTGATAACTGTAAAGTACCATCTGTGATCCGCAAAATGCCCCGTTGATCCGCATCACTACAGCCGTCTAAGCCCAGATTGATCAAGTCAAAACCACTGCCGATTGCTTTCGGGTAATACAAAGGTAAATACAAATTATAAGCAGATTTTGTTTGTAGGGCGCTTAATAAAGTCCCCATAGCATAGCTACTTACATCATGGTTTTGCAGAAAGCTTTCCGTACTATTCAGTACACTTTCGGGTAAATCACACTGTGCGGCTGCCAGTTCAAATGCATTATTACTTGCCACAAATTTTTGACCATTATCAGGTACTGCATTATTCAGATAACGACAAGATTTTCCACCAGTATTGTAGGCCAATACATTGAAATACCAAGCCTTTGTACCATTGTTATCATAATAATAGGTACTCGCCGCATTGTTCTCGACTATTGTATTACTGGTTAAAACGAAGCTAGAAAAAGCACTTAAACGATCCGTTCCCTGAGAAATGGCACGGATAATACTACCCGTACTTGGATTTGCTTGGTTTTTTGCAATCGTATTTGCTGTCAGTTCAACCTTGGCATTTCCACAGAAGTCCATCACACTATTGCTCGTCGATGAACCATTTTGAATAATACTGCTTTGCTGGAACACAATTTCAGGCTGGGTATCCCCCAAGTTCCCGATACAATCCATAGCGACAACACTACCTTTAGGTGCGATGTTGCCCTGAACTAAACTGCTCACCAATAATGTTTTTTTCGACATATTATGCGCAACGGAGTAGATTGCACCGCCAGCAACTTTGGCTTGAGAGTTTTCAATTGCACCATTATTTAATGTAAATGCTCCCCCTAAATACAAGGCACCACCACGGTCTTCTGCCATCCCGCCAGTAAGGCGTACATTATTGACAACAAAGTTGGCTTCTGAGCGTGAAGTATTAAAAATACGCGATTTGCCTTGGGCATTAATCGTCGTTCTAATATCCTCATAGGCAGGAAATTTCTGCGTCAGTAAATTTTTTGAATCATAGTTAAAGCGACTTTTCCCCTCTATCACGATCTGATTGAGCGGAACTAACTCACCTTTGGTCAGAAGATATTCACCTGCTTCAAGTTGAATATAATCGGTCTGCCCATTATTTGGATTACCGACATTACATCCACCAAAAGATTTGTTTTTACGTGCAGTTTCAATCGCTTCACGTAAAGAACATTGATTGAGATTTTCACCATTTTCATCATCAAAGGTCGTAACTTTGATGATGTTACTTGTCGCTGCCATAGATGACATAGCCGCAAGGACCATGACCGCCAGCAATCCTTTTTTATAATTTTTCATGTGCTGTCCTTAATTCTATCCAGACTATTTTTTAAAGCGACGAAATCCAACTAAGCCAAGCAGCGCAAAAATACTCGCCCAGCCTAGAGCACCACCCGAAGTTTTAACGGTTTTACTTTCCATTTCATTGTTTGGTTCTTGGAAAATACGCACTTCTGCAGCTAAATAATTTTTTGCCGAAGTATTAAAACGGGTTGAAGACGTCACCACACGCAATTCAAAAATATCTGCGCCATGCCAATTTCCATTTGGCGTGTATTCAAAATCACCATTCAAATTCAGTGTAAATTTACCTTTTGATTCGGTGCTTTGTACAACTATTGGACAACCATCTTGCCATGGCTCACCTGTTGGATTTGCCATACCCATCACTTTTGTACATTCTTCTTTTGGAATTAAATCACTGTCACCTAAAGCATCTAAGATATTAAACTTCGCCACTTCACCTGTACGTATGTCTTTACCTAAGCGAGGCATGCTCACAGGAACCACAATTTCGATAGCCCCACGATCACACCAAACATCATCCAAATTACGATTTTTTCCACGCTGATCAGAAGACTCACAATACACATGATGCTCATTGCCATCTGCTGTGGTCTTCCCCTTATTTAATATCGGGCTTGAGAAAATCGTTTCGTAATCTAATAAAATACGAGGACGTAAATAACCAATAAATGCGTTATTTGCTGTGGTAAATGGACAGAAAAGTGCATTACGATCTTCTGTTAAGGTTTTACAGCTACCTTCATCTTCACCCGCAATTAAACTCGTCCCAGACCATACATCATTTAAATTTGCAGCAGGCCCAACAGGACAACTCGCAGCCACTAAGTTGTTATAAAAAACAGATTGGTCTGTTCCTGAGTTCACGACTTTACAATCTTGAGCGGTACCACTGAGCGCATTACCAATCACCACACTATTGGCTAAATAAGCATGCTCAGAGGTACTATTTAGTTCGATACCGCCACTGTTCTTCAGTACTGTAATATTATTGAGTGCTAAACCATCACGTAAGTTGACAGCAAAACCTTTGTTTTTGAAAAAGGTGCTATTGGCAATGATATTTTGAGGGTTACTGAACACCAACTTACTGATGTCTGCGAGCCCATTTTGATTGTAAACAATCGCTCGACCAGAAGTGCTTTCATTATTTTTGAACAAAGATGTATAGATTTCATAAGCCGGTGCTTCTGAGTAAATTGCACCACCATCTACCGCTTTGTTGTTTTGAAAAATTGTGGTTCGCATATACAGACGGCTTGCTACAGCTGCGCCATCTTCTGAGAATCCAACATTGTAGATTGCACCACCAAGTCGTGCATTACCATCTTCAAACTTTACATTTTCAAGTGTGAGTTTTTCATTATTAAAAAGGATGCCGCCTTTATCAGCGCACTGATCTTGCTTACATCCTTTAAATGAAATTTCTTTAAAATTGATCGCAATTAGTTCTTTTTCGCCGTCATTAATATTAAAAATTTGATCCTTACCGGTCATTTCAATGACGGCATTATTAAGACCGAGTACGACATCTTCATTGACGTTACTGTCATACGCCGTTTTCAGATTCAGTTCTGCTTTAATATCAATTTTTTTAGTGAGTTTATAAACTTCATTTTTTTTCAGAGAAATTGAGGCATAGGCGTCTTTCCCCCCGCAACCATTATATCCGGCTTCTGGCATACCATTATTGATATATTCTATGGCTTCACGAAGTGAACATTCCTTGTCATCCTTTACAACATCTTCAGTGGTTGTAACGGTAATTTCTGCGCTAAATGCATGACCTGCCATGAGAAGCATGCCAATGCCTATGCTCTGTTTGAGCATATCCATCTCCTTAAATATTTTTTATCTTTTTATTCTTAAGTTGCACAATCCTTGCAACATTAAAATATTTTTATGTACTTTGTCACAGCTTGAGTAATTACTCAAGAATTTTTATTGCTTACCGATATTCATCAATTAGGGCAAAAATTTGTCTTAAATTGGCATGACTCAATTTGACTTTTTCACCTTTTAACATCTGAATCAGTTGTTCTAAAGAGCGAAGTAAAATAGACGCCTGATGCGGCCCATGTGCCAACAAATAATCTACAATTTGTTGATCCATATGGATGCCACGTCGCGCCAAAACAGAGTTTACGAGTGCTTGTCGGTCTGCGTATAAACTACCATTTGGTACTTTTACACTGACAGCCTGAGTTAATCGAGACTGTAAATCTGGCAGTTCAAGTTTGAGTTCAATGGGCGCCAGCCGAGATGAAAAGACCAATTGACCACCTTCTTCGTTATTATAATTAATCAGGTGAAAAACAGCTTTTTGCCAATGTGGAACTCCGCTAATCGCTTCAATATCGTCTAAAGCCACCAAGTCATAGCGATCGAGCGAAGTAATCGCTTCAGTGGGAGCATCGAGCAATTCAAGCAATGAAACTTGAATTGCTGATTTACCAATTTCTAAATAGGAGTCACATATTGCAGACAGTAAATGGCTTTTTCCTGTGCCAGCTCCACCATAGATATAGAAACGATTCATTAAACCAGCATGTAACTGACGAACACCATCGATTACATGCCCCCAACTCGGCCCAGAAAAATCACTAATTCGAGCATCGAGTTGTGGTTCTATATCTAGCTGCAATTGACGCATATCTATATTTTGGCCTTATCAATCTTTATGTTCTGATCGTTCAATGTTACTCGAAATTTCAGGATCTTGCAGCGAATTTGCAGACTGATTTTTGAGCTCAATATCGACAGCAACTTGATTGGTTTCTACGTTTAAAGTGCCACTTGCAGCATCATTTACGACAAGTACATCATTTCGGTATAAATTACTTTTCTCGTAATTTTCGCGTGCATGACGTAATAAGACCACAATAATCGCTGCAACGGGTAGTGCAATGAGCATTCCGAGGAGTCCTGCCAATTGCGCGCCTGCAAGGACTGCAAATACCACTGCCACAGGAGACAAACCAATTTTGTCGCCTAATAAGAAAGGCTGTAAAATATAACCTTCTATTGCCTGCCCTACCATGAATACCACCAGTACTAAGGCCAAATGCACCCAATCCAAACCGAATTGGAACAGGCAAGCCACAATTGCCGAAATAATACCAACCGCAAAACCCAAATACGGAATAATACTGGCTAGACCCGCAATCATCCCGATGATGATGCCGACCTCAATACCGACTAATTGGAGTCCAACCGCATAAACAACGCCCAATAAGAACATTACCAAGAATTGGCCTTTTACAAATGCACCTAAAACTTCATGACATTCGCCCACGATTGTGAGCGTGCTTTTTTCATATTTACGTGGAATAAGTCGACGCATGTTTTCTAACATTCGTTCCCAATCTAATAAGAAATAGAAAGCTATGATTGGAATTAAGACAATCGTGCCACCAATCTGTATGAAATTCAGACCCGATTGTGCCACTTTTAACAACATGGCTTGGATACTGTCTGCACTATAGTTGGTTTGAATATACTCCATGATCGCTGCTGACATTTGCTCTGTATCAATTTCCATCGGTACAAGATTAAATGTCTCTGATAACCACGGCAGGAATGTATAGTTGACCCAATGAATATTGTTTGGAATATTGTTTTTCGCATACATCAACTGTTCCCATACCAGTGGTACGAGGAACCACATTGCAAGGAATATAGCGACACCAATTCCAATAAAGACCAAACTGATAGATAACCAGCGCGGCAAGCCAATATTATGTAATTTATCGACTAAAGGGCTAAATAAATATGCAATTAGAAATGCGCCGATAAAAGGAACAACTACAGGCTTTAATAAGTATAAAACCCATATGATCAATGCTATCCCAGCAAGAATAAATATTCGGCGCAAGGTGCGATCACCCATATAAAGTCACCTTTTTTCAATGTAATCGTTATAGAAAGGAAAATATTTTAATAAAGATAACATTTTAGTGCGAAATAGCATAAGAGTTTTGCATATTCAGGTTATAATCCCCGCGCGAATGCGGAGACTTCATTATGAGCAACTCAACTTCTACCCCAAACACTGGTTTAAGCTACAAAGATGCAGGTGTCGACATTGAAGCGGGCGACGCGTTAGTCGATCGTATCAAATCTGTCGCGAAACGTACTGCACGTCCTGAAGTAATGGGCGGCCTAGGCGGCTTCGGCGCTCTTTGTAAAATTCCTAAAGGTTATGAAGAACCTGTTCTCGTATCTGGCACAGATGGTGTTGGTACAAAATTACGTTTAGCATTGAATTTGAACCGTCATGACACAATTGGTCAAGACTTGGTTGCAATGTGCGTAAACGATCTTCTTGTATGTGGTGCTGAACCACTGTTCTTCCTTGACTACTATGCAACTGGCCACCTCAACGTTGACGTTGCAGCAAATGTTGTAACTGGTATCGGTGCGGGTTGTGAACTTGCAGGCTGTGCATTGGTTGGCGGTGAAACTGCTGAAATGCCAGGTATGTATGAAGGCGAAGACTATGACCTTGCAGGTTTCTGCGTAGGTGTAGTTGAGCAAAGCAAAATTATTGATGGCTCTAAAGTTAAAGCGGGTGACGTTTTAGTTGGTGTTGCATCTTCTGGCGCACACTCAAACGGTTACTCACTTCTTCGTAAAATTTTAGATGTGAAAAACGTTGACCTTACTCAAATCGTTGATGGTCGTCCACTTGCAGATACAGCAATGGAACCAACACGTATTTATGTAAAACCAATTCTTCAGTTATTGAAAGAAGTGGATGTACACGCTATGGCGCACATCACAGGCGGCGGTTTACCGGGTAACTTACCTCGCGTACTGCCAAATGGTGCTCAAGCGGTAGTCAATGAAGCATCTTGGGAATGGCCAGAATTATTCAAACTACTTCAAAAAGAAGGTGGTGTTGAACAATTTGAAATGTACCGCACATTTAACTGTGGCGTAGGTATGGTTCTCGTGGTTGATGCAGCCGATGCTGACAAAACTGTTGAATTACTCAATAGCCTTGGCGAAAAAGCATTCACAATGGGTCACATTGCAGATAATGCTGAATCTGTTGAAGGCGCTGACGAAAAAATCCGTGTAGTTTTCGCATAAGCAACGTTCATGATTAAAATTGCTGTACTTGTTTCAGGCAGCGGATCTAACCTGCAAGCCCTGATCGATGCCAATCTATCAGGTCAAATCGTTGGGGTGATTTCCAATAGACCTGACGCTTTTGCACTGCAACGTGCAGAAAAAGCAAAGATTGCAACTGCAGTCATTGAACATAAACAATATCCAAGTCGTGAAGCTTTTGATGATGTGATGCATCAACAACTGCTCGACTGGGATGTTGATTTGGTCATTTTAGCAGGCTTTATGCGCATTTTAAGCGCAAAATTTGTCAAAGCATGGGAAGGAAAAATGATTAACATCCACCCTTCTCTGCTGCCAAATTATAAAGGCATGCATACTCATCAACGTGTTTTAAACACCGGTGATGTCTTCCATGGCTGTACAGTTCACTATGTGACTGCAGAGCTGGATGCTGGTCAAGCGCTTGCTCAAGGCGTACTTAAAGTCAATGTGCATGATCATGCTGAAAGTCTGGCAGATCGGGTTCACGTGCTTGAGCATGTGATTTACCCTCAAGTGGCAGAATGGATTTGTAATGGCACCATTCAACACACTGAAAACGGTGTTTTATATCGTGGCGAGCCTTTGCAACAACCTGTTCAATTCTGTAAGTTCTAAGCAACTGTATAATTTAACAATCAACGCATCTTAGGGTGCGTTTTGTTTTTCAGTGCCAAATAAAACTCTATTTATTACTAAAATCTAAAATCTAAAATCTAAAATCTAAAATCTAAAATCTAAAATCTAAAATCTAAAATCCATTTTTGCAGAATGTTCAACTTTATGATCAATATGTAGTTTTTAGTTAAATTAAAGCTTTTAGCATCATTAAAATAATAAGCTTATATTGCAATTAGTAAACCTTATAAATCTAGAAATATTACATCCTTCAAAAAAAGTGGAGAAAATCACATGTTAAAATCCATCACACTGGCGACTTGTGCATGTATAACACTGGGTATGATTGGTTGTGCTACGACATCAAATCCGGCTACTGATCGTAATTTAGATAAATTACAAAACAAAAATTGGGTTGCGAGTGAAATTCAAGGCGTTAAGCTTGAAGCTGACCCTAACAATTCGAACGTACCCACCATCACTTTCGACGATACTCGTGTAAGTGGTTCTGATGGTTGTAATCGATTCATGGGCGGTTACGCTGTGCAAAACACAAAAATCCAATTTTCAAACCTTGCTACAACACAAAGAGCGTGTTTGACTGCGACAAATATTCCTCAACATTTTTCGCAGGCATTGAGCCAAGTTACTCATTATGATGCCTCTAAAGATCATTTGAAATTTTTAGATGCCAACAACAAAGTTGTTTTACAATTTGAAAATGCGAAATAAATCTCAAAAGTAGAATGTTTCATTCATAAAAAAAGCACTCTATAGAGTGCTTTTTTTTGTGTTGTCGTTTTTAAGCTTTAATGATGACGCTTAGGCAATTTAAGTAAATCTTTGATCAATTCAACAGTTTCCACAGGATGTTCCAATGGGAACATATGACTCCCCGCAACAACTTTAAATGGAATCCCAAATTTTTTCTCAACCTTTTGTGGAAAGTGCCGAGCTAAAAATGGCCCCTGCTCTGCAATTAACTGCTGCACAGGCACTTGTGGTTGAGTCTGAGGTAACCACCACAGTGAAGGATTGGTTCGAAAAATATGAACCTCATCATCACGTGAAATCGTCAACTCCACCCCACCACGCAGTTTATCGTCCATCAAGGCATAATCAATATAAGCTTGATAACAGTCTGGATCGAAATCTTTATAAAAACCTTTCGGCCTTAAAAGCTCCGCTGCTTGTTCACGACTGTCCCAATGATCACGACGACGTTTCGACAAGCCTGCGGGCGACATTTTATCGACAACTTTGAGTTTGAGGAGTTTTGCAATGTGCAAAGCAAAAGACTCTTTACCCATGATCATAGGCGGATCAATCATTAACACTTGTTCAAACAATTCTGGGCGTTGTAACGCAGCCTGAAATGTTAAAACCGAACCTAATGAGTGACCTAATCCAATCACCTTACGACCATTGGCCTGACGTACAATACTATCAATGACTTGCTGTGTTAAGCTCTTCCAATGGTTATCGATTGGGTAACGCTTATCTGGCCCAAGTAGCGGCACATAGATCACATCATATTCATCACTCAATAAATCAAACAATTTTTGATAAACCAGTGATGGCACGCCATTGGCGTGCGCAAAATGAATTAACGGTTTCATTGTAACTTCGTGCTGTTTTCAGATTGAACCTGTTGTGACAATGCGCTTGCCAAACCTTGACCAAATGAACTTCCCATACGACCAAGTACAGAATCAAATGGACTATTTTCAATGGTGTAGTTCACAGCTTTTTCAGTTTTCAACTCACGTTTCAGGCTATTTAAACTACCTGTACGGTCAGCAATACCCAGCTTCACAGCCTGATCACCTGTCCAAAATAAACCTGAGAAAATAGCCGGATCATTCGATTTTAATTTCTTACCGCGACCTTCTTTCACGGCATTAATAAAATGCGCATGAACGTTATCGAGTACACCTTGAACATGTGCTTTTTGTGCAGCATCGACAGGTTGAGTCATGGATAAAATCGCTTTGTTCTCACCCGAAGTCATGGTGCGATCTTCTACACCAAACTTTTGCATCAAACCACTAACGCCATAGTTCGGCATGATCACGCCAATTGAACCCACTAAACTTGAAGGATTGACAATAATTTCATCTGCGGCAGAAGCAATATAGTACGCACCTGAAGCGCCTGTATCACCAATAATGGCATACAGTTTTTTATCGGTATGGGCTTTTTTCAAGTACTGAATTTCTTGCCAGATTTCATCAGACTGAACAGGTGAACCACCCGGTGAATTAATATTTAAAACAACCGCTTTGCTTTGTTTATTTTCATAAGCTTTTTTCAAAGCTTTGATGGTATTTGCGCTGTTTACACTTTGCTTGTCCGCTGCAATGGTCCCAATGATATCAACCACGGCAATATGTGAACCCGCTGTTGCTGCAGGATCTGATGATGACATGCTGCAACTTTTCGCCATCGCAATGATAATAAATAGCAAATAAGCAAAGGTTAAAAATTTAAAAAATATACCCCATCTACGTGCTCTACGTTGTTCCTCAACGGAAGAAAGCACGGCTTTTTCTAATATTTTCCATTCATTTCCAGTTGGCTGCTGGATATTGTTTGAAGAACTTTGCTGTTTTTCTTCAGGTTTTGGTGGCCATTCGGACATAAAAAAACCCATTTGATCGTTAATTTGTAGTCATTATATACACGCTAATCGCTATAACTGTCTAATCAATTCATTTTCCCCTATAATTATTTTAAATTTTCTTTCATTTCTTTCAGACTTAAATAAGATGACCGACCAAAATTCACAGGACACCACATATCACCTGTTAAAATTTATCAGCCGTCAACCTATTCAAATTTCTAGATTAATTGCAAAAGGTTTGGCTGGGTTAGTCAATGTTTTAAAAATCTCTAAAACCTACTCTACGATTCAACGCAATCTTAAAATTGCATTGCCTGAATTATCAGAGTCAGCTCGCATTCAACTCACTAAACAAGCGATTCGAAACGAACTTTGTTCTTATTTTGAATTTTTTAACATTTGGGGTGCAAGTACAGAAAAAAATATTCAACGAATTCATCACGTACATGGCGCTGAATATTTACATGAAGCGCTCGCCCTACAAAAAGGCGTTGTACTCGTGGTACCACATTTTGGTACTTGGGAAATCATGAATGCATGGGTTGCGCAGTACACTCAAATGACCATCATGTACAAGCCGGTAAAAAGTGAATCTGCCAACAATTTTGTCCGTGCTGCTCGAAGCCGTGAGCAAGCAATATTGGTTCCTACGGATGAATCAGGTGTACGTCAAATTTTCAAAGCCTTAAAACAAGGTGGGACGACGGTGATTTTGCCAGACCATACCCCCAATGCCGGCGGTGAAATGATTCCATACTTTGGTATTCCACTAAAAACCAGCAACTTAAGTGCAAAACTAATTCAAAAAACCAAAGCACGTGCGCTCTTACTGTACGCCATTCGTAATGATAATCATGGTTTTGATATGCATATCGAACCTATCGATGACAATATTTATCAAGGCAATGCAGATGATGGCTCAATGGTTATTTTTAAAGCAGTGGAAGATTTAATTCATCGTTATCCAGAACATTATCACTGGAGCTATAAACGCTTTAAAGCCAATCCAAAATTGAGAAATCTATACAATATTAGTGATGAGGAAGCCGCTCAACGCATTCGTGATATTCGTGAGGAATATCAAAGACAGCAAAAAATTAAAAATGTGACAGAATGACATTTTCAAGCAATACACTTGAAGCAGTTTTCTATTCAGATTCTTTAGATAGCCTGCGATATAGATCGAGCCATTTATACTTTGTACGCTCTTCAATTAGTTCAATTTGTTGTTTATTTTGCTTGAAATGAATACTTCCACTTTGTGCAGTTTGCAAGAGTGGAATGTCTAATTGTTTGAGACGTGTTTGGGTCATCTTTGCAGGATGTCCATAACGATTAAAGCGACCTGCGGAAGCAATCGCCAACTTGGGCTTAAAATGGTTTAAAAACGCATAGGATGAACTGTGCCGACTACCATGGTGTCCAAGCACCAAGACATCGACTTTTAGGTCTGGATAATCACTTAACATTTGATATTCCGTCTCCCAACCCGCATCCCCCATCAATAGAAAATGTCGTGGGCCATTGACGCCTTTGACCGTGACATATAGAACACAAGAACGTTCATTGGCATTCCATTGAGCATTTGTCAGATCTTCAGGCTTTGGCGAGAGTATTTCAAAATATACTTGCTGATCCCAATTCCACTGCTGACCACGCTGACATAAGCGCTGTGGAGCTTGGTTTATGGTTTGTACCCGCTCATTACTTGAAAGCTGTCCAATATCAAGCTGTTGCTCCAATGAGAAAAAGCCACCACTATGGTCTTGATCTAAATGAGTCAATAACACCCGATCTAGTCGATGGACACCTTGCACACTCAAAAATGGCCGGATGATATTTTGCCCAACACTAAATTTATTTTCATCATAGTTTCCACCGAAGTCCACCATCATATGATGATCTACAGATCGGATGTAGATCGCCTGCCCTTGCCCCACATCTAAAATTGAAAGCTGAAAATTTGCTGAATTTCTCCATGGGATAAACAGAGCAAAAAAGGCAATGACCGCCCAATATTTTGGCAAGATTCCTTCAGGTAAAAATAAGATTACTATAACGAGTATCAACAGTACGATCTGAGTTGACGTCAATGCGACATCTTGCATTTGTGGTGCAAAGAGTCGATCTAAGCCATAGAGAAATACATGCAACACTTCTAAACACAGATCATTGAATAAAAAGACCAAATGCGCCAAAGGTGTAGAAATATAAGAAAGTGCCCCTCCGATGATATCTAAAGGAACCACCACAGCCCCTAACCACGGGATGGCGAATAAATTACTTAATGGGCTAATCCAAGTCACTTGCTTGAAAAAAATCACCATCAATGGAAATAAGGCGACAAAGATTTTCCATTGTGATTCCACCATCAACCACATTGAATGCTTTAACTTTTGCCAAAAACTGACTTCCGCTTGAGCCAGTAAATGCATCCTTAAGGTTTGATATATCCGCAGTAAAATAAAGCATGCGCCATAAGACAACCAAAATGCCGCGGATAAAATACTAAAGGGATCCACGAGCAATAAAATTGCGGCACTAAAAACCAGCAGTTGAAAAGGCTGAATGGTTTGCCGTAACAAAAGCATGCTACTTGCGACAAGGCAGATCGTCAGCGTTCTTAGTGCTGGTATTTCAAAACCGGTAAATGCACAATATAAAAGGACACAGAAGATAAAGGGCACGACCAATACATATTGTTTAGGCCATTTGAGATAAATTTTGGGACAATATTTACGGATACCCAACTGCATCGCCCAACAGAGCATGCTGGCAAAAACCAGTACATGCGGACCAGAGATCGCTAGTAAATGACTCATGCCAAAGCGTTGAAATAATTCACTGGTGCCTTCAGTGAGTAAACTTTTATCACCAGTAAGCAGTGCTAGCAGCAAGCCATGATTTCGTAGTGGTTGTTGATATATAAACGCTCTTAAATATAAACGCTGCTGTTCGACTTTTATTTTGAACTGATGCAACACACCTTGATGTCGTTGATACTGATGACCATAGCCCATTGCAGTCATATGTTGGGGTGGTATCAATTCGACTGACTTCACCTTTAAACTGGCATGTATATTTTGCTGTATGCTCCACCGTTCTTGATCAAATGCACCTTCGGTCACATAACTCTGTGTAGGCCGTAACTCACCATACATGCGATAGTATTGCCCGGGAACTAGCTGGATCGTCTGGTCATTATTTTGCAAAATCGAATTGGGTAAATACGCCATAAAATATTGAATCTGCTGATTCACATTTAGCACTTCGACTTTTTGATGTATCGCTTGGTCTTTGAGTTGGCTAATTTGTGGGATATACACAATAAACTCGCCTTGTCTGCTCTGATGCTCAACCAATGCCAAACGCTGATCAAGTTGAGTATTGGCGAAACTGAAGCCGAGAATTGCACCCATGCATAGATTTGTACTGAGCTGTAAGATTTTCGAAAAAATACTTTTTAGTTTTGATGAAATACCAAGCTGTAAACCTAGCCAAATCAGGACAATAAAAAGCAACTGAGCTGTCGAGAGTTGTGGATTCCAAAACCTGAAACCCATAAAAGAAATGCCTAAAATCCAGCCAATACAAAAGCTTTGCAACATGAGTCATCATTATTTTTATTATGTGCTGGCAATAATAAAGCCCACCGAGGTGAGCTTCAATCAAACAATCTTAATCCACTAATTTTTGCGAAATCAATTTAGCGCTTAGTCATCAACCCATAAACCATCTTGCATATGCAAAATCGCATCAGCAGATTGAGCTAAATATTCATCATGGGTCACGATTAACATGGCCATGTTAAATTCTTTACGCAACTCAGATAGCAACTCAAAAATCTTCACTGCGGTTTTTCGGTCTAAGTTCCCTGTTGGCTCATCAGCCATCATCAACTTAGGTCTTGCTACCAATGCACGGGCCAAAGCCACACGTTGACGTTCACCGCCTGAAAGTTCGCCGGGTTTGTGCGTCATGCGGTGGGAAAGTCCAACACGTTCCAACAGGTATTCAGCTTGCTGCTTGACTTCTTTGAAGTTACTCGACTTCCGTAACATTAATGGCATCGCCACATTTTCAAAGGCGGTAAATTCAGGTAGTAAGTGATGGAATTGATATACAAAACCTAAATGCTCATTACGAATATATCCACGCTCTGCTTCACCTAAAGTGTCAAAGCGTTGACCATTAATCAACACTTGACCCGATGTTGGACGATCTAAGCCACCCAATACATGCAACAACGTACTTTTACCAGAACCACTTGACCCCACAATCGAAACAAACTCACCCGCTTTGACTTGTAATGAAAGTCCACGAATCACATCGACTGTAGACTTCCCATCGGTAAAAGATTTGGTAATGTTTTGGGCATCTAAAACTAAATTACTCATAGCGTAGAGCCTCTGCAGGTTGAACTTTAGCTGCACGTAAAGCCGGATAAATAGTCGCGATAAAGCTAAGACCCAATGATAAGGACACAATCACCACAACATCTTGCCATCTTAAATAAGACGGTAAATAGTTAATGAAGTAAGCATCAAACATATTTAAGCCCAGTGTTGTATTCAACCAACCAACTAAATTACTAATACTAGATGCAGCGATAATCCCTAAAATTGCCCCAGACACCGTACCAATCACCCCAATCACTGTACCTTGCACCATAAAGATCCGCGTGATTGTAGCCGGTGAAGCGCCTAGTGTACGCAAAATGGCAATATCGGATTTTTTATCAGTGACCACCATCACCAATGAAGACACGATATTAAATGCTGCAACCAATACAATCAGGAACAGCAATAAACTTACCATTGCCTTTTCCATTTGAATCGCACTGAACAGGTTGCCGTGTGTATAAGTCCAATCTGAAGCATAGAAGTTTGCTGGTAGATCACGCACAATTTCTTGAGAGACTTGTGGTGCTGCAAAAATATCATCCAACTTCATACGGATGCCTTGTGCACCATCTGGCAGTTTTAATAAAGTCGACGCATCGTTCAGAGCTACATAGCCCATCATCGAATCAACTTCCGCACCAATACTGAAAATACCCACAATTTTAAATCGTTTAAAACGCGGAACGACCCCAGCCGGAGAAGGTGTTGCTTCAGGAAGAACTAAGGTCACACTGTCATTCAAGCCTAAACCTAAGGCATCTGTCATTTGCTTGCCAAGGACAATACCAAACTCACCTTTTTTCAGGTTATCGATACTACCTTCCACCATATGGTCTTGGATAATTGATACCTTTTTTTCATACTGCGGTTCAATCCCACTGACCATAATGCCAGACACTTGACCTTGTGCCGTCAACATTCCCTGTAATTGGGTGAATGGTGCGACACCTTGAACATGCTCATGCTGCTCAATTTTTTTTGCAAGTTCAGGCCAATTTGTTAAAATTTGTGTTGAAGAAACAGTGGCTTGAGGTATCATTCCTAAGACACGAGTTTTCAGCTCACGATCGAAACCATTCATCACAGATAAAACTGTAATAAGGACTGCCACACCAAGCGTGAGGCCGATCATGGATACCAGAGCAATAAAAGAAATAAAGTGGTTACTGCGCCGAGCGCGAGTGTATCTCAACCCTATATACAGCGAGATTGGTTTAAACATAACCATCTAGTCCGAGGTAATATATATTATGGAAAACTTACAGCATCAAAGCGTTCAAACTGAACGCCGTGTAATGTCGCGTATCGATGCTGCTTTGCGCATCAACTATCAGATTATCTCTGATGATGTTGCACTGAATGATCCTTACGATCCTAATTTTGTATTGCCGCGCTATTTTCTACTACTTGCTGAATTAGATCAATTTGATCATGCACTCAACTACGAATTAGAACAATTAGCTGAGAAAGATCAACAAATTGCTCGAATCTTATCCTTATTTAACCAAAAGTTAAACCTTATTACGGGTTCTTTATACGACGCAATTGTACAAAGCATGTTACCAGTGCCTGAGCATGTGAATTTTTCAGAGACTGGTTTGAGCTTTTTTAGCGAACGCGCGATTAAAGAAGGTACTTATATCCATGTGACCTTAAGCCACCCTGAAAATTTCTTCCATATTGCGGCAACTGCGCAAGTGGTTTATAGCCGTGAAGAAGAAAGCAACTTATACCGTACGGGTGCCTATTTTATCACACTGCTCCCTCAAGACCGCGTCAAACTTGCAGAGTGTATCGCACTGACCCAAAACAAAGAGTGATTTTTAATCAATGTTTTAATTTGTGGGCGAGCTCTCTGTTCGCCCGAAAATCTTTATAAAAATAAACAAACAAGCCTGATAATAGAATCACGGCACCAAGTAAAACCATCAATGATAATTTTTCATCATTCAGTAAAGCACCAAAGAGCATAGCAAGCATGGGTGTGAGTACCGTTGTTAAAGACAAAGTTGTCGCCTTGATGTTTTGTACCAGTTTGAAATAACAAAACATTGCAATCAATGAAGCCATAATCACTGCATAAAATAAGCCAATGAGTGCTTTGGTCGAAGGCATCTGTGTAGGTGTATACTGCCAAATAAACGGTAGCATTGCAGCAGAAAATAGTGCTGAGATAAGAATCGAACCCGTGGCTTGAGACATGGGCTGCAATGGCGCATTGACTTTTTTCACCCAAAAAATCGACATACAGTAGACGAATACGCTCATTAACATTAAGACGATGCCAACAGGCTGTACGTGCTGATCACTGCCGCCTAAGCAAATAATGGCTAAACCACAGACGGCAATCAACATCCCAATCCATTGCAAGCGATGCAGATAGGTATGAAAGAAGAAACGACCGATCAGACCCGTCATAATTGGCGCTAAACCAAACATCAGGGCAATAATGCCTGAGCTGAGATAGGCAGTTGCCATATAGGTAAAAATCTGAGAACCAATAAAACTAAACGCCCCCGCCAAATAACTGTGCAGCGAGGTTTTATCCATCGGCAGTTTATGTTTAAAAATAAACAATAATGCGACAGCCAAGGGTAATGCGATAAAAAAGCGTAATGTCAGTGCCCAAAACGCATTGATATCACTGACACTCCAAACGATGGCAAGTGGCGTGGTCGACCAAATAAAGACCAACAACGCATAGGTGGTCGCTAGATTTGTTTTAGATGGCATGGTTTTTACTTCTGCGCCGTTTTTCGTTTTTGCTTTTGAATGGTTTGATCTAAGCTACTGGAAAATTCGCGCTTATCACGTTCAGAAATCGGGGCTGGACCACCAGTTTGTACACCTGCGCCCCGTAAAGTATCCATAAAGTCGCGTAAATGTAGACGAGCCTTGACATTTGCTGTGGTATAAATCTCACCGCGTGGATGTATCGCTATACCGCCCCGTTCAATCACTTCAGCAGCAAGTGGAATATCCTGTGTCATCACGATGTCGTGCTCTTTCATGCGCTGAATAATTTCTTTATCCGCGGCATCCGCCCCGCTCATGACTTGAATCGAGTTAATCCGCACCGAAGGCGTTATCCCAACATTTTGATTGGCGACAAAAGTGACTTCTAACTGGTAACGATCAGAAGCCCGAATAATTACATCACGTAAAATGCGTGGTAACGCATCTGCATCCACCCATAATTTAAATGGCAGCACTGATTTTCCATTCACTTTTAAACATGACTCATAGTAACAAATCTACATGACAATTTGGGGATCTGCATCCGCTGAATGGATCTACATTTCTCTAATCATGAGAATCGAAAAGCTGCAAATTGACTCCAACTTGGGCTTATTTTCCAATGCTTTTACATTTAAATCCTACTGAAAACATTTTTTATGCATGATTTCATGATAAATATGACGTCGGTGACTTGAAAATTTCAAATAACCCTCGATTTATTAATTATGAAACCAACCCAATATCAATTGTGCATATGAAAAAACAAAATAGCCCTGAAATTATCACTATTGAAGATCAAACTTTTGGTAGTCATGTTGAACATTGGAATTTGCTTACAGGCAACCCGACAACGGATGTACCAGTTTGGCTGGGTCAGGCATTGGATGCACCCATTATGCCGATGGGCTTATGCGCACAAGAATCTGATATGGATCAAAGTACCTGGCTGATTCAAGGTCCATCACAAGCGTCGATTCAACTGTGCCAAGTGATTGCGGTAGAAAATAATAAACCTAAAGCCGTTAAAACTGCATTTCCAAGTTTTGATAGCCCATATAAAACCAAAGCCACCATTGAACGTATTATTACCTGTAAATCCAATACGCAAGCTGTGCTTTGCCTCGACTTAGGCGCAAATACCAGTGTGTATGCTTTTGATAGTTTATATAGCGTCAATCACGACCAATATGAAAAAGATGCAAGCTACAGTGTGCAACTCAATGCTTGGGCCTATGAACTTGAAGCTGTCGCTGAACATGAACAGCTCGTCGTTGACGATCCTGCATCGATAAAACATCATCGTGCTTTAAACGATATCTTGACAGCAAATAATGGTGTTGCCCCTGCAGACTTACACGAACAGATTAAAGCGTGGCAACCGAAGTCTGAAGATGACAAAGCACCAGTCACCGTCGATTTTTCTAAAATGGTTGCATACCTATATGGTGAAAATCTTGGCCAAGAAGACGAAGCTTGGTTCCAAGGGCATATTGTTGGCAAAACTGCCATGCAATTTAAAGAGCAAGACTATACGCTGTATGATGTGACCTTAATCCACGAAGAAAACCAAGAAGCGGTGATTGTTCGTGTTGCAACACGAAATCCGGCGCATAAAGATTTCAATGTTGGGCAATATATTCGTGGCAATCTGTGGATACAAGCCAATATTTACGCGAAATCTGCCTAATTGGAATTCAAATCTAAGAAGAAAAAAACCACCAAAATATGGTGGTTTTTTTATTACTTAAATTAGTATTTAACGTCAAACACTAAACTTCTTTCATAAATCAATACTTAATTCACAAAAATATTCCCTCTCCTTTTCAAGGATGAGCATAATTACGCGCAAGAAGGAGAGGATTTATATGAAAAATTTCCCTCATCTTAGAGGAAGAAGGGCTTTCAGTATTAATCTTGCTACGAATTAATGATCATTTTTTTGACTTATGAAAGCTATCTACTAGCGTGGACTAATTTCATCGAGTACACGCATGATTTCAGCTTTGGTTTTAAAGAAGCGACTAAATAAACTCGAAACTGAACCAATCATCGTGATGTGCCCAACACGTGGGATTTGAATCAACTGACTGTGGTTGCCTGAGGCTTTTAATCGACGATCTAAATCTTCACTATTGCTATAGCCAACGATATTGTCTTTATCCGCAGTAAATAGATAATGCTTCACTTGATTGTGCTCAACAAAATAATACGGCATCACTTGTTGATACGGTACATTTTGATCAAAGGCATCTGCACAAATCGGATCACCTTTATAATCAAAATGATATGGCCCTGCCAATCCCACAATTGCACGAATATTCTCTTTCACTTGTAGCTGATAAGGCGTCGGATGATACAGTGCAGACATGACATTAAATGCCCCTGCCGAATGTCCCATTAACACCACATTTTCCACTTCAATCTGCAACTTATGCTGAGACTGCGTCAAATAGTTTAATGCAAGGCTAAGATCATCAATTGAAGCCGGAAAAATATACTCAGGTGCGAGATGGTAATTGATGACAGCAACATCGAAGCCTTCTTTTGCAAAAGCCTCACCAATGAATCCATAGTCCTTTTTGTCACCATGCATCCACGCACCACCATGTACAAAAACGATGAGTGGACGTTGCGGACGAGGTGCTGACGTGCGATACAAATCTAGGCGATGGCGCGCTTTAAGACCATAAGGGATATTGTTTTGAACATGATATCCTTGTTTGGGTGTCAGTCGATTTAAAGCATAACTGCCAAAATCATATAACCGAAAATTTCGGTATAAAGATTTAGCCAAATCCATTTTTTGCTGAAGCCGCAGAGACCATTGATTCATATTTTACAGCATCATTTCCGACATTTTATTGAGCATTTGGATCGACAGCATCCGGATCTATCGCTACAGGCGTTTGTACTTCAGGTTGCACATTGCCTACAGCAGGTGTGGTGTAACTTGAGTTAATTGAACGTGCCTGTGGATTTGGGTTCTGATCAATATTATCGATTAAAGTGACAATTCGCGTTACATTACCCACTTGTTGCAAGATTTGATTTAAGTCTGTGATTTCCGCACTGTTTAAACGGCCCATCACATAAAGAACAGCATCTTCAGTATGAATGTGTACTTTGCTGTCAGATACCACAGGCGCTTTCATAATCAAACCACGGGTATTCGCAGTAACCGCAGTATCTTGCATGATGGTGCTATAGCTGATCTGATTACCCACTGTAATATAGTTATGTACAGTTTTGACATCACTCATTGAACGGACATTTTCTTCTGCCAATTCTTTTAAATGATTATCTGGCACTTGCCCAGTCAATAAGACATTGCCATGAAAACTTTCAATATTGACACGTGACTGTTTAAAACGAGTATCTAATTTATATAAGTTAATTTTTGCTGTTCGAACAATGGAAGAGTCAATAAAAACTTGTCCCAATGAGCGTGCGCCGCTTTCAGTTCCTACAGGTGCTGATCCTGTTCCATTCGAAATAAAACTCGCACAGCCAGATAAACTTGCGACACAAAGCATCGTTATTCCAATACGCTTAACCACTCAGCACGACTCCTCAAATTTCCACACGTATTTTTCTATGCGTTTACACAGTTTGTTTTATCAAAGATTAATCAACTCTTGATCAAAAGTAAAAGCATTTTCAATCCATTGCTGATGATACGGGTATTTAGAAAAGTCTTGCTGTAGTGTTTTTGCAAAGTGCTGATAAAAATCAAAACAAATTGCATCAAAGCGACAATAATAATTTTGAAAATGTGACTGTTCATTTAAAAAATGCAACGCAGTCGTCATCATCTTACGTTGTTTGTGAATAGAAATGCTTTCAACGGCTTGAGCATAACGGGTATTCGAACGGGCTTTAACTTCGATAAACACCAATTCTTGACCACGTGTGACGATCAAATCAATTTCACCATAACGACTATGATAATTCTGTTGCACCTGTACATAGCCTTGCTGCTCAACCAAACGCAGCGCTTGCCGTTCTGCCCACTGCCCCAGATTCATCTGTCCCAAATTCATCTGCTCTAAGTTTAGCTGCATCGTTTCATCCCTAAAGTGAGATCGCCACGATGCCTTTTTTACTTCGCTCATAGCAGTGAGGAACACGCTGAATATTATTTTGACTAATTTTGATTAGCCCTGTTCGCCCCTGAAACTCAATGCTTTTTAATTTCGGTTCTTGCAAATATTGTTTTGCGATATGCCATGTGTCTCCGCCAAAAGCTAAAAGACGTTGATATGGCATATCTACTGGGTTTTCCTCATAAGCTCGGATCAGGTCAGGCCAACGCGCGTCATGCAATGCAGGTGCATCACAAAATTTCAGCCCTACAGGAATGGGCTTTGTGGCTTCAATCGCATTGGCGACGCTATATAGTTTCGTTTTAGGTAGTTTTTTTTGACTGTTTAACCATTCATTATTGCCTAGCAACAGCACCCCTTGATTTTTGTCCAGCTTCGTTGGGAGCTGTTCAACCACTTGAATCGGCACTGAACTTTGGCTGATTAAGGACATGAGCAGTAATTCATGTTCTGCCTCTGTTGCAGGCTGACGTAACACTAACACTTGCGCTAATTTGTCTTTTTCGAAGACTTTTTGGAGTGCTAAGGCATCATCACGTTTCGATAAACTGTACTGCCAGACATTGGGAATTTGGCTGGTCGTTTCATTTAAAGCCAACACGCGGACTTTCGGCTTGGCTTTTACAAGTGCTTCAACATCTTGGCGTGCTAATGGACCAATCACCAATTGAGTTTTTTTATTTACCTGTTGCTTCAATATCGCCGCAATTTGCTTTTGATTTGAATCCACAAACTTAATGGGTACTTTGTAATCTGATGATTGATATGCGCTATTGAAACCTTGCTTAATACTGGATGCGGCTCGCGCCATAGGGCCAGATTCAGGTAGAATGACCAAGACGTCTGCCTGTGCAGCAGTAAACAGACTGCTTAAAAGGCAAAGACCCAAAATTTTGTTCTTATTATCCAACATGGAGAAACCTATGAGTGCTCAGTTATTTGTTGTTGCAACTCCAATCGGGCACTTAGATGATATTAGTTATCGTGCAATTGAGGTATTGAAGTCGGTTAAAATTATTGCCGCCGAGGATACACGAACTTCAGCACAATTACTTAAACATTTTAGTATCAATACGCCTTTAACCGCCTGCCACGACCATAACGAAAGCAACAAAATAGACCAGCTCATTGAACGCCTCGAAAAGGGTGAAAATATGGCGCTGATTAGTGATGCAGGCACGCCATTGATCAGTGACCCCGGCTTTAAACTGGTTCGTGCTGCACAAGAAAAAAATATTCGTGTCATTCCTGTACCGGGTGCCTGTGCTGCCATTGCAGCTCTCAGTGCTGTCGGCCTACCCAGTGACCGTTTTAGTTTTGAAGGCTTTTTACCTTCTAAACAGTCACAACGTCTTTTAGCACTGGAAAAATTGAAAGACGAAACTCAAACCATGATTATTTATGAAGCGCCGCACCGTATTGTGGACTGCCTAAAAGATATGTCGAATGTCTTTGGTGCAGATCGTCCTGTGGGCTTTGCACGTGAAATTACCAAAACATTTGAAACCATTAAAAAAATGTCTTTGGGTGAATTGGTTCATTTTGTCGAATCTGATCACAATCAGCAAAAAGGCGAAATCGTTTTAGTGATTGGTGGTGCGACCGAAGAAAAAGACCTAGAGCAAGAAAAGTTAGACAAATTGCTGACACGTTTACTTCAAGATTTGTCCGTGAAAGCTGCCTCTCAGTTGGCTGCAGATTTAACTGGGATTAAAAAGAAAGTGGCCTATCAACGTGCTTTAGAGTTAACCCAAGCGAACGATTAAGCTTAATTTTTTTTATTTTTAATTTGAACCGCTTATGGGACCTACGGGTTCCATAAGCTATCCCATACAATAATTTAAATAGAATGAAAAAAGTTGCTTATAACATGTCCATAAATCTGTCTGTCAACAAACCGCTGGTGTTCATTCTCTTTAATCTGGTTTGGCTCACGGCCCTTGCACATATTATTTATACTGGCATTCAACCCTATCCGCACTATATTAGTGGCGAGCAAATGACGGCCGATCATAGCGCGATTGCGATGGTCTGTGGATATTGTTCCCTCTATTTTGTAGTCGGTAATGTACTGAAACTGAGCCAATTTTGGGATAGACATCGCTATTGGGCTTATGTCGTTTTGAGTGCAGTATTACTTTTTCAATCTTTTGTCGCTGCTGTGGCGGCCATGCATGCACCACCGTATATTGCTGCATTTATTATCAATTGTATGTTTCTGCTTTTACTGCATTTTGTGTTCTATCCTATTTACGCGATCAGTCGTAAATATATGAAGCCAAAGACGGCTTAAAATAAATTCACAACGTCATAACTAAACATGCTTAGTTTAAAAATGAATGACCTTCAGCCTCGCACAAGCGAATGAAGCAAAAAAAACACCACATGACGTGGTGTTTTTTCATTTTTAATCTTTTGCCGATTCGTCTGGAGGGACTTCGGTAATACGACCACCACGCGCTAAGAACGCAGCAACTTCATCTTCAAGCGCCTGACGTTGTTTTAGTTTTGCAGTCACTGTTAATGTTTCAGCTTCAGAGGTGTCACCATCAGAGGCAGAATCAGCTGCGTCACCTGCACCTTTTTCAGCTGCTTGTGCTTCATCTTCATCAACTACTGAATCTTCTGGATCATCATAATCGTTCATATCAGTCATTGTGTTCTCCCCGCGAATGACTTCTGTTTGCCAGCGAATGGCTGGTTTTAAATTAACAGAAATTTAGCAATCTCTGAGCATTTCGACTAGTACCCACAATCAAAAAATCGTATCTTTTTTAATCAAAATCGTAACCTTGTTTATACGACTGTCTAAAAAATATCTGACTTTGACCTAAGCTGCGTAGATTGTATCTTTTAAAATACTCAGACCATTGGCTTGAGCCATAAATGCATCTTTAAGAACAGTCTGATTTTCCACTTGTTTTAAACCAAAGTTTCGCGCCCACACCACAGGAGAAAAAGTTGTAGTTTCTAACCAACCAATTGCGGACATACTATGCATCATGGCATCGTTTTGCCCTTTACGGCGGTGCTCATAGCGCTTCAAACTTTGTTCATGTGCCCACACACCCCGTTTTTTATCGGTCAAAAGCACATCGCAAAGTACTGCTGCATCTAAACAGCCAATATTCACGCCTTGTCCTGCAAGCGGATGAATCACATGGGCCGCATCTCCAATCAGCGCCAGACCATCATGAACGTATTGCTGTGCAGCTCGTGCCTTCAATGGAAATTTAGCACGTGGCGTTGCTTCTAAGACCTCGCCGAGCATGTGATGGCTTTCTCGAGTGAGCAACGCAGTAAATTCCACATCGGATAAAGCGACATATTCATCGGCATAATCATCTGGTAAGGTCCACACAATGGATTGCCAATAACCGCTTTCTTCTTTTTTCAGACTCGCCATCGGCAAAAATGCCAAAGGCCCAGTTTCTAAGAAAATTTGACGCGCTACATGCTGATGCGGTTGGGCGGTTTTAATTGCACAGCTCACACCCGCCTGTTTATAGTCCAAGACATCTAGATCGATGAAAGCTTGTTCTCGGACAAATGAGTTTGCACCATCTGCTCCAACCACCAGTTTTGTTTTGAGCTGGGTACCATCTGCGAGGTGAATGATCCATACACCAACGCCACGCTCAACTCGACTTACCTTGACTTGGGTTCGGTAGTCTTCGAGTTGTTCTAGCATTTTTTCTTGAATAGCTAAATTCAAAACACTTGGTTCAACCATTGAACCTAAAGCTTGCTCAACTGATGGCGTTTGCTCTGTAGCATGGCCAAAATTGATTTCGCCATAGCCATTTTTATTCCACACCTGCATGCCTGTATAAGGCTGCTGACGAGC
Source organism: Acinetobacter sp. YH12231 (assembly GCF_013417755.1). Lineage (NCBI taxonomy): Bacteria > Pseudomonadati > Pseudomonadota > Gammaproteobacteria > Moraxellales > Moraxellaceae > Acinetobacter > Acinetobacter sp. YH12231. Next base: position 97,953 of record NZ_VPDJ01000008.1, read on the forward strand.
AAGCTTTTCCCAAACACCCACGGTCTTGAGTAAATGAATAGTGGCTTGACTGAGCGCCAAAACTCGAGGATTCGCAATACTTTTGGTTTTTTCTGCATCCAATATAGGTGCCGCATCCAATACCGTAGCCTGCACACCGCCCTGCGCCAATAACAATGCCGTTAAACCACCGACCAAGCCACCGCCGACAATCACAGCATCCAGTACATCTGTTTGATTGAAACTCATGCTTTTAGCCCCATTGCATAATTCGCGACCAAAGGCTTGATCCCCGGAATGGTGTCAAAGGCAACTAATCCTGTATTGCGAATGAGTTTTAAAATTGGATTCTGGTTGCTAAAACCACGTACAACTGAATCACAGAATTTAATCACCCGCTGCTGATCGGTCAGGCGCGATTTTTCATAATCCAGCAACATAGCTGCATCACCCAAATCTGCACCTTGGGTACTTTGCTCTGTTAAATAACGGTGCAGTACATAGGCATCACGCATACATAAGTTAAAACCCTGACCCGCCACTGGATGAATGGTATGTGCAGCATTGCCCATCAGCACTACACGGCCGACAGCTTGTTTTTCTGCAAGCACTTGGGATAATGGGAAGCTGAAACGTTTACCCGTTTTTTGGAATTTACCTGCACGGTCGCCATAGGTTTCTTGTAAGGCATCTAAGAAGTGCTGATCATTTTCATCACCCATCCACTCGCCTTCAGTTCCTTTAGGAACAGGCCAAACCACTGAGCGGCGGTATTCACCCGGAAGTGGCAATAGCGCTAACGGGCCAAGTGGACTAAAGCGCTCGAAACCGACATGAGCATGCGGTTTAGAGGTTTGCACCGTAGTGACAATCGCCACTTGGTCATAGTCATGTTCTGATGCGCCAACGCCTAGGGCTTTGCGGCAGAATGAATCACGGCCATCTGCGGCAATCACGATTTTAGATTGTAGTTTGAGCTGTTCTTCAGCACGCTGTGCTTCTATATATGCAAAGTCTGCATCTTGCGTCAGTGAAGTCACTTGTACGCCATCAATTAATTCGATTAATGGTTGTTTTTTGACTTCTGTGAGCAACACACGACCGAGCCATGCATTTTCAATGACTTGTCCAAAGCTTTCGACTTTTTCTTGTTCTGCTTTTAGTCGTGCCTTACCAAAACTGCCTTGCTCTGTAATATTCACCTCTAAAATAGGCGTGGCATGTTCTTGCAAAGCATCCCACAGACCAAGTTCTTGATAAATCTGCACCGTACGGCGTGACAAGGCGCTGTTTCGCGCATCAAAACTAGAGTGATAAGGCGCAAGGTTTGCATCATCATAATTTGGGTATTTAATGGCTTCTAAAAGTTTTACGCCAATTTTGGCTTTGGCCAACATGAGTGCCAGACTTAAACCGACCATACCACCACCGACAATGATGACTTCTTGCTGCATGCTTACTTCCTTTTTTATCAAGTATTCGAATTTAGGAAATTCACTCGAAATACATATAATCTGTAATGGATTTTATCTTACATCAAGGGCATGATTTTTTATAATGAAATACAAATTTGTTGCGGGTATTTGCACTGAATAAATACAAAATAAATCATCTCTCGCCGTAAATATTCATCTCAAAAAATAGCGAATCACTTAAAATCACAATAAAAATGACTGAGCCGATTAAATTTCCGGCTCAACCACAGATCATTTTAATTTCAAGCATCAGCTTCCTCATTCAAATGATTCACATCGCCCTTCATAAAAAGTGCCTTGTTATTCTGCCTAACTGATGTTACGCAGTAACATCAGTAATTTAAATAAGGTGCTTAGGAAGTTAAGCATTAAAATACTGGATTAATTTCTGTAATCGAATTTCTGCATCTTGATTAAAAGCATTCGCCGCTTGGTGATACCAGCGCTTTGCTATCTTTAAGTCTAGATTTACACCATTACCCAGCTCATACATTAAACCAATTTTATAGGGGGCAATTGCACAGCCTTGTTTTGCCGATTGCTTGTACAAGTTCATAGCTAGATTATAATCTTGATCAAGAATTTCGCCCTTTTCATATATTTCAGCAAGGGCCGTTCTTGCGTTTATATTTCCCTTTTCCACTGACTGATTCAGTAGAGCTAAAGCGATATGAACCTCTGTTTTACATGGTTTTTTGAACAACAGCGCTGCTAACTTCAGCATCGCCGCATCATCCCCTTGATCAACCGCTTTTTGATACCATCCTTGTGCTGTTAAATCATTTTTTTCGACGCCGCATCCCATTTCATACATTTCACCCAATTTAATTTGGGCAGCAATATCCCCTCTTGATGCTAAACTTAAATAATCATCATAAGTACGCTGATTGTTATACTTAAACTTTATTTTCTTTACTGGATTATAATCACTATCAAAGATTTCAAAACCGACATAGATTTTAAAGAGTTCAATCAATAACAGCCGAACCAATTGAGTATGATAAATTAAATGATCCTTTTCGCTAAAATAATAATATTGATAATAGCTTTCCAAATCTTCATTGATCTCTTCTTTTAAACTGTTTAAATCAGTCATCCATTTTTTTTGAATTTTGCCATTTTCAACATATTCGTATAAATATCTTGTTGAAAAGTTTAACCATTCTTTTTCAAAATCTTGTATTTGCCCATCCATGTAAAGTTCATCTTCTTCCGCTTGAATGACACATCTAATTTCTGCACCCTCTTTATAAAGCGCATAGCTATAGCTTGAATTTGTGTCTGCAAAATCAAAGAATATCATCCATTTAATCGGTAACCCACTGCTCAGCAAGCTGCTCCATTTTTCAGGTTCAGTAAAAGCAAAATGCGCTAATCCGGCACTATTGATACAAACAACATGATCCGTCAGCCACTCTATATCTAATGCAGATTTTGAGTTTTCTTCAAAATAAACCAGCCAATCATTTACCAGTCTTTCTATATCCTGTTGATTGCCATTAAAGGGAATAACCACCCCAGCTTTTCTAACGCCCATAATTATGATTAAAATAAAAAATTTATACGATTAATTTTAAAAGACTTATATCTAATTTTTGTAAAAACTTAACATCAGAAAATCAACTACATTGCTAATTAACATTGTCTGTATGATTAGTATTTATATGACTGCTTGTAGATAAAAAAAGCCGATCATCTGACCGGCTTTTTTAATTACTATATTAACTTAAGCGGCTTTCGCTTTCGCCATCAGCGCTTCAATCTCTTCTACAGATTTCACCACTGCAGCGGTTAAAACACGTGGACCATTTTGAGTTGCTACAACATCATCTTCAATACGGATGCCAATCCCACGCCATTTTTCATCCACTGTTTCATCATCTGGCGCAATATAAAGACCTGGCTCAACAGTCACAACCATACCTTCTTCATAGGCACGCCATTCACCGTCTTGTTTGTAAGAACCGACGTCATGCACGTCCATACCGAGCCAGTGACCTGTTCCATGCATATAGAACTGGCGGTAACTTTCTTTTGCGATGATTTCGTTAATATCGCCCTGCATGATGCCAAGATCCAGCAAGCCTTGAACTAAAATACGCACTGCAACGTTATGCGGTTCTTTATAAGAGTTGCCGATACGCACAGCATCAATCGCCGCAATTTGCGAATCGAGGACAACATTATAAAGTGCTTTTTGTTCAGGGCTGAATTTACCGTTGACTGGGAAAGTACGGGTAATATCTGAGGCATATAGCTGATATTCACATGCGGCATCAATCAGTACCAAATCACCATCTTTTAATTCTTTATCATTTTCCACATAGTGCAGAATACAGCCATTTTCACCACCACCAACGATGCTGTTATAGGACGGTACACAACCATTTTGACCAAAGACATAATTCAGTTCTGCTTCTAGTGCATATTCCATCATGCCCGGTTTAACCGTTTGCATGGCGCGGGTATGCGCTTCTGCTGAAATATCCGAAGCAATCTGCATCAGTTCGAGTTCATCATCAGACTTATGCAAACGCATTTCATCGATAATGCGATCCAATTGAATGACTTGTGCAGGCGCACTTGCACCCTTACGTGATTCACCGCTTGCAGCTGCAATCCACTGCGCCACACGAGCATCAAAATTTGCTTGCTGCCCGATACGGTAAAATAATTTATCTTTATTTTGTAATTTTTCTAAAATTTCTTCGTCTAATAAATCGATAGCAAAGGCTTCATCCGCGTCATAGTCATCAATCGCGCCATCAATACCCGCACGGTAACCATTCCAAATTTCCATTTCACGGTCACGTTCACGGCAGAACAAACTATAGCTATAACCTTCTTCTTCGCTATCAAAGGTTTCAATCACTGCAACCGCTTCAGGTTCAGCAAAACCTGTTAAATAAAAGAAACTACTATCAGCACGGAATTTATAGTCGGCATCACGGTTTCGCATGGCTTCTTTGCTCGTGGCAATAATTGCGATGCTGCGTAAGCCCATTTCACCTGCAAGGATGTCACGACGTTCCTGAAAATCTGCTTGAGTTAATTTCTTCATGGATATGCTTCTTATACGTTTGGACTATGATTGATTTAATAGGATGATGAACTCCTTAGATAGAGTCCATCATCTATTAATTATTAATGCAAAAAGAATGCCTTAACTTGGACGGTGTGGAGTGAACATTTCAACCACATTGCCCGCTTGAGCCGATGAATTTTTAGCACTCAGTTGTAGCAACGGTGTTTCTGAAACATCTACTTTGGTACGTCCCATAGATAGGCTTACTGGGATTAAACGAACAAATTCGTATAATTCCTGATAGCTTTCTTCACCTTCTTCATCATCATCTGAATCTTCAAATTCTACTGAAGCGACATCTTGTAAATGCTCAATCAATTCTTGTTCATTGGTACGCAGATGTCCTGCCGCCAAACCAAAACCAAGAACCACACCTGCACACCAGTCTGCCAAGGCTTGCACACGCTCACCAAGTAAGTGATCATCATCTGGTAATAAAGGAAGATAGTCGAGTTCATCATCTGAAAGAGAATGAGCTACATCTTCTGCTTCTTCAGTTAACAATGCCAATGCATCTTCATCTAATTCAGCAACATCAAGCGTTGCTAAAATTTGTTGCCACTCTTCACGACTCGGTGGTTGTGACACACAAACTATACCTGTGAGTAAACCATGTAACTCACTTGGGCTTGAAATTTCTTCAATTTTAGAAAAATTGTGGGACCAATCTGACCAACCTGAAATATCGTCTTGCATTCGCTTATCCAATCTCTATACTTCGTATATATTACCTTTGTTTGCAAGACTGTGCGACTACGTTATGTTAGAAGAATTACAGCGTCTCCAAGCGCATATTAGCGTTTTAAAAACGCGACTGGCGCAATTTGAAAGCGAAAATGGTGCCTTACAAGATGAGAAAAACTCATCTAATGAGCAGCATCATGCTCAAATTGTACATAAGAACGGCATTATCACCTCGAAACAAGAAGAAATTGAAACACTGAATGAGCAATTAACTGATTCACGTGCTCAACTTCAACAGCTCAATACTGATGCAACTGCTTTGGCTGACCGATACAGCCGCCTCGAAAAAAGCTGTACTGATCTAAAAAATCGTTTTCAGGAAATTTTGGCAGAGCGTAATGAGTTACGTATCGTCAAAGAAAAAATGCAAAATGAACAACGTCATGCTCAGCAAGAAATTCAAGGTTTAAAGCAAGAACGTGAACGTCTGCTTCAAAAAAATGAACATGCCAAAGCCAAAGTTGAAGCGATTATTCAACGTTTAGCCATTTTAGGTACAGCTCAAGATCAACATGCACAAGAAATTCAACAATTGGCGCATCCGACTGAAAGCAATGAGGAAGTTTGATCATGAGTGAACAAATTGCAGTTGATTTAAAAGTTCTAGGTCATAGTTTCCGTTTAGCAACGACCTCTGACCAACAAGCAGATTTAGAACGTGCAGCGCAGCTGCTGAATGACAAATACGATGAATTTCGTCGTAAAGCGCCACGTATGGAACCAAGCAAGTTGGTCATTATGGTCGCACTTGAGTTAATGCAAGAAGTCCTGTCGATGAATAAGAGTTTGCAAGAATATGCAAACTGCGAACTTTTGTTGCAAAATATTTTGGAACAAGTGGAAGAATTGACTGATTAATCGGTGGTTTAGTGATTATACTTTGCCCGATTGCTTCATTTTAAACACTTTGTCAGCGTTTGGTGATTTGCCAATAACGCTGAATTCGTTATACTGAGTACATCTCTGAGGTGTTCGCCAGCTAGGTCTAATCCCCTGCCGATACTTAAACTTATGGATGTGTTCTGTATATTCTGAGCGTATGCCCTCCTCGTGTGGGAAACCCAGCGAGTGTACGTCGCGTCCACCTTGAACTCATCGGGTTCAGGGTCACGACATTTGCAGCGGCATCTTCGGAGTGTTTATCTTCCAAGTCATTAAATGAATTTTCAGCATTCAACTCAATTCAAAAATATTCTAAAAAATTCACTATTCTATTTCTGCGCTATTCGACTCCTGTTCTTTTCTTAAAAACTGATGTTACGCACATAAAAGTAATTTCGCATTTTTAAAATAATTTTAAGCCTATTCGACGGAGTCTTACATCTAAGGATTAAATAAAGAGATTAGCCTTCGGCTGGAGATACTTTTGTTTCGGCAAAAGTACCCAAAACCATTGTCATCCGCAAAACTCGTTCACTACCGCCAAATTATTCAAAGCATCACAAAAACATTTTTGATTAGAAGTAGTCCTGTCTTAAACACTTGCGGATGACGTTACCGCGTATCGTTGTTTTATTTGAAGCAAATTGCGCTTTGATGTTACTGCGTAACATCAGTTAAAAATTTTTATTCAAGTTTGTTCACCTTCAAAAGCTGATTTAATCCGCCTTATTCAATTTTTGAGTTGTTCCAATTTAGCTTGCTGCCCATCTAAAAATCGATCCATTTCGGGAAGTATTTGGCGTAAATATTGAATAGATGAAATAGCTTCATCCACGTTCACGACGCCTTTTTCAACCAATCTGTATTGCTGCTCGAGTAAAGCGAGTACTTGATTTTGATTCGGCTGCTGTCCCTGACTCATCTGTGTGTTTATTTGCTGAAATTGTTGATATACCTGTTCACGTTGCTGTAATAGCTCAGAGTGCGTTTCTCTGTCGAGTATTGATTGTTTGGAATTAGAACTTGAATGCTGCAATACATTTTCTGTAGTTCGCTCAGAACGTGTTTCAGACACTTTTTGTTGATCTAACGGTAGCTGTTCATGAACCTCCTGCTGCTTTGGTTTTAATAACTGAATCATCAACAATAAAATCAAGCCAACCACTAACCCAATAACAATCCATTTCTTATACATGATTCAATCTCTAAATGTTTTTCAATTAAAAATTCAGAGCCGATTTGACTCTGATTTTTCCATTTTCTTTTGATTTAAACTGTTTTACTGACTGCCCCATCCTGCTGGTGCATAACCTAAACGAACACGCTGTGGGTGATTGCCAACTGGAACTGTGATGACTTTTTCACCTGTTGCAAAATCAATCACGGTTACTGCATCTGTGGCACTTTCAGAAATGACACAACGCTTACCATCTGGACTTTGCGTTGCCCAATACGGTTTGCCTGCAGCAATCAATTTCGCCGCGGTCAAAGTTTTACGATCGACGATGGTGGCATAATCATCCATCGTTCCTGCAACACATAGTTTTTCACCATCTCCACTGATTGAAAGCCCATGATGACGTGAGTCATTTACCCATTTCGTGCGATCAGAGGGAATAGTTGTACTTCCCGGAAGCTGTGCAATGCGCGTGACTTTGTCTTGATTGAGATCATATTCGACCAGACCATTAAAAAATGAGACCTGAGCATAGATTTTGGATTCATCTTTACTAAATACAATCGGTCGAACTGAGTTAGACAGGTCTTTACGGCCAAAGGCATCCAATGCAGGTCGAAAATCAATTTTTTTCAAGACTTTAAAATTATTAGCATCGGCAATGGTGATATAGCGTTTGCCTTTAGTGAAATCCTGCCACGCTGCATCCATTGAGGTTTCCACATTACCTATGGCTGAGTTAAGAATTTTTGTGCCACCATCAAAGTAAATATTTTCATGTGGCTTATCTCCTGTGGCAAAGCGCCCGAGCTCCTTGCCTGTGTTGATATCGAGTATATGTACGACATTTCCTGAAGACGCTGATACTGCAACCTGTTGCCCATCAGGGGATACTGCCATATGGTCTGCTCGAAATCCCTCAACGGGTGTGCGCCAATTAATTTTCCCTGTTGCTATGTTAATCGAGACTACATCTGCAAAACTTGGGCGTGATGCAACTACCGATTTGCCATCTGGTGTGGAATACATGTCATCGACCAATTGATCATTTCCCTCTCCTGCCGTATTACGAATATAGCTATAAGCGATTAATTTTACTGGGTTGAGGTAAATTTCAGTGAGGCGTTGTTTTTTGTCGGGCACCATATTGATGACACCAACTTTCTGATAGTTTTTTGCAGGATTGATCACTGTAACCGTACCATCCCAATTATTGCCGACAAAAAAGACTTGCTGGCTATTGGGTGGAACGGGTGCAGTGGTTGTCGCTGCGAAAATAAGTGGCGACACCGTAACTGTCATACAAAGAAGTGTCCTGATCCAGAGATTTTTTTCCATTTTTATTGTCCATTCATTTGTTTTTATGCATACCTTTTGACCAAAGCCATCAGATAAGTGTCGCTTTTTTAGCGCAAAGAAAGCTTATTAAATATACAAGTGTAGATATAGCGTATTTGTTTTAATTCCGATGAGTTGTTGATTAAAGGCGCACAAACCTGCCACTAAAGGCTTCTTCAATAATGTAATACTCTATCTCTGCTCCATTCCACCACTTTTCTTTGCTTCAAATATTTCATTCAAATCTTTTCAATTTCAAAAGCTTATTTAAGAGTTGTCCCAGTTTGGCTTGCTATCTATCCAAAAAAACAATCCAGAATACATTTGCAAGACTCAAGCAGAACTATGAAAAATCAGTTGCCTTAGCTTACATATTTATTTGGCTGTCATTATGAAATATCAACAGAACCTAAATTCAACACGATTTTAAGGCCATAAAAAAACCCAGCTTTCGCTGGGCTTTTTTTCGAATCAGTTCAATGCTTAGTGAGCAGCGAATTGGTTCATTGTGTTTTTCGCATCGTCACCCGCTTTAAGCGCGTTGTCACCAGCGAAGATTTCTTTGTGGTCGTCACCGATGTCAGAACCAGCCATTGCTTGGTGTTTAACACAAGAAATCGTACCGCGGATTTCTTTACGTTGAACGCCAGCTACATAAGCAAGCATACCTTGGTCGCCGAAGTAACCTTGAGCAAGCTCGTGAGTAGAAAGAGCAGCTGTATGGTAAGTCGGAAGTGTGATCAAGTGATGGAACACGCCCGCTTCACGAGAAGCATCAGCTTGGAACGTACGAACTTTTTCGTCAGCTTCAGCAGCTAATTCAGAGTTATCGTATTCAGCGCTCATTAGTTTAGCACGGTCGTAAGCAGAAACGTCTTTACCTTCAGCAACCCAACGGTCGTAAGCTTGTTGACGGAAGTTTAAAGTCCAGTTGAATGAAGGCGAGTTGTTATAAACAAGTTTCGCATTTGGAACTGTTTCTTTAACACGGTTAACCATGTGAGCGATTTCTTCAACGTTTGGAGTCGCAGTTTCGATCCAAAGAAGGTCAGCACCATTTTGAAGGCTAGATACACAGTCAAGTACAACGCGGTCAATTTGCGTGTCTGGACGGAACTGGTACAAGCCAGAAGCAAGACGTTTTGGACGGTGAAGTTTACCGTTACGCTTGATTAGGATTTCGTCTTCTTGAGCTTCTGAAATGTCAATTTCAGTTGTGTCTAAGTAGCTGATGTATTGAGAAGCGATGTCGCCTGGCTCTTTAACCACTGGGATTTTTTGAGTCAAGTCAGCGCCTTCAGAGTCAGTACGAGCAACGATGATACCGTCATCAAGACCCATTTCTAAGAATGCATAGCGAAGAGCGTGGATTTTCGCGATGAAGTCTTCGTGTGGAACTGTAACTTTACCAGCTTGGTGACCACATTGTTTAGCGTCAGATACTTGGTTTTCGATTTGAAGTGCACAAGCACCCGCTTCGATCATTTTCTTAGCTAGTAAGTAAGTCGCTTCTTCGTTACCGAAACCAGCGTCGATGTCAGCAATAATTGGCACAACGTGAGTTTGGAAACCGTCGATTTGAGCAGTGATTTCAGCAGCTTTAGCAGTATCACCAGCTTCGTTTGCTTTTTTAAGCGCACGGAACAAGTCGTTTAATTCTTTCGCGTCAGCTTGACGTAGGAAAGTGTAGATTTCTTCGATCAATGCAGGTACTGAAGTTTTTTCGTGCATAGATTGGTCAGGAAGTGGACCGAATTCTGAACGAAGAGCTGCAACCATCCAACCTGAAAGGTAGATATAGCGACGTTCAGTTGTACCGAAGTATTTTTTGTTCGCAATCATTTTTTGTTGTGCGATGAAACCGTGCCAGCAACCTAATGATTGAGTGTATTTGCTAGAATCAGCATCATAAGCAGCCATATCACGACGCATAATAGCAGCTGTATATTTCGCAATGTCTAAACCAGTTTTGAAACGGTTTTGCATTTGCATACGTGCAGCATCTTCTGGGCTAATATCGCGCCAAGTGCTTCCGAATTTTGCTTTTAATTCACGGATTGCATCAATCGCTGTTAAGTATGTAGACATGATATGTTCCTGTAATAATATTAGGATTTTTCTGCAACGTAAGGCTAAAATCATACCCTCGAATGATTGTTCAGATTTAGAACATTTCGTTGCGATAGACACAGAGTAGATTGACTAAAAAAATTAATCCAATATTCTGCATTAATTTTCAGTATTTATTTAAAAAATATGTAGATTAAAGTCGTATTATAATAATTAACCAATATTTTTAAGTATTTGTATTTAAATTATTTTATTAATAAATTTGGCTGATTTTTTGTCTATTTTACAAACACTCTGATGAATTATTCTTCATTAGACTTAAGTCGACTGAGCATTCACTTTTAAAAAAAACAGCATTTTTTACGCCTTTTTTGCCCAAACTTACCAAACTAAATGCATGATTATTCCGTCCTCAAATGATCATGTAAATGAGATATTTCATCTTACTTTTGAGTTTTATGAACATCACTTCGCATAATCAAAATTGCTCCGTATTTTTATATATTTATTTAAAAATATCATTCTAAACAGGTAATAAGTGTTTAAGAAATATGTGCTGTCGCTTCAGCAAATTTGTCTTAAAACTGCCGAATTTTAGTACAATAGTACACGTCATTTTTTCATCCATTTTTTACACAAGCCTTAGTAGTTATGGCATAATCAGATAAATTTCATGATTTTATTGTCGGTATTTATTTTATGAATCTGGAGCGGGTCGATCTCAATCTATTAATTTATCTTGATGTACTACTTCGTGAAAAAAATGTGACTCGTGCTGCCGAGCAACTGGGTGTAACTCAGCCTGCGATGAGTAATATTTTACGTCGTTTACGCAACTTATTTAATGATCCACTTCTTATTCGTTCTTCAGAAGGTATGACACCTACAGAACGTGCGCTTGAATTACAGCCACGTATCCGTGATGCTCTCTCTGACCTTTCGATGATTTTGGAACCCCGTACCGAGTTCCGACCTTACACTTCAAATCGTGTCTTCCGCATCATGACGTCAGATTATGCTGAAGCAACACTAGTGCCGCGCCTAGTAAAAGCTTTGCGCTCAGAAGCACCCAATGTGGTTCTGGATTTTTTAACGCCTAGTGATGTGTCTTATCGAGATATGGAACAAGGTAAAGTCGACTTGGCGATTAACCGCTTTAATGAAATTCCGCAAAGTTTCCACCAAGTTTTGGTCTGGCGTGACAGTTTTTCATGCCTTTTAAATGCCAAGCACCCTGCTGCAAATAATTTAAACCTGAAAAGCTATCTAGATGCACAACACATTTGGGTATCTAAAACAGGTATGGGTGTCGGTTTTGGTGTCAATCCTGAAAAACAAGCGGGTCTAGGTTGGATTGATCAAGCCTTAGAACGTATTGGCCAAAAACGTAAAATTTCAGTTTTCACCCGTCATTATCAAATGCCAGGCTTATTGGCCTCGAATGTTGACTTGGTTGCGACTCTGCCAAGCCGTATTGCTCGCCTTCAAGCCAAAAGTCAAAACCTGTTACTTCGCGATCCACCATTCTATATTCCTGAATTTGAATTAAAAATGGCGTGGTGTCCTTTACTTCATCATCACCCTGCTCATCGCTGGTTGCGTCAACTTATTTTGTATGTTGCACGTCAAATGATTGAAGAAGAAAACCGCGAATACTTAATGAATAACTCTCAGTTTTCACAGTATCAGTAATTAGTTCTTTAATTCCTTATTAATTCAAACGTATACTGTCACTATATAGGTAGTAGTTAAGACTACTACCTTGCCCATTTTTGTGTTAGAAATACAGAAAAATAGAATGAATCACAAACAGGTGTATTCGTGAGCCTTTTCCAAAATATTGTCATTATTATTCTCCTGATCGTCGGTGCGGGTTTTCTATCCTTAACAGAAATTGCCCTTGCGGGTGCACGAAAAGTAAAGCTTAAAATTTTGGCTGAATCTGGAGATTCACGTGCACAACGTGTGCTTGACTTACAAGCCAACTCAGCAGACTTTTTCGCCGCATCACAAATTGGCTTAAATGCCGTGGCAATTCTTGGCGGTATTTTGGGTGAAGGTGCATTTCGTCCTTATTTCATAACCTTAGTGACCCGTTTTTATCAGGGCCCGTGGACTGAAACCATAGGATTCACCCTGTCGTTTACTTTAGTCACCTCCTTATTCATTCTATTTGCTGATTTGATGCCAAAACGTTTGGCGATGATCGCACCTGAAAAAATCGCCGTTGCTGTTGTAGACCCGATTCAAATCTTCATTAAAGTGTGTAAACCAATGGCATGGGTGATTAATGCCATTGCCAATTTGTTGTTTCGTTTATTCAAAGTGAATACAACACGTGATGACAATATTACCTTTGACGATATTTCAGCCGTGATGGATGCCGGTGCTCAAGCTGGTGTACTACAAAAGCAAGAACACCACTTTATTGAAAACGTATTTGAACTGGAAGAACGTAATGTCCCTTCAAGTATGACTACACGTGAAAATGTGGTGTACTTTACCCTAAAAGAATCAGAAGCCAGTATTCGTCAAAAACTCGCAGAATTTCCGTATTCGAAGTTTTTGGTCTGTAGTGAAAATATTGATGACGTGATTGGTTATGTAGATGCCAAAGATATTTTGGTTCGTATCTTGAACAATCAGTCACTTTTACAACTCAACGAAAATACCATTCGTAATGTCCTCACGATTCCAGATACTTTAACACTGTCCGAATTACTCGATCGTTTCCGTTCAACCAAAGAAAAATTTGCCGTAGTAATTAACGAATATGCGTTGGTTGTCGGCGTTATTACCCTCTCCGACATTATGATTACCGTGATGGGCGACTGGGTAACACCGATTGAAGCAGAACAACAAATTATTAAACGTGATGCGGATTCTTGGCTTATCGATGGCAGTACACCAATCGAAGATTTAAAGCATGCCCTCGCTTTAGATGAAATGCCCGATGAAGAAAACTATGAAACCCTTGCGGGCTTTATGATGTTTAAACTGCGTAAAATTCCACGTCCAGCGGACTTTGTCACCTATCATGGCTACAAATTTGAAGTTGTGGATGTAGACCACTTTAAAATTGACCAATTATTAGTGACCCGCTTACAACAGGCTGAAACTGAACTAGATACACCAGAAGAATCGGATTAATTCGATTCTTTTTTTTCTAAAACAATAAAATATAAATACGATGGAATACGAAGATGTCTTTTTCACTTAAAGCGATTTTGACTTGCTTTAGTTTTTATACTGGGGCTTATCTGATCTATTATTTTTTTAAAGCTCATCCACAACCTTTATTTCTATTGCTCGGTGTTACACTGATCGCCACTGCGTGGTTTTTAACGCCTTATCCTTATGAACGTGGCAGACAACAATATGACGAAACCATGCGTTTTGGTCTGTTTTTTTATAATCCCTTAATATTTTGGTTCCGATTTTTTAGTTGGCCGATTCGGACGCTACTGTCTATTTTTGCATAAGCGTACTTGTTGTGATCAAACTGTATCTGCACAGCACTTACAGTTCTCTACTGATGTTGAATATATGTAAACAGACCACATTTTTTGAATAAAAATTAAAATAAATCGAAAAATCTCCCTTCCTTAATACCTTCATTATTAATGACTATTTTTCATTAAAATAGTGATGTATTTCACATTTTCTCACCTTTGTTTTGACTGATGAAATTTATCTTTATGCTCTGCCCTTGGATTTAAAAACAGCTTTATATTTCAAAGGAATGAACCATGTTAAACGTACTCGGTTTGGGCATGATCTTGTGCTTTATGTATTTGATCATGTCGAAACGCTTAAGCCCACTTGTTGCACTGACTTTAATTCCCCTACTTTTTGCCTTGATTGCGTGGTTACTTGGTTTTTATTTTGACAGCTTGTCACACATACAAATAAATGAAATTGGCGACATGATGATTGAAGGTGTAAAAAACTTGCACCGACTGGCATCATGCTGCTTTTTGCGATTCTGTATTTTGCCATCATGATTGATACAGGTTTGTTCGACCCTTAGGTGAAATTTATTTTAAAAATGGTCAAAGGTGATCCCTTAAAAGTCGTTCTTGGAACCATTACCCTGACGTTAATTGTCTCTTTGGATGGAGATGGTTCTACAACATATATGATCTGTGTTGCTGCCATGCTGCCACTCTATAAGCGCTTAGGTATGAGCCCATTGATTATGGCATGTTTGATTATGCTCTCTAGCGGCATTATGAACCTTACGCCATGGGGTGGGCCTACAGCCCGCGCCGCCAGCGCACTTCATGTCGACCCAAGTGATGTATTTGTCCCGATGGTTTTACCGATGTTATTTGCCATCGGCTGGTTGTACTTCTTAGGAACGATGTATGGTCGCATGGAAAGAAAGCGTCTAGGAATTGTCCAATTGGATATCAGCCATGGTGAAAACATTCAAATCTCAGATAATCCAGAAGCCAACCGCGCAGATCTACGTTGGTTTAATGCACTGTTAACCGTCGTTCTGATGATTTGTCTGGTTTTTAGTATTTTACCTATGCCTATTTTATTCATGGTGGCTTTATGTATTGCGCTAGTCGTCAACTACAAAAATGTCGACTTGCAGAAAAAGTTAATCGCACATCATGCAGGTAGTGCTTTAAACGTGGTCGGCATCATTTTTGCTGCAGGTATTTTTACCGGAATTTTAGCTGGAACAGGCATGGTAGAAGCCATGTCCAAACAACTTGTGGCAATTATCCCTGAAAGTATGGGTCCCTATTTAGCACCGATTACCGCTGTCATCAGTATGCCGATGACTTTCTTTATGTCGAATGATGCTTTCTATTTTGGGGTTTTGCCAATTCTTTCAGATGCAGCAGCTCATTATGGAATTGCACCTGTAGAAATGGCACGTGCCTCCATCGTAGGGCAACCTGTACACCTACTCTCTCCACTTGTCCCTTCGACCTATTTACTCTGTGGACTTGCGGGTATCGAGTTTGGACAACATCAGAAATTTACCATTATCTGGGCTGTAATCACGTGTTTTGTCATGTTAGCAGCAGGTCTGATCTTTGGAATGTTTCCCTTTTATTCGAGCTTAACTTAAAATTTTAAAGATAAAAAAGCACCATCAGGTGCTTTTTTATGCTTAACAATACTGAACTAGCCAGTGTTTTACACTCACAGGTTCATTTGTAGTGATTAATGCTTTGAAATTAATGCTTCTAGAACTGCTTCATAATGAATACGAATGTCATCTTCTAAAATTTTATAAACATTGTCGAATTGAACCATTGGCCAGCCTTCTTTCCAAAATGGAAAAATGTTATGGAGGTCATGAGTCACCGTTGCGTCTTCACGTACAATCGCTTGTGCAACTTGCGACAATACTTGTGCAGTTTCAGCACCATCAATCGCTAAATAATCGATACCACGAACTTTCAAAATACGGATACGGTCTTTTTTGTAGCGGATTTTTTTACTTTGGCCTTCATTTAAGCCTAAAGCTAAAGTCACAGCTTCAACAAATTTATCTTCAAATGCTTGATTTAATTTTACCAAAGCTTGTTTGTGTGCTTCTTGACGACCAGCTTTTCCCCCACTACGAATCACTTCATTTGCTTCAGTATTTAAAACATCTGATTTCATCGACTGAAGAATGTCTAGAATTTCGATATCGCTTAATGTTTCAGGAGAATGATCAGTCATAAACTGCCTATAAAAACTTAATATTCAATAAATATGTATTTTCGCATAAAAGAAGGATGAAAACTGCGACCTTCACTATAGAAATTGTGATTTCTCTTATAATGTTCAGATATACAACATGATTTAGAAAAAAATTCTGTCAAAAATATCGAAATCAACTATATTACTTTCACGCTTTAATACTAACGTCACAATATGGCTCAAAAGAAACAGGCTGCGCTTTACCTTCAACAACTGAAACAGCAATATCCAGCAGCCTTTAAACATAATTATTTATTTTATAGCCAACTGAAAACTCAAGGCATTTTAGACGAACTCAAAGAACTTATTCCTTGGGTTTTGGCGGCGATGATTTTTATTTCTTTGAGCATGAGTATTGGACATGCAGTGCAACTGTATTTTCCAGAAATGAGTGAGTTTCGCGCTCATGGTATTGCTGTACTAAGTATTATGCTGTTTTTCATGCTGGTTGTGCCCTTAGTCATCAAGCAAATCAAGCACAGTTCAATGTCCCTGTATCAAAGTTTGAAAAATACGCCGTTCAGACTTGCGATCGTGATTTTATTACAATTACTCAATATCGCCTTTTTACAAAGCACCTTTGTTCAATCTGTATTGTTCTTTTTCGCCATGAGTTTCGGCTTTGTGCGTTTTTATAAAGAAAATCTTTTCAAAGGCGGAAGTAACACCCAAGAATACTATTTTCTGCAAGAGACACGTCGTATTGCATATTGGTCGTATAAACAAATGCTTAAAGCAAAATTACGTTTGTCGCTCAGTAATCCGAATCAGGCAAATCATAAACAGTTATCTGAGCGCTTTACCCTGTTCCAAAATTTGCACATACAAATGCTGCATCAGGAAAATCAGCTATGTAAAAAGCTAAAGCACCAAAATGTTGAACATTATCTTGATGAGTTAATGAAATAAGCTGGCATTGATATAGTGCAAAAAACTTTAAATCACTGCTCAAAAAGTCATTCAATACATCGCTATTTTTGAATATTTTCAACTTATATGCATGAATTGATTGATTTTAAAACAAACACCATCAAATACTCTTGCCAAGCTTCATTTCGTCCTCTATTATTGCGCACATGCCCGAGTGGTGAAATCGGTAGACACAGGGGATTTAAAATCCCCCGCCCACAAAGCGTGCCAGTTCGAGTCTGGCCTCGGGCACCATTCTTATACTTCTAAGATTGGTGCAATAAAAGATCCAGCAATTTGCTGGTTTTTTTATGCCTAAAATTTAGAAATCTATTATTATTCGATGCCGACACCTTCAGATTTTAATCTCCCCGCACTACAACTCAAGCATCCCGATGCCTTTTATCAACGGCTGCTGTTTGCACATTTTAAAATTATCAATCTCACACCCACTGCACCTGTTTTAATCTTTAGCTTTTGCCTGATACTTTCTATCCCCCTTAGCAGCGCTGTACTTGGTCATATGCTTTCAACGGCACTTTCAATACACGACCCCAAAATGGCGTTTAATCTTGGTATATTGATTATTCTTCCTTTGATCTATTGCTATGTCTGGTATGCACATTATCAAGCACGTTTTAGCAGCAAGTCCGCAGTTCAACGCCTGCAAATACAACTATATCTCCTTGGCGGATTAACACTTCTCCTTGCTATAAACTTTAAGTATCTACAAACAGATGTATTAAACCTCATCAGTCTCAGTGGACTTTTTTTCAGTCTGTTTTTATGTGTATTTACTGAATTACTTTATAAACCTGAAAGCAGCGCCATTGAACGAGTAAAACTACAAAAGCTTCGCCAACTGGCATTTTGGTCTTATCAACAATCTTTAAAACAAAAAGAACATCAATCGTATTTCTACGCCCTACACTTACAAGCCATGCAAGAAGAACAAAAATTATCAGCATCGATCAAATCATCCTTTAAAGATTTTTTAGACAATGCTCAATGACTTTTTTAAATCCCTAAACACAAAAAAGCCCTGTCACTACAGGGCTTTTTTTAAAGTTCAATTACCATTCTCGATTAGCAACCAACTCTTCCATTTCAATATCCATATGGCCTTCATCTTGCAGCACCATCATCATGGCTTCTGCAATATAATCTGTAGCCGTATCATCCAAAGACGAATCTAAATCTTCAAATTGAGGTTTCATCTTATTGAGCTGTGCAACCGTTTCATTGGCAAAATGGTAGATATCAGTTGAACTTAAATCTGCTTTTGCAATTTTCTTCGCAAATTGAACAACCAATAACTTCACCTCTGCAACCAACACATCTGGGTAATATTCATCATCAAACATGGGTAGCAGTAAATCTGCAAACATACGAAACTCTATCACAAAATATTCAGGGCGCTTATATAACACAAATACTACAATTCACCAAATTTATTGGGATTCAGTATTTTCAAATCAGACTGCATTCTGCATGGCTTGCCAAACACGTATCGCATCTACCGTTGCTTTGACATCATGTGCGCGAACCATACATGCACCTTGTTGAATGCTGAGTAGATGCGCTGCAACCGAGCCTACAGCGCGATTTTGTGCATCTGCACCACCAAGTGCCTCACCGATAAAACGCTTACGAGATAATGCCGACAGGATCGGATAGCCCATGTCATTCAATTGATAGAATTGCTGTAAAAGCTTTAAGTTTTGCTGTGCATTTTTAGCAAAACCAAAACCTGGATCAATCATAATGTTTTCTGCACGCACACCGGCGTCTAATGCATCTTGCACACGTTGCTTTAATTCATCGATGACGTCAGCCACGACATCTTGATACTGATCTAGATTATTCATCGTGGTGGGTTCGCCGCGCATATGCATAATGATCACTGGAATGTCCAGTTTTGCAGCGGTTTCTAAGGCATTCGGCCGAGTTAATGCACGTACATCATTCCAGATATGCGCACCTGCCTGAACCGCTACCTCAATCACCTCAGGTTGTGAGGTATCGATAGAAATCACTACATTGTGTTTAGATAAGGCTTCAACGACGGGTACGACCCGTCGAATTTCTTCTTCAACCTCAACAACAGATGCACCCGGACGTGTTGACTCACCACCGACATCAATCACTGTCGCACCATCCGCAATCATTTGTAAGGCATGTGCTATAGCTTGGTCTTTACCATTGTGTTTGCCACCATCACTAAAAGAGTCCGGTGTGACATTTAAAATTCCCATCACATGTGGCTCTGACAAATCTAATTGCAAATTACCACAGTTTAAAATTTTATTCGGCAAAGACACCAACTTCATATTACACATCCCAGATTTTGCTATGCTTATTTTAACGCTAAGTTTGCTCAGCATTTCGCTCACATGCATTTATTTTCATATAAAAAAACCACCCGAAGGTGGTTTTAAATTTTTATGCTTTTGGCAATGACGGTAATGGTGGTGGAACATCTGGACCATCCGTTGGTGTGACATCAATCACTGGATTTTCAGCGATGTACACTTTTGGTGGTTGTGGTTCACGACCTTCCATAATGTCACGGATTTGATCACGATCAATGGTTTCCCATTCAAGTAATGCTTTCACCATGGCATGCGCAATATCCTTGTTATTTTCAAGAATGTCGCGAGCAACTTTATATTGTTCATCTAAAATACGGCGAACTTCACGGTCAACTTCAAGCTGCGTTGCTTCGGAAATCACACGACTTCCTAAACCACCCATGAATGACTGCTGTGAGTCATCTTCGTAAACCATGACGCCCATTTTATCGGACATACCGTATTTAGTGACCATTGCACGTGCCATTTTCGTTGCACGCTCAAAGTCATTTGAAGCACCAGTCGACATTTGGTTAATGAAGACTTCTTCTGCAATACGACCACCAAACAAAATTGAAAGTTCATTCAACATTTTGTCTTTGTAATGGCTAGTTTGGTCATGTTCAGGCAACTGCCAAGTAACACCCAGTGCCCAACCACGCGGCATGATTGTCACTTTATGTACTGGGTCTGTACCCGGCAAAATTTCAGCAACAATCGCATGACCCGCTTCATGATAAGCCGTCGCACGACGTTCTTCTTCACGAATCACCATCGATTTACGTTCAGGACCCATGTAAAGCTTGTCTTTTGCATCTTCAAAGTCATGCATATCGACCGTGTTCTTGTTACGACGTGCAGCAAACAGTGCTGCTTCGTTTACAAGGTTAGCCAACTGAGCACCTGAGAAGCCCGGTGTACCACGTGCCAAGACTTTAACATCTACACCAGTCACAGAAGGTAATTTTTTCAAATGTACATTCAGGATTTGCTCACGACCTTTAATATCCGGTAGAGATACCATCACTTGACGGTCAAAACGACCTGGACGAAGTAAAGCTTTATCCAATACGTCAGCACGGTTTGTTGCAGCAATAACGATAATACCTTCGTTGCCTTCAAAGCCATCCATTTCAACCAACATTTGGTTTAATGTTTGCTCACGCTCATCATTACCACCACCTGTACCTGAACCACGGTGACGACCAACGGCATCGATCTCATCGATGAAAATGATACATGGCGCATGACGCTTTGCTTGTTCAAACATGTCACGGACACGAGACGCACCCACACCCACGAACATTTCAACAAAGTCAGAACCCGAAATACTAAAGAACGGTACTTTCGCTTCACCCGCAATCGCTTTAGCAAGTAAAGTTTTACCCGTACCCGGAGGACCAACCATGAGCACGCCTTTCGGAATGCTTGCACCAAGTCGCTTGAACTTAGATGGATCTTTTAGGAAGTCAACGATTTCAACAACTTCTTGTTTAGCTTCATCACAGCCCGCAACATCAGTAAATGTCACTTTGATTTGGTCTTCAGACAGCATTTTTGCTTTTGACTTACCAAAACTCATTGGGCCATTCTTACCACCAGCTCCACCACCCATGTTGCGCATAAAGAACATGAATAACAGAATGATTAAAAGAACAGGGAAACTTGCAATCAGAAGTTGCATCAAAATACTTTGACGCTGTGGCGCTGTACCTTCAACAACAACATTGTTCTTGATCAGGTTCGGCATAAGTTCAGGATCTTGAACCGCAGGACGGATACTTTCAAACTCAGAACCGTTTGATTTTTCGCCACGAATTCTTTCGCCATCAATGGTGACTTGTTTAATCTGACCCGCATTTACGGCTGCCACGAACTCAGAATAGTTCATCGCGGTCGGTTGATTGCGGTCACTGACGTTGCTGAAGATTAAAACCAGCACGCCTAGGATAACCAGCCACAACACGGCATTCTTAAAAAGATCGCTCAAAGCTTTATTCCCATTTCTATCTAATTCGTTCAATCCCATTTACATGGGTGACTCTAATACTTACGCTGCAGAGTAGCTTCGCAATAATTTAAAAACGTACAAAATGCACAATTTTTAACGAGTTGGCAAGTAAACTTTACTTGAAAGCTTTCTTACGTCCCTGCCCGATTAAAAACACTTCTTTAGATCGAGCACGTGAAGCCGCCGGTTTTGCTGTTTTCAGCACATCAAATGTGTCTACAACTTGCTTACGGTATTCATCAAATCCAACACCTTGGAACACTTTAACAACAAACTGTCCATTTGGTCCAAGAACCTTTTGAGCAAAGTCGATTGCTAATTCACAAAGATAGATCTGACGCGGTTGATCTACAGCCTTATTACCTGATGTATTGGGGGCCATATCTGAAATTACAACGTCTACAGTACGTCCATCTAAAATTTTTAACAATTCATCGAACACTTCTTGTTCACGAAAGTCACCTTGCAAGAAGGTCACATCGGGTAAAGCATCCATGGGTAAAATATCAGAAGCAATGACCAAACCTTTGTCGCCAACAAGTTTACCGGCAATTTGCGACCAACTACCTGGTGCAGCACCTAAGTCGACAACGGTCATGCCTGGCTTGATCAATTTGTATTTTTCTTGAATTTCAAGCAATTTATAAGCGGCACGCGCACGATATCCTTCCTTTTGTGCTTTTTTCACAAAGGGGTCATCAAGATGCTCACGCATCCAGTCACGACTACTTTTGGATAATTTCTGGTTAGTAATGCGGGTAGCCATAACTCTCTAAATAAAAAAAACTTCTCAGTCTTGATTGTACGTGAAATTCAGCACTTTTGCAGTAGACATGTGTATCTAAAAAGCATCTTAAATCATGTTTTTTTCAATAATCTTCATCGAGAAAATGCCGATTAAATACAGCGCTTCAACTTTGATTTTGCTATACTAGGTCGTTTTTAAAATTAGGTTATATTTATGGCGGCTTTATCTATTCAAGAACGTAAACGCTTACGTCAAATTGGTCACACCCTAAACCCAGTTGTAATGGTTGCGGACAAAGGCTTATCAGAAAGCGTTATTGAAGAATTAAACCGTGCGTTAAACGACCATGAGTTAATTAAAGTGAAAGTTGTGGCAGAAGACCGTGAAGCTCGTGCTGCAATGATTACTGAAATTGCGACTGTTTCAGGTTCTGAAGTTGTTCAAACGATTGGTAAGATTGCTTTGATTTACCGCAAAGCGGCAAAACAAAATGCAAAACTGTCTAACCTTGTTCGCTACGCACACCTGTCTAACTAAGCATTTATGGCAAGTTTCGAACTCAGCGCTTTTGATCGTCGCTTTCAGGCTATATCAGTCGTTGGTGCTATCGAACAACAAAGCCCATATACTTTAAATGTGGGTTATTGGATTCGAGACCCAAACCAACTGATTCAATGGCCAGAATTGGTATCAGCTCACCCACGAATCGATTTTTTGTGGGAACAGACCTGCTTAGAAGTTTTTATTGGTGTACGCAATGAAGACTTTTATCGTGAAATCAACCTCTCCCCTTCACAAGCTTGGCAGGCTTACCAGTTTGAAGAATATCGCTATCCAGAAGATATGCCGCCACAAGCTGCTTACGATATTGAACTGAATCATTTGAAACGGACGCACTATGGCTTAAATGTCAGTCTTGATCTGACAGAATTTATGCTGAAGTACAAACTTAAATGGGAAGATCTCTATATTGGTCTAACTGCAGTACTGAAAACCCCTCAAGGCGAACAGTATTATGCCATGCAGCATAGTAGTCCAAATGCTGACTTTCACAACAAACGTGATTGGCTACATCAGTTCTAAACTATTGATGTTTTGATCTTCGATAAAAAGCAAAAGTACGATCTTTTGCTTTTTTATTGCCTGTCTATTTTTAAATAGGTGCTTTGGACTTAAATGTACCATTCACAATAAGGGAGCCATTAATGACTCCCTTATGCATATATAGCGTTAACTTGAAGTTTAATTCGCTCTCACCCAATCCAGCTCCCTGGAATGACTAGACTTAACTTAAGCGTTTTAAAATTCATGTCATTCACAATTAACTTTTAAGATCTGTGGTTTGATCCGTAACTTCAGCTTTCACTGGTGAAACTTTTTTCCACGCTTCCAAAGTATGTTCCTTAGAACGCTTAAATGTTTCTGTTAGATGATCTTTGTGCTTTCCTGAAATTTGGGTCACATCTTCTTTCAGCTCTTTTCCAAGTTTAGAAAGATCATCAATAACCGTATTAAACTCAGTTTTCACAAACTCTTTGAGTTCACTAAAATCTTTTTGCGATGAACCAAACTGAACTTTTAACTGATCAAGTTTATTCAATACATCTTGCTTCAACTGACGCAATTGATCTTGCACACTGGCATTCAACTGCTTTGCCTCTGCTCCGATCTTTTCTTTGCTTTCAGTGACCGCTTCTGTGGCTTGAACACTCGCCTCTTTTGCAACTTGTTCAAGCTTTTCAGCACCTTCGATAACGACTTCTTTCAGGGAGGATTTAGTCGCTGTTTGTTTTTGTTGTGTTGCCATGACTTTGTACCTATATTTTTTGCTGACCGACCCACATTAGCGCTTTTTGATAAATTTTAATTTATGATTTGTCTGACAATAATTAATTGCTTACATTTTTCTAAGATTTTGCAAAACCAAACTTTATTCTAAAATGCAAGCGCTTTATCTGCTTTATTCCTGATATTTACGATGGACTTTCAGTGGCTTTCTGCGTATAATGCCGTGTTAAGTTCAAGCGAGCAGATGTAAGGAGGGTAGGTTTTTAAGCAGCCTTCCTTTTTTTTCGTCTTCTCGCTTTTTTACAGCCTAAATTTCAGGAGCTTTGGTTTGAGCACCCCAGCAATTTTAGCCCTTGCCGACGGAACTATCTTTAAAGGTACTTCTATTGGCGCATCGGGTAGTACGACTGGTGAAGTCGTTTTTAATACAGCAATGACTGGCTATCAAGAAATTTTGACTGACCCTAGTTATGCACAACAACTTGTGACACTAACTTACCCACATATCGGTAACACAGGTTGTAATGATGAAGACGCTGAGTCAGGTCGAATTCATAAAGTATGGGCTAACGGATTGATCATTCGTGACCTACCTTTATTGCATAGCAACTTCCGTGCTGAGCAATCACTTGGTGATTACCTTGAACAACACAATGTTGTTGCTATTGCAGACATCGATACACGTAAATTAACGCGTATTCTGCGAGCAAAAGGTGCACAAAATGGTTGTATCCTTGCTGGCGAAAACATTACAGAAGAAGAAGCTTTAGCTAAAGCACGCGCTTTTGGTGGTTTAAATGGTTTAGACCTTGCAAAAGAATGCTGTGACCCTGAAGGCTTTGAATGGACTGAAGGTTCTTGGACATTAGGTAAAGGTTTCTCTCAGCCTGAAGCTAAATTCCATGTTGTTGCATACGATTACGGTGTCAAAACCAACATCTTACGTATGCTCGCAGACCGCGGTTGTAAATTGACTGTCGTGCCTGCGCAAACTCCTGCTGCTGACGTACTTGCTCTTAATCCAGATGGCGTGTTCTTGTCGAACGGCCCCGGCGATCCAGCTGCATGTGACTACGCAATTGAAGCTGTAAAAATAATTGTAGAAGACGCACGCAATGTACCTGTATTCGGTATTTGCTTAGGTCACCAAATTCTTGCACTTGCTTCAGGTGCAAAAACTGTGAAAATGCCTCACGGCCACCACGGTGCCAACCACCCTGTTCAAAACATGGAAACTGGTATTGTGATGATTACTTCGCAAAACCATGGCTTCGCAGTAGATGCAGAAACATTACCTGCAAACTTGAAAGCTACGCACAAATCACTGTTCGACCAAACCCTACAAGGGATTCACCGTACAGATAAACCTGCGTTCAGTTTCCAAGGTCACCCCGAAGCAAGCCCTGGTCCACATGACTGCGCACCATTGTTCGATCATTTCATCGAACTTATCGAAGCATCTAAGAAGTAATTAAGGAAGCATCATGGCTAAACGTACAGACATTAAAAGCATCTTAATTATTGGTGCTGGTCCGATTGTCATCGGTCAAGCATGTGAGTTTGACTACTCAGGTGCTCAAGCATGTAAAGCACTTCGTGAAGAAGGCTACCGTGTTATTTTGGTGAACTCTAACCCAGCAACCATTATGACTGACCCTGCTATGGCAGATGCCACTTACATCGAGCCAATCACTTGGCAAACTGTAGCTGCAATCATTGAGAAAGAACGCCCAGACGCAGTTCTTCCTACAATGGGTGGTCAAACAGCATTGAACTGTGCACTTGCACTCGATGCCAACGGTATTCTAGAAAAATACAATGTTGAATTGATTGGCGCGACCAAAGAAGCGATCGAAAAAGCGGAAGACCGTAAACTTTTCGATATCGCAATGCGCAAAATCGGTTTGGAATGCCCTCGCGCTGACGTTGCAGAAAGCATGGAACACGCACTTGAAATTCAAGCGCGTTTCGGCTTCCCTGTCATTATCCGTCCATCATTCACTATGGGTGGTTCAGGCGGCGGTATCGCATACAACCGTGAAGAATTCATTGAAATCTGTGAACGCGGTTTCGATCTTTCTCCAACTAAACAATTATTGATCGATGAATCATTAATTGGTTGGAAAGAGTACGAAATGGAAGTTGTTCGTGACAAAAACGACAACTGTATCATTGTATGTACCATTGAAAACTTTGACCCAATGGGCGTGCACACAGGTGACTCAATCACTGTTGCTCCTGCACAAACATTGACTGACAAAGAATTCCAACTTTTACGTAATGCATCTTTAGCTGTACTTCGTGAAATTGGTGTTGAAACTGGCGGCTCTAACGTTCAGTTCGGTATCAACCCGAAAGACGGCCGTATGGTTGTGATCGAGATGAACCCACGTGTTTCTCGTTCATCTGCACTTGCGTCTAAAGCAACAGGTTTCCCAATTGCGAAAATCGCGGCGAAATTGGCTGTAGGTTATACCCTTGATGAGTTGAAAAACGACATCACTGGCGGTACAACCCCTGCATCTTTCGAACCTGCGATCGACTATGTTGTAACCAAGATTCCTCGTTTCAACTTCGAGAAATTCCCGCAAGCTGACGCAACTTTGACGACTCAGATGAAATCTGTAGGTGAAGTCATGGCCATTGGCCGTAACTTCCAAGAGTCTGTGTCTAAAGCACTTCGTGGTCTTGAAGTGGGCGCATGTGGTTTTGACGAAAAAATCGCTGTGGGCACTGAAGGCGCACGTGAGAAAATTCTTGTTGAATTGAAAGTGCCAGGTCCAGAGCGTATTTGGTATGTAGGCGATGCATTCCGTCACGGTTTCACCCTTGATGAAGTATTTGAAGCAACCAAAATTGACCGTTGGTTCTTGATTCAAATCGAAGACATCATCAAAACTGAAAACCAAATCAAAACTTTAGGTTTTGGTGATTTGAACGCTGACAACATCCGTTCGTTCAAACGCAAAGGTTTATCTGACCTTCGCATTGCGGACTTGATGGGCATTTCACAAAAACAATTCCGTAAACACCGTTGGAACTTGGGTGTAACTCCAGTTTACAAACGTGTAGATACATGTGCTGCAGAGTTTGAATCTGACACAGCTTACATGTACTCAACTTACGATGAAGAGTGTGAAGCAAACCCATCGAACCGTGACAAAATCATGGTCATCGGTGGCGGACCAAACCGTATTGGTCAAGGTATCGAATTCGATTACTGCTGTGTACACGCTGCCCTTGCAATGCGTGATGACGGCTATGAAACCATCATGGTGAACTGTAACCCTGAAACTGTTTCTACGGATTACGACACATCAGATCGTTTGTACTTCGAACCAATCACTTTGGAAGATGTACTTGAAATCGTGCGTATCGAGAAACCTAAAGGCATTATCGTTCAGTACGGCGGTCAAACTCCGCTTAAATTGGCTCGCGCTTTAGAAGAAGCTGGTGCACCAATCATCGGTACATCACCAGACGCAATTGACCGTGCAGAAGACCGTGAACGTTTCCAACAAATGATTCAACGTCTGCAACTTCGTCAACCAAACAACAGCATTGTAAAATCTGCTGAAGAAGGTATGGCTGAAGCAGCAAAAGTTGGCTACCCACTTGTAGTACGTCCTTCGTATGTCCTTGGTGGCCGTGCGATGGAAATCGTGTACAACGACGACGAATTGAAACGCTACTTACGTGATGCGGTTCAAGCATCTAACGAAGCGCCAGTACTTCTTGACCACTTCCTAGACGATGCGATTGAAGTTGACGTGGACTGCGTATCTGACGGTAAAGACGTTGTGATCGGCGGTATCATGCAGCACATCGAACAAGCGGGTATTCACTCAGGTGACTCAGCATGTTCTATTCCTCCTTACTCTTTATCTAAAGAAGTTCAGGACGAAATGCGCCGTCAAACCATCGCTATGGCAAAAGAGCTTGGCGTAATCGGTTTGATGAACGTACAGTTTGCGGTTAAAGGTACTGACGTATACATCTTAGAAGTGAACCCACGTGCATCACGTACTGTTCCATTCGTATCTAAGTGTATCGGCGAATCTTTAGCAAAAGTTGCTGCACGTTGTATGGCAGGTCAATCTCTAGAATCTCAAGGATTCACTACAGAGATTATTCCTGAACACTTCTCTGTAAAAGAAGCGGTGTTCCCATTCAACAAATTCCCTGGTGTTGACCCAATTCTTGGCCCTGAGATGAAATCTACAGGCGAAGTGATGGGTGTAGGTAAAACATTTGGTGAAGCGTTCTATAAAGCTGTGTTAGGCTCTAATGACCGTTTACCAGGCCTACCAACGGAAGGCGAAGTAAAACATGCATTCTTATCTGTTCGTCACTCTGACAAGCCTCGTGCTGTTGGTATTGCGAAACAGTTGACAGATCTTGGCTTCAAAGTGATCGCTACTGGCGGTACTTATGATGTGATTAAAGATGCTGGTATTGAATGTGAACGTGTGAACAAAGTGACTGAAGGCCGTCCTAATATCGTAGACCGCTTGAAAAATGGCGAAGTTCACCTCATTATCAATACAACTGAAGGCAAACAGGCTCAAGAAGATTCATTCTCGATCCGCCGCTCTGCATTACAAGGTAAAGTGTATTACACAACTACCCTTAACGGTGCTGATGCAGTATGCCAAGCTTTAGCAATCAAATTGCCAATGGATGTATACCGCTTACAAGACCTTACTAAAGGTTAATTAAGTTACCGAGAAGTCCCGCCACCTCTCGGTGGCGGGCTTTTTTTCATTTCTAGGTCAGTAAAAATTTTACTGATTTTTTCTTTTTACAAACATGAGGGACAACAATGCAACGTTATCCTATGACTCCCGAAGGCAAAATTGCCCTAGAGAAAGAATTACAGCAACTTAAAAGTGTTGATCGTCCACGTATTACTGCAGCAATTGCTGAAGCGCGTGAACATGGGGATTTGAAAGAAAACGCTGAATACCACGCTGCTCGCGAGCAACAAGGTTTCTGTGAAGGCCGTATCCAAGATATCGAAGGTAAATTGGGTGCTTGCCAAGTGATTGATGTTAAATCACTTGAGCAAAATGGCCGTGTGGTTTTCGGTGTGACTGTGACCATTGAGAACTTAGATACTGAAGAACAAAAGACTTATAAAATCGTTGGTGATGACGAAGCAGATTTTAAAATCAACAAAATCTCTGTGAACTCTCCAATTGCTCGTGGTCTTTTGGGTAAAAATGAAGGCGACGATGTAAAAATCAACACACCACAAGGTGAAGTTGAGTACGAAGTTTCTAAAGTTGAATATCTTTAATTCATTAAGATAGCAATTTTAAGCCCCTCTTTTGAGGGGTTTTTTATAATCAGACAAATAATTATTATACCCCTGCTCTATCCTTCTTTTAATAATCCTGATGCAAAAAGTTGAAAGGCATGTAATGCTTCTGACAACACCTGCTCAGGATTCTTGCTAGAAGCCACCCAAAGCGCCGCATTCATGGCTGCTCCATTTAAAAATATGGCTGCCGCTTCAGAATTCACTGCTTTAATTCGGTCTGCTGCCAATAACTGTTCTACGCATTCACGTGTAGACTTCAAGCATTTGTTTTGACTCGGCCAATGCGCAGGATCACCCAATACCGCAGGTCCGTCGCGTAATACAATTCGCTGAAACTCAGGATTCAAGGCATTTTCAATATAGGTTTTCCCCTCAAGCATCAACCCCTCCCAAAGATCTTCGGGTTGCTCCAGATACTTCTGGGCAGATAAAGCCATTTCTGAATCAATTTGATTAACCACAGCAGCAAATAAGCCCTTTTTATCGCCAAAATGATGGTACAGCGCACCACGGGTCAGCCCTGCTTCTGCCGTGAGTTTATCCATTGAGGTGTCTGCATAGCCATACTCAGCAAACGTACGGCGTGCCACTTCAATCAGTTTCTTGCGGGTTGCCGCCATTTTTTTTTCACGAACAGACATTGCTTTGATTACCTCATCATCACAAAAATTTTAATTGACATACCAGGCGTATGTCAATTATGTTGACATACGATACGTATGTCAAAAATAAAGCTGCTTTCCCCCCACTTTTAAAACCAGATATTGAATGAGAATAAACATGACTAGAATTGCAATATTTCCCCAAGATCGCCATGCCTTGTATGAACAGCATGGTTACTCTGCTGCTATTAAATCGGAAAATTTACTCTTTGTATCAGGCCAGGTCGGTAGCCGTGAAGATGGCAGTCCTGAACCTGATTTTGAGAAACAGGTAAAACTAGCATTCCAGAATCTTAGCCATACTCTCGCTGCGGCAGGCTGTACTTTCGATGAAATTGTCGATGTCACCACCTTCCATACAAACCCTGAACAGCAATTTGAAGTCATCATGAAAGTTAAAAATGAGGTGTTTACACAAAAGCCTTATCCAAACTGGACAGCAATAGGTGTTAATTGGCTTGCAGGTTTTGATTTTGAAATTAAAGTCATTGCTCGGATCCCAAACCTCCCTACAAACACTTCGGTCTAGCGATTGATTTTTAATAGGAATGAACGACGCATGACATCAGTTCAATTGGTTATAATGGTTTACCCTTTTTAAGTTGTACTGTTTATGTCTGAAAAATTGATTAATTCACCTGTAAATCATTGGTGTGAATTTGAGTTCATCTCTAAAACAGTGAAGAACCCTAATATTCACATCAAAGGTAATTATTCATATTATTCTGCATATTGGGATCAAGGTTTTGAGCGCTGTGTGGTGCGTTATTTGCACGATAAACCTGCAACAGCTGAAAAGCCGATAGACCAGTTACATATCGGTAATTTTGTCTGTTTTGGCGCAGAATGCGTGATTATGATGGGCGGTAACCAACTCCACCGCACAGACTGGATTTCGGCATTTCCGTTTGATACACGGAGTTTTGTCCCTGCGGGTGACACAATCATTGGTGATGGCTGCTGGATCGGCTCACGTGCGATGATTATGCAAGGTGTTACACTCGGTGAAGGTGCTGTAGTAGCTACTGGTGCGGTGGTGACTAAAGATGTGCCACCTTATGCTGTTGTCGGCGGAGTCCCTGCTAAAGTAATTAAATATCGCTTTCCTGAAGAAGATATCAAAAAACTACTTTCCCTTAAGCTCTATGACTTAGATGAAAAGCAGTTTTTAAATATGCGGGAACAGTTGCAGACTGATGATGTAGAACTATTGATAAATTATTTTAAGATTGATTAATCCTCTAGCCATACACTGTTTTCGATATAGTTAAAGTATTGCTGCTGGAATAAATGATATTGCATTTCTTCTGACGGCTTAAATGCATATTTATTTAAAAACTTAGTATATTCTATTTCATAAGTATTATGCTGATAGCGGGTACGTAAGTCTTCCATCGCACTTACGTGTTCAAGATAATCATTAATTATCAATAACTCAACATTAAACTCTTTCTCAACTATTTCTTTAAAGTTTTCTATATTAAAATGAGCCATATTTAGACCAGAAACATTTTCATTACCTTGCTTCATTTTCATTATTAACACAGCAATGCGTTCCATATCATGCAATAAATCCCTTGCCCCTTTAATTACTCCCAAAGCGATAAAAATATTATTTTCTAATTTTTCTTTTTTTAATAAAGCATAAAGATTAATTTTCCTCTTAAGTTCCCGTGTGGATATATCTTTACTAATACTAAGTAGCACGACTAAAGCAATATCTACGGACTCTTCTCCCACCAATTTTAATAATTTTGAAATTACTTCTAAATTAGATTTATTTTTATCCAGAATATTTACTTGATTTCTCAAGGGAATCTCAAAGTCGATAAATTTTTCTAAATATATTTTCGAACTCTCATTGTCATATCCATAAATATGCTGAATACCATTTATAAGTTGGTTTTTATTCATTACCAATACAAAAACTATTTTTCTAATATCAAAAAAGTGTTTGATCCTCTCAATTAAACGTATTGCAAAATCAGGGCGGCATCGATCCAATTCATCAATAATAAAGACTAAAGGCTTATCTAAATTTTCTGCTAACTGTGCCAATGTTGCTTTAAAAGCAATTATGGAGTTTTTCTCTTCTTCATAACTATCAATCTTAGCTTGAATTGCCTCAGTAACTTTTTCTCCAATATTTTCTGTTACTTTATCAATTGCATCATCAAGTTTATCTGTAATTTTCTCGCTATCAATTTTAATCAGTGGAATTAGCCCACCAGTTAAAGCACAGCTAATCATTGAAGCAATGAGTGTTGGAGCTAAGGTTAAAAGTCCTTGTTGCATAACTGCTGCTGCTTTCTTAAATTTATGCACTAAGGGCTTATTTTCGGCTGTTTTATCTAACTTTGAAGCAATTTCAGATGCAATAACCAAAAAAGGATCTTCCAAATAATCATTTGCAAACGCATCCAAATAAATCACGTTATGCTGAGTATCATCTAAATGTTTCGCCCAGTTACGAACAAACCACGTTTTACCCTCACCCCATCGTGCATCCAAAGCAAGAACAGCACCGCAGTTTAAGCGATCAACATAACTTGTAAGCTGCTCTCCTAAACGACGGCGATGCCAAAGATCACCTTCCCATGCAGTTTCAATATTCTCAAAATTATCTTTAGGCCAGTTTAATTGGTTATCCATCATTTCTATTTATATTCATCAAGTTAACTATGTATTGAGTATAGCAGTAGCGCTATAAATTAACATTTAACCCATGAGCATCTCGTAACTTGTCATAGCCTTTTCCTCAAATTCAGACTATAAAGAACTCATAAAATAAAAAGACCCACTTTTCAGGATGAATGATGACGAGAACCACTCAATTCTCAGGCATATTTATACTTGCCCTGCTGGCAGCAGTCGTCGCAACTTTTTGCGATGCGATTCATGTCTATACAAAAACACTTAGTTATCCCAACCCATTATTTTTCCATCAGGCTTGGTGGGTATTCCCCGGCTTTTTTATTGCCTTTGCTTTCATGGCATTTAGCTATATTCAACTTACACAACTACTTAAACACTATGTGATGACTCAGCTCAGTTGTCATCATGACGGCACTGCGCCCCTCGTCGAGAGCCTAATACTATTTGCCATCGTCTACATACTCAGCGGATTTGGTAATTTTCATCCCGAAGCACTTTGTTGGATTTTTTACCTGAGCTTTTTTATTCGCTGGCTATTTAGCTATGAGCGTACATGGCTACTGATATTGGCCATCATGCTTGCCATTGGTGGCATGTTCTTTGAAGGACTATTGGCTGAGTTTACTTTAGTTAAATATCGCCATGAAGATATTTACAATGTGCCGTATTGGCTCGGTGGCGTATATATGCATGGCGCATTTGCCTTACGTGCAGGTATGCGTCGTTTTGTCTATCGATGATATTTAAGATCTGATGTTACGCCTTTAAAATAATGACGTATTTTTTTAAAAAATGATTTTTAAGCCTATTCGACGGAGTCTTACATCTAGGGTTTAAATAAAGGGATTAGCCTTCAGCTGGAGGTACTCTTACGAAACGTTGTTTCTCATTCGGCAAAATGAGAAGCGTGCTTCGCAAGGAAACCATATTGCGGTGCAATGCACCTCACCGACAAAACTCGTTCACTAGCGTCAAATTATTCAAAGTATCGCAAAAAATATTTTTGAATAGATATAGTCTTGTCTCAAACACTTGCGGATGACCTTACCGCGTATCGTTCTTTTATTTGAATCAAATAGCGCTTCTGATATTACTGCTTAACATCAGTTATGATGATAAAACTTTCGATTTTAAAACGTCGAAACAAAAAAAGACCACTCAATCGGAGTGGTCTTTTTTTGAATATGGTGGCTATGACGAGACTTGAACTTGTGACCCCCGCATTATGAGTGCGGTGCTCTAACCAACTGAGCTACATAGCCTTAAACTGTGCGCGCATTATGGAGGGATATTTAAATATCGTCAAGCCCATAATGCGCGTATTTGATCAAAATTTGTTGAAGTGAACCGATAAGCCGGGTTCTGTCGAGGACGATCATTCCTCTAGGCGTACAATCACTCATACGCTCAAGCGACCTACCCGGATCCAGCATGGGCCATGCCTAAAGGATCCCTATTTGGTCTTGCTTCCGGTGGGGTTTACCATGCCGTGAACTGTTACCAGACACGCGGTGCGCTCTTACCGCACCCTTTCACCCTTACCTCCGATTTCGATTACTCGAAACCATAATGAAGGCGGTCTACTCTCTGCTGCACTTTCCGTCGGCTCACACCGCCCAGGCGTTACCTGGCACCTTGCCCTATGAAGCCCGGACTTTCCTCCCCTGCTTTAGTCACGGAGACCTATACACAGCAGCGATCGTCTGGTTCACTTCGGGGCGCATTCTAACAAATCTGACAACTAATTGCTTGATGTTTTTTGAGCAGTTAGTTTTTCGTACTTTTGTTGAAGCTGTTCCTGAGTTTCAGGATGTGCCGGATCCAATGGAATACAATCCACTGGACAGAACAACTGACACTGCGGTTTATCGTGATGCCCAACGCATTCCGTACACAAATCAGGGTTAATCTCATAAATGAGCTCCCCCATGAAAATCGCCTCATTGGGGCATACAGGTTCACAGACATCGCAGTTGATGCATTCATCAGTGATATATAAAGACACTCTACCAACCTTGCTGTTGTTTACGCTTAAAGGCTTCCACAACAGCTTGTGGTACAAACTGAGTGACATCACCATTTAAACGTGCAATTTCACGCACGAGCGTAGATGAAATAAACGAATATTGCTCTGATGGGGTTAAGAACACGGCTTCAAATTTACTATCCAAACGGCGATTCATATTTGCCAATTGAAATTCATATTCAAAATCTGAAACTGCACGTAAACCACGTAACACGGCTGTTGCTTTTTGCTCGTTAAAGAAGTTGACCAACAGCCCATCAAAACCTACAAACTCAACATTTGACAAATGACTTAAAGACTCTTGCGCTAGTGCAACACGTTCTTCCAGACTAAACACAGGGTTTTTGTGATGTCCAATTGCAATTGCCACGACAACTTCGTCAAACATGCGTGATGCACGTGTCACTAAGTCGATATGACCATTAGTAATTGGATCGAATGTGCCCGGATAAATTACACGAGTTTTAGACATCCAGTTGTACTCTGTTATTTTGTAGATGGGTATTTTAACAAAATCTTGATTTATAGGTGAAGTCAGCTTGTAAATTTAAAAACTTCATCTTATTCAAAGTTCGGGTACAATAGTGCTAAGTTTGGAAGTTTTTGATTATGACGAAAGCAGTAGTTAAAAAAAATAGTAGCAGTACGATTGCCCTAAATAAGCGTGCGCGTCACGATTATTTCATTGAAGAAAAATTTGAAGCGGGTCTTTCATTACAAGGCTGGGAAGTCAAATCAATGCGTGCGGGTCGTATGACTATCGTAGAGAGCTATATTACGTTTAAAAATGGTGAAGCATTTTTATTCGGCGCTCAAGTGCAACCTTTACTGAGTGCTTCGACACATGTGGTGCCTGAAGCAACACGTACTCGTAAATTATTGCTGAACCGCCGTGAAATTGAAAAACTACAAGGTGCGATTAACCAAAAAGGTTATTCATGTGTGCCTTTGGCATGTTACTGGAAAGGTCCTCATGCCAAACTTGAAATCGCCCTAGTAAAAGGTAAACAGCTTCACGACAAGCGTGCAACGGAAAAAGACCGTGATTGGCAACGCGATAAAGCCCGTATTTTTCATAAATAAGTTCATTAAAAAAAACCTCCTTTTTTGGAGGTTTTTTATACTAAACGTCCTCAAATAGCCATCGTTCTCGAAGCGTGCCTATTTTTGCAGATGGGTGAATGATACTTTTATCTGGATTAATTAGTTTTACTGAACCCTGTGGTAAACCATAGTATAATTCGATACTTCGCTGAATCTTTCTTACTCGCGCATCACTTCTTGCAGCACGCTGACGCATAGCACCTTGACGTTCAATATTTTTTTTCTTAGTAATATTTATTCGTGTTTCATTATCACTCAAATCAATGATTTCATTATTCGATTCTGTATTAATTAAGTTTGAAATCTCTTGTTCATTGAATTCTAATAAAGCTTCAAAATTTTCAATTTCACCATTTTCTTCCCAATTACCTGTAAAGTACTCCCAAGAGTCATCTTCAAATGCACCTGTCAACTTATAAGTAAACTCTTCCTCTAAACCATCCTGATAACGGTATTGAATTAAGCCCGAAGCAACCTGTTCCTCTAATGAAAGGCGCAGCTCAATCTTTCCTGAGAAGTAACGCCCATATTCAACCGATTTACCTTCAAATAATAAAAATATTCTGTCATCTTTATTTGTTAATTTTACTGAACTTGAAGGATAATTTTCCCAAAAAATTTCATTCATAATCTACACACCCCCAATTGCTTCATTGTTAAATTTATTTTTCGCAGATGTTACAATTGCGTCGAAATACGGATGTGCTTGCTGTAATTTTTTTAATGCGATTTCAAAAGGATCTAAAGCATCTTCAATTGTTTCACTTTCATAATTTTCAATCAGTTTTTCAGAATCAATTCCATCAATAATTAAGTACCAACTTCCTTGCTTTGCATTATATTTAAAGCCAAATTCTTCTATTTGTTGATATATTTGATTACTTTCACTCGCAAAATCCTTCCAGTCTTTTGCTGTACACTTTATAAAATTTTCTCTCCAAGGATAAAAATTGAAAACCAATTTATCTTTATCATTTTTGAGTAAAGCCATTAAAAACCATTCCACCGAATCACCACCAGTTTCATCACTTTCATAGCCTAAAAAGTATCTCGCATAAAACTGTTGGTGTTTAAAACTATCTCCATTTGTTGCTCGCCATTTTTCAGGTGAGAACTGGATATAACAGTTATCATAAAAATTAAATACGCCCTCCCATTTATCTTCAAAATCGTCGATAAGATTATGTATTTTACTGTCTAAAGCCGCACATATTTTTTCAGAAATTTCACCTTCTAATAGTCTTTTTGCATCCTCCAAATATTCAATATTCTTGATGATGAGTTCCACTGCTTGCATATTGCTCATTTGATTCTCCTAATTTCAATTTTTTTAAAACGTTTTTGTATGATCAGCAAACTGGCTTAATAGCCATAGGCTTCGATTATTTAAGTTCTGACTATTGACATATTTTTTAAATGCTTTAGCCATTCTTCCCCATGAAAGCCCACGTAACCCCTCAGCATTATCTAAATAATCTGTTGGTAGATTTCCATCTTTTGTTAAATAAACGACTAACCAAGGTCTTCCTGCAGCTTTTTTCTTTGCAATTCCTCTATAACGCTCTAATTGCTGGAAACTCTCATTTGCATGAATTTTTATTTCAATAAAGAGTAAAAATTCTGGTGCATCTATTTCTATATCCACTCTACTTTCTAAATTACCTAACGGACAACATTCTTCGATAGTAGAATAAAATTCTGATTGAAAATCACAAAAAGGAGCTTCTAACAGTTTCAAAAATTGTAATAGTATCTTATTACCTTGACCATGATCACCACTACAATCTAGAAACCATTTCAAAACCTTTGAATTACGAACTTCATCACTGCCTAAACCTGAATTTTTCCAGACATTTAGTAATAAGCCTGCTTCTCTAGCTTCTAGAACAAGAAATAAGGCTTTCTTATAGGCATCAAAAAACCTGCTTAAATTCAAATGATCAACACTGATGACTTTTTCAGGTGTTGGTATATCAAGACTTATCTTTTGCCAAGCTTTAAAAAAAGCTTCTAACTGTTTCGAACAATTCTGTTCTTTAGCAGAAACTATTTCAGTTTCCATTAAACATACACTATGTGTTAAAAAATTCTCAGAGGAATTTTTCGCTATATCCTGAAATTCCAATTATACCCCCAACATTCTAAATCGTTTTTAAATTAATAATTTTGCCTTCTTTTCAATTAAATCAAATATATCTAAAGCCTGATATATTTTTTTAAAGGCATCTTTAACAGGATCCAGTGAACCTATAAATTCTTTATTCTCAAAATCCGTAGCGACTTGAACTGGATCAAGAGTTTCAATAATTAAATACCAATAACCTTCACTTTCATTTAATTTAAAACCAAATGTTGTGAGCTCACCGTATTGCTGAATAAGTTCATTCCTCTTTTTTTTCCAACTCCTTGCTTTTGAAATGCATGTTTGTTGATCATTCTTGTATATCATGTTTTTATTTAAATGAAATTGAATACAAACAAAACCATTTGTATGATTAAAAAAATTTACCGTTGGTAAACGATTTCCGTTATTTGCAAAATAATCATCCAAATAAACTTCTTTTTTATCATGATTCTGAATCGTTAACTTAAAAAATGCATAGCACTCATCTATATTTAAATGTTGGTGATTTGTTTGAATATTACTCCCCAAAATCGGAGAAAACCAAATTTCTTTATACTCAAAGTTTGCGCAGACATCCCATCTAACCGTATGCCAGCGCACATCAGGGTATCGTTTATTTTGATCATTACGGATCAACTGTTCTATTGCTAAATATAAATTTTCACTAAGCACTTCTTCTATCAAATAACATGAGTTTACTAATTCAGATAAATGAAGAAGTTGGTTAATCATAGATATTTTTGAAGACATTACTCATAATCTCCAAAATTTAATTGGTTAAAAACTTCATGCTTTTCAGCTGCTCTCATTATCCGATCCGCAACTTCCTCCTTTAATTCATCGGGTCCTATAATTTGTATATACTCAGCATTTTGAATTAACCAATCCATACGGCTCATTGTAAAAATACAACTTGTATTTAATTCATAATAACCTTCATCTATTTTTACTATAGATTGACAATCACCCAAAGGATTACGCGTCAGCTCATCCAATAATATTTCTTGAAACACAAAAAAAATGTCAATTTCTTCACGGTTAAAATAGGCATCTTCAAACTCGCGTTTTTCAATTAAATCATCTAAATCATATGCATCTATATCAATTGCTATTTTCTCAGGAACTATTTCTAAAAATTCAAAATTTAAAATATTAAATGTTCTTAATACGCTTTTTTTAGAATCTATTT
This sequence comes from Acinetobacter sp. YH12231, assembly GCF_013417755.1. Lineage (NCBI taxonomy): Bacteria > Pseudomonadati > Pseudomonadota > Gammaproteobacteria > Moraxellales > Moraxellaceae > Acinetobacter > Acinetobacter sp. YH12231. The sequence continues at coordinate 137,306 of NZ_VPDJ01000008.1, forward strand.
TACTTGCCATCAAGTATGGTTTTTGCCCATATTGAACAATTCCTTGAGGCTTTAACATATAGCTTCCAATTTGCTGCGTACCTTCTTTTCGGTATTTTGCTTTAAGCCAAACATCACCCTGTAATAATGCTTTATAAATCAACTGTTGCATTTCAACATAATGTTGCGCCTTCTCTGTCTCCCCGTATCCATCAGGAATAAATCGCACACGTCTATTCCAATCATCCAATTTTGTATTCTGCTGAAGTTGCAATTCAGCAGATTGAAAAAAACCCTCAACTTTTTCATAAATTTCATCAGGTAGACTATGATGTAAATATTCATTTGCCATAACCAAAATAAGTGCTAACTCTTTAGACATTGGTTCTATGCACGCATCTCGGCTGAGCTGATAAGTTGCAGGTTGATTTCCTTTGCCAGCTTTTACAATCAACTCTCCAGAAATTAAAAATTCTGGTAATAAATCAAGATCTCTACGTATTGCTTTAATGATAGATGCCTCATCGATGCAATCTGAATAATTCTTCCGAACCTTATTTTTTAAGGACACAATTGAAATAAATTCTTGAGGATATCGAGGTAAAACCTTATATAAGGTTAATAATCTTTTTAATAATTTTGATTGTGCTTTTTTCATTTTGATCTTTCATACATTTGACGTTATGAAAAAGCATATCAACTTTGTAGGACAAATGATGTCCCACAAAATAAATTTAGCAAAAATTCAACCCACACAAACAGTTGGCACGGACTTCCTGATTGTCTAGTAGCTGATTTTTTTAGGGTGAAGAGTAAGTCAAATTTAAAATAAAAAAACCTTAATTTTTTAATACATTGCGATCAAAAAAATCAATCAATACACTTATAAATTAATGACTGATGTTACGCATATAAAAGTAATTACGCATTTTTAAAATGCTTTTTAAGTCTATTCGACGGAGTCTTACATCTAGGGTTTAAATAAAGGGATTAGCCTTCGGCTGGAGATACTCTTACGAAACGATGTTTCTCATTCGGCAAAATGAGAAGCGAAGCTTCGCAAGAAAACCATCTTGCGGAGCAATGCTCCTCACCGCAAAACTCGTTCACTAGCGTCTACTTATTCAAAGTATCGCAAAAACATTTTTAAATAGATGTAGTCCTGTCTCAAACACTTGCGGATGACGTTGCCGCGTATCGCTTTATTTGAATCAAATGACGCTTCTGATGTTACTGCGTAACATTAGTTAATGAATTTTATTGAGCAACAATCCAATATATTCACCAAACCAAATAGCGGTTTCTAAATCACCCGCAGGTGGCGTGACTTCAACAGGCGCATTATCCGATTGTGTCATTAAACCTAAAAAGCTCGACATCCGATTTAAATCTGTTGTGCTTCGTCCAGTTGGCATCAATGGAAGACCGCTCCACAACATGCCGTGCTGCATGGCGAATAAATTGATTTGCTGCAATACTGCCAATTTATCTCCACTTAAGCCGCCACCATTGGTAAAACCAGCGGCTAACTTGCCTTGCCATGTCCGTGCTAACCAGCGTTTAGATGATTGCTCCATGAATAATTTCATTGCCGCACTCATACTGCCCATATAGGTTGGGCATCCAAAAACGATGGCATCTGCACTGTCCAATTCATCCCAATCCACATGCTCTACATTCATGAGATGGACTTTTACACCGGCTTTTTCTGCACCTTGTACAATGAAATTCGCCACTTTGGCAGTGTGCCCATAGGGACTGTGGTAAACAACAGCAAGAGATTTAGCAGTCAAAGACATAACATTTAAAAGTCGATAGATTCAGTCAAGTTTAGCATTTTCAAAGCATAAAGACGAATGTTGCCATACGTCCTGTTTTCGCTTCGCGGCGATAAGAAAAATATTCTTCAGCTTGCAAAAAGGTACATTGGTCGCCACCTGTTACGGCTTTAACCCCATGTAATGCAAGAATATAACGCGCTATCGCATAAAGATCAGCATAATATTTGCCTTCCCTTACACCAGCTTTAAATGCACTTTCAAGTTCTGGGTATTTTGAACAAAAGGCAGCTTTGACTTCTGCGCCAATTTCAAAACTCTCTTGACAAATGGCTGCCCCCAACCACGCCCATGTTGGCTGAGTATGCATAGCTGCAATGGTATTTTCCACAATACCATTAGCCAGGCCCTTCCAACCTGCATGCAGATTGGCAACTTCAGTCCCATCAGCATTACCCAAAACCACGGGTAAGCAGTCTGCGGTCATCATCATCAGGGCATGATGTTTAGACTGCGTGACCATACCATCGCCTTCGGGTGCAACAAAGTTGATCTGTTCATCAATGCGATGGCATAGCGTACTGTGCGTTTGGTTCATCCAGCTGATTTTATTCACGCCATATTTAGCAAAGTCTTTGAGCAATTGCATCCGGTGCTTTTGCACACGCGCTGCATCATCTCCCACATGCAATGCCAGATTAAATCCTGCCAGTTCAGGTTGTTCAGCGGGTTGCGTCTGATCATGATGAACTCGAGTTTGTCCCACAAAAACACCCTGTGGAAGTCCCTGAACAAATTGCATGTTGCCGTCCTTTTCTATCTATGGCGTGTAAATCAGTTTAAAACTTAATAAGCTTTGTTTTCGCTACGTAAAACTTCAACCAATTGGTTAAAGTCTTCAGGCCATGGTGCTTCAAACATCATGTCTTCACCTGTACGTGGATGAACGAGACCCAATTTAACTGCATGTAACGCTTGACGTTTAAAGCCACGTAAAGTGTCATCTAATAACATCGACGCGCCTGCAGGCATACGTACACGTGGTACATACACTTGATCGCCAACGAGACCATGACCGATATAAGTAAAATGCACACGAATTTGATGGGTACGACCCGTTTCTAGACGTGCTTGAACACGGGTAAAGTTTTGGAAACGTTCTTTCACATTATAGTGAGTTACCGCATCTTTACCGCCCGGCAAGACAGCCATTTTAATGCGATCAACAGGATGACGTTTAATTGGTTCATCCACTGTACCGCCTGCAATAATGTTGCCATATACGATCAAATCGTAAATACGGTAAACCGATTTCTTCGCCAATTGCTTACTTAAAGAAAATTGGGATTCGAGGTTTTTCGCAACAACCAACAGACCTGAGGTGTCTTTATCAATACGATGCACCAAACCTGCACGGGTCAACTCTGAAGATTTTGGGTAATGGTGCAAAATTGCATTCACTAACGTTCCGCTACTATTACCTGCACCCGGATGTACTACCATACCCACAGGTTTGTTAATCACCATAATATCGTCATCTTCATAGACAATATTTAATGGAATGTCTTCAGGTAAGCTGCGTGTCTGTGCTTCAAGCTCAACTTCGAGTGTTAAAAGCTCATTGCCTTCACATTTGTACTTTGGCTTGACAGTGTTACCATTGACCAACAAATGGCCCTCTTTGAGCCATTGTTTGAGTTTTTCACGAGAAAAATCAGTCCAAACCAGCGCAGAAACTTGGTCGATACGTTGTCCTAAATAGCTTTCATCCAATTGAAATTGCAACGATAAACGTGTTGCAGTTGAGTCTGAAGTATGGTTATCTGCATCCTCAGAATCTTCAAGTAAATTGAAATCAGTTTCAGGGAAATTAGAATTGGAAGATTGTGCTTGACTCATTTGCTCATTCAGACAAAAGTGGTTTAATAGTTCAATTGTAGCTCATTGCCCGTATTAACAGAGGAATTTTTATGTCGCTACCAAAATATAAAATGACAATGCTTGCTCTAACTATAGGCATTGCATCGGCAATGGTAGGCTGTAGCAGTAATCCAAAGAAAGAAGTGGTCGACACAGGTCCACAATCAAGCGAACAGGTTTATATCGAAAAAGCAAAAAAAGCGCTTGAACGTAACCAATATACAGATGCGGCAAAACACCTTGAAGCACTTGAAACCTATTACCCTACGGGTAACTATGCACAGCAAGCGCAACTTGAACTATTGTATGTAAAATTTCAGCAAAAAGACTATGAAGGTGCAATCGCACTTGCAGACCGTTTTATTCGTATGAATCCACAGCATCCACAAGTTGACTACGCTTACTATGTGCGTGGTGTGTCAAACATGGAGCAAAACTATAACGGTTTACTTCGCTATACGTCATTAAAACAGTCACACCGTGATGTCAGCTATTTAAAAGTGGCATACCAGAACTTTGTCGACTTTATTCGTCGTTATCCTTCAAGCGAATATGCTGTTGATGCCGCACAGCGCATGAAGTTTATTAGCCAAGAATTGGCTGAAAGCGAAATGAATGCTGCACGTTTCAACGTAAAGCGTAAAGCATGGTTAGCTGCGGTTGAGCGCTCACTTTGGGTGATTGAACACTACCCGCAAGCACCGCAAGTACCCGAAGCTTTAGCAACTGTCGCTTATGGCTATGACAAACTCGGTGATAAAACAACATCTCAACAATATATTGAAGTGCTGAAGCTCAACTACCCTAAATTGGTTAAGTCCGACGGTACCGTGAATATGCGTGCCGCACGTAGTGAAGGTAGTTTTATTAACCGTGCGACCTTAGGTATTTTTGGTAAAGAAGCCCAAACTTTAACGGAACAAAACCCGTCTGAAGTTGAGGCCGATGAAGAAAAACGTAGTTTGACTAATCGTTTAAGCTTTGGCTTACTCGATCGTCCAAAAGATGAAAAAACACAATCGACCGAAGCAGCTGAATAATATAGTCGCAACGAAGGTCGATTTTTCACAAAGGGCAAGTTAGAATACTTGCCCTTTTATCTTTTCAGGATCTACAGATTCGGTTAGATTAAAAGGTATACAATAGTTCGATGGACGATGCTGTACTGCATCTCCACCTGAACTTACAGCATTGCTGATTTCAACATATTTCACGAACTGCCCAAATTCAATAGATAGACAGATAAAACAGCATGGCCATTCCTCAACATACAATTGATCAAATTTTAGATCGCACCGATATTGTCGATGTGATTGGTCAATTTGTGAAATTGAAAAAGACTGGACGCACCTACTCAGGATGCTGCCCATTCCATCAGGAAAAATCGCCATCTTTCCATGTCTATCGTGATAAACAATATTTTCACTGCTTTGGTTGTCAGGCCAATGGTAATGCCATCCGTTTTTTAATGGATATTGGTAGCCGTAACTTCATCGAAGTAATGAAGGATTTATCTAGCCAAACGGGTATTGAACTACCGAAAGACAATAACGATTCCAATAAACTCAAATATAAACGCGAATCTAAACCCAAACCTGTACAAAAACCTCCAATCCAAGCAAAAGCTCTGCCACCCAAAACAGGCGAAACCGACACAAATCCTGCTGCAGTAAATTTCGAACACGACCCATTTGCTGAGTTTCAAAATAACGAAGATGCCTTTTATGGGAACGATCCGTTTGCTCACTTTGACCAAGTTACCAATGGATTTGAAGATGTGCCGCAAGACGGAAACTTATATGACTTGCTGGAAAATGTCGCACAGTTTTATGAGCAACAACTTCCGCTCAGTCCAATTGGGCAAGCTTATTTTAAACAACGGGGTCTCAGTGCAGACACCATCGCCTATTGGCGCTTAGGCTATGCCCCTGAAGATTGGCAACATCTGGAAAAAGCCTTTCCACAGGATATCGAAGGACTCAAACTTCTCGGTTTGATTCGAACTAGTGATAGTGGTCGTGACTTTGACCTACTGCGTGAGCGGGTGATTTTCCCGATTCGAGATGCGAAAGGTCGTGTGGTCGGTTTTGGTGGTCGTGCCCTAAATGATGAAATCAAACCGAAGTACATCAATTCCCCAGACTCTGAAGTTTTCCATAAAAACCAGTTACTTTATGGTTTATATGAAGGCCGTAAACAAAAAGCCCAAGATTGGTTAATGGTCGAAGGTTATATGGATGTGATTGCCCTACAGCAATATGGCATTCATGGCGCTGTAGCGACTTTAGGGACTGCCAGTAATACTGAACATTTAAACATTTTATTTAAGCAAAATAGCCGTATTACCATTGCATTTGATGGAGATTCCGCAGGTCAAAAAGCAGCTCGACGTACGCTCGAAATTGCCCTTCCATTACTGAATGATGGACGTGAACTTAAATTCTTTGTTTTGCCGAATGACCATGACCCAGATTCATTGATCCGTCGTGAAGGTATTGAAAATTTTCGACGGTTACTGCACACCTCACCGCTTCTTTCTGAATTTGTTTTTGCACATTTAACGCAAAATCATGATGTCAGTTCACCTGAAGGTAAAAGTCAGGTGATGGGTGAACTCAGACAGCTCACTGAACTGTTGCCGAAAGGTGGTTCATATCGTTATTTGCTACAACAATATTTCCGTGAAAAATTAGGGTTTAGCCGAAAGTGGCAGCCTCAAGTCAATAATGATGCATCATTGAGCTTTAGTACAAAAATTGATGCCGAAGAATATGTGATTGCGATTTTAATCAATCATCCTTATCTCTACATTCATTTTGAGCCTTTACGCGCCTTAGTTTCACAAGATCTCTTGCTTTATCACGTTTTAAATATTTTCAATGTGATTTTTGATGAATTGCCTGATGACCCAGAGTTATCGACCTATTATGTACTCGGTGCATGTGCAGCGCATCATCATGAATTACAACATATTTTAGAGCATGCCAATATCAGTGACTATACGTCATCACCTGAACAGGCAGATAAACTTGCAGCAGATTTATCGACAAAATTGCAATATCAATTCTTACAACTCAAGATCAAGTCGAATAAGTTTTCTAGCCTTGCTGAAATGCGTAATTTAAAACAACGTATTTATGATATTGATAAAAAAAGATCGCTCACCCTCCTTGAAGATTAAGTTTTAACTTCAAGTTCAAGCTGTGAACGACATGCTATTCAATGAATCAGCTTATTTATTTTTTTGGTTTACGGCGATTTTCAGCCACATTAACTAAATTTTGTTCTAACATTTCAAAATAAGCAGGGTCTTCCGCCATTGCTGCATTTCGCAGCACGATAGAAGTTGGATGCAGCAACTTTTGGGTTAAACGATGTGACATTTCTTGCATAATCTTCGCAGCATCTTCGCCCTTTTGTAGACGATTCAGCGCCAAAGCCAGTTCTTCTTGACGCAATGACTCACCATGTTCACGGTATGCATGAATCGTCGAGCCAGCCAAATTCACTTTTTGCTGCGTGATTAAATCTGTCGCAAGCTGATTGACCATGACTTCGGCTTCAACTGCCGCCTGACGACGCTGAGCCAAATTTTCTTCAATGACAGTTTGCAGGTCATCGACACCATATAAATAAACGCCATCTAGACTTTCAACTTTGGCTTCAATATCTCGTGGTACAGCCAAATCAACCAATAGCATTTGTTTATAACGACGTTTTTTCAGTGCTGCTTTGACATCCGCAAAATAAATCACTTGATGCAAGCTTCCGGTACAACTTGAAATTACATCTGCACGATGTAAATTGTCTGCCAAATCTGCAAAATCAATAATTTCAACTTCTACACGATGAGCAATCTCTTGCGATAAAGCTTCGGCACGGGCACGTGTACGGTTACAGATAATAATTCTGCCCACACCCATTTCGGCCAAATGCTTTGCAACCAAGCTATTCATTTCACCAGCAGCAACAATCATCACCGTCAATTTTTCAGGCTGACTAAAGACCTGTAAAGCGAGCTGAGCAACAGCATAGCCCATCGACACCGCATGACTTCCAACGGCTGTTTCAGAACGCACACGTTTTGCCGCATAAAAGGCATATTCAAAAATACGGTTTAAATTTGGGGAAACGGTTTCGGCATCTTTGGCTAAGGACAAAGCCGTTTTGACTTGACCTAAAATTTGAGGCTCACCAAGCATGAGCGAATCCAAGCCGCTAGCCACACGCATGAGGTGTGTCACCGCTTGTGCATTTTCATAACGATACACATGATTTGACAATTGCTTTACATCGATACCATTTGATTGGGCGAGCCAATTCAATACCACGTCTGCATTTTCAGACATCGCATAGACTTCGGTACGATTACATGTAGACACCACCACCATGTCATTGAGTTCAGGTGCATGGCTTTGCTGTTCAAGCAGCGCTGTTAACTTTTCAGGGTTAAATGCAATCTGTTCGCGCAGTTCTACAGAGGCGGTTTGATGGTTGACACCCAATGCAAAGAAAGACATATCAGATCATCATTTCGCTAAATTTATGCTATTGTGCATTATCGGCGTCATAAAAAGCATTACTTGGATCAAGAAAAATTGCGTCTAACAAATAGCCGACTGAACGGCCAGACAATAAAGCAGTATTCTACCACATTCTTACTTGTTGGTAGCATGGCTTCTACTGCCCCAATTCGGGCCGTGGGAGAAGTTTACCATGCAAATTCAGGATATGATGCAATTAAACAAAGTATGATTGCAGAATTTGCCTTAGCTTATAACGACATCCCAACCGCGCTTCATAATTACACCGTGCTTGCAATCAAAAGTAAATCCACCATGGTCAAACAACGTGCTTTAAACGTTGCAATTGAGCAAAATGATCTACAAGCAGCTTTAGACATTGCCACACATTGGGTCGTCCAAGAACCTGAAGATGTCCCGGCATTATTTTATTTATCACATATTGCCCTGAAAGCCCATGAATATGAGCTTGCCGCAGAAACACTTGATAAAATTTTAACCATTGACCCGAATGCAGATTTAGAACAAATTTTGGCGGGTATTTCCCCTGAGTCAGAGGAAGATCGTGCTTATCTGATCCAAGCACTGACCGCCAGCAAAGAAAAAACCAATCCCTCTATTTTGGTCTTAGTCGCAGGTTTACAAGCTCAAAATGGTGCCTTTGCTGATGCCTTAGACACAATTAATTTAGCACTAAAAAAACGCCCGAAAGTGACTGGCTATATCTTAATGAAAGCCAATTTACTTATGTCGTTAGGTGATGAAGAAGAAACCTTAAAATGGTTCGAAAAATCCAGCCGTAAACACCGCAACAATATGGAAGTTCGCTTAGCAGAAGCAAAATATTTAATTAAAATCAATCAGTCAGAATTAGGTCTAGAAAAACTCGAAGATATACTAAAGAAGTGGCCATCTGCTGAAGAACCGCTATTTATGGCAGGTCTGACCAGTATTGACTTAGAGCTTTATGAAAAAGCCGAAAAGTATTTGGTGGAGTTACGTTATTCGAGCAAATACCAAAATGAAGCGTATTACTATCTCGCAGTAAATGCTGAACGCAAACAGCATTATGAAACGGCAAAAGCCTATTATCGCCTTGTTGATGGCAGTCTTTATACAGTTTCACGGCGCAATATGATCAGCATTTTTAGCCAGCAAAATAAGCTGCATGATGCACTGCGCTTTTTAACCCAAGAGCGGGTTAATTATCCTCAACATGCCAGTTTCTTATATCTTGCTCAGGCAGATATTTTAAAACGCATGAACAATAAAAAAGCAGCAGTTCGTTTACTTGATGAAGCGGTAAAAAACTTACCTGAAGATCCAGAGCTCATTTATGCCGAAGTTCTACTGCTCGACGCCCATCAAGATAAAGATAGACTCGACCAATTACTAAAACAATTACTTGAAATTGAACCCAATAGCCCGACCTATTTAAATGCATATGCCTATACTTTGGCGGTACAAAATAGACGCTTAGATGAAGCCCGAAAATATGTCGAACATGCCTTGGAATATGCTCCTGAGCAAGCCTCAATTTTAGATACATTCGGTTATATTTGTTATTTGCAAAATGATTTTAGTACATCTGCATCTGTTTTGGCCAAAGCGTATGAACTGAGTAATAGTTTAAAAATTGGCATTCGCTACGCACGATCAGTCTTCATGCAAGGTGATATGAATAAATTTGACGCGTTGTTACAACAACTCCAACAAAAACATCCGAATGATCCGCAATTAGAGCAACTACATTCGTTATTGTTACCCCAACCCATGAAAAAGAGTTAGAAAGAGTTTATGCAAGTATCTTCAAAATTTGGGGTATCTGCCCTGACCTGCTGCGCTTTATTTTTTACCGGTTGTCAGCAATATGTTAAAACACCCGCTCAACCTAGCCCTGAAGAAGTCGCTGCAAATCAATTCAACTTACAAGGTAAGATTGGTGTGCGCACGCCACAACAGTCAGGAAGTGCTTTTTTTACTTGGGTTCAAGACCGCAATGAATATGATATCGAACTGAGTGGCATATTAGGTGTTGGAAAAACTCAAATCAGCGGTAAACCCGGTCAAGTTCAGTTAAACAGTGCAAAAACCGGTTTAATTGAAGCAGAAACACCTGAAGAATTACTGGAACGTGCTACTGGTTGGCAAGCTCCCATTACCCACCTCGTCGACTGGGTACAGGCGCGCCCTGCAACCACACAAGCAAAAATTCAACGCGATACTGCACAGCGCCCACAACAGATTATTGAAGATGGTTGGACGGTTGACCTAAGCTATAACGAGACTGCGACGGTACCGAACAAGTTAATTTTAAAACAAGCACTTGAATCCGGTCAGGAAAACCGTATTACAATGGTGATTCAAAATCGTTAATTTGCCTAAAAGCTGAGCTATGACTTCCATGATTCGTGTACCTTCTCCTGCAAAACTCAATTTGTTTTTGCACATTACTGGCCGACGTCCTAATGGATATCACGAATTGCAGACGATTTTTCAGCTCATCGATTTATCTGATTGGATGGAATTTCACCCACTTGCAAATTCTGCTGATGAAAATTTTATTCAAATTGAGGGCTTAAACAGCGTCAATCTAGAGCAAAATTTAATTTATCGTGCTGCTCAAATACTCAAACCGTTTGCTAAAGCACTGACTGCACAAAAAATCCACATCGAAAAAAATATTCCGATGGGTGCAGGGCTCGGTGGTGGTTCATCCAATGCAGCAACAACCCTTATTGTGCTCAATCAACTGTGGAAATGTGGTCTAAATACCGAACAACTTGCAGAACTCGGCTTACAACTTGGGGCAGATGTTCCCGTGTTTGTACATGGTCTAAATGCATGGGCAGAAGGTATCGGTGAACACTTAACATTCATAGATTTAGCTCAAAAACAGTACATTGTATTAAAACCTGACTGTTTTATCAGCACTCAACTGCTTTTTTCACAAAAAACGTTGACAAGAGACTCAAAGCCCACTAAATTTTGCGGCTATCAGGAAACGCCATCTGATTTTGGAAATAACTTTGAGCCTGTGGCACGAAGCTTATATCCCGAAGTCGATGAAGCAATGCGGTACTTAGATCAGTTCGGTACAGCAAAGCTTACAGGTACAGGTGCTTGTGTATTTACTGAAGTGACTGAAAATATGAATATTGATGACATATTGAAAAATGCACCATGTAAATCTTACTTGGTTCGCAGTTTGCAAGAATCACCATTACGTCATTTTGAAGTTTGATATAGGGGCGTCGCCAAGTGGTAAGGCACCGGGTTTTGATCTCGGCATCCGTTGGTTCGAATCCAGCCGCCCCTGCCATCATTTTTCACCTGTAGATGTAATTGCTGTAAAGTATTAGGGGCGTCGCCAAGTGGTAAGGCACCGGGTTTTGATCTCGGCATCCGTTGGTTCGAATCCAGCCGCCCCTGCCATTTACTTTATTCGCTATTTCATCAATTTAGGGGCGTCGCCAAGTGGTAAGGCACCGGGTTTTGATCTCGGCATCCGTTGGTTCGAATCCAGCCGCCCCTGCCATTTACTTCAAAAAAGACAGAGCATAATTTGCAGTATCTTTGTTGTTTCAACTTGACAAAATACCGTAAAAATATTAAAGTTCTGCCGCATTAGGGGCGTCGCCAAGTGGTAAGGCACCGGGTTTTGATCTCGGCATCCGTTGGTTCGAATCCAGCCGCCCCTGCCATCTAATTCTCCAATTTGCCAACCGCCAAGGGTGCTTCATGCCCAATCTTGTCGTTTTTAGTGGATCTGCACATCCACAATTCGCCCAAAAAGTCGTTAGCCACCTTCACATCCCTCTAGGTGCTGCATCTGTAGGTCAATTTTCTGACGGTGAAATCGCTGTCGAAATTACTGAAAATGTTCGTGGTAAAGACGTATTCATCGTACAACCAACTTGTGCTCCAACTAACGATAACCTTATGGAAATCTTAGTTATGGCTGATGCTTTGCGTCGAGCAAGTGCTGGTCGTATCACTGCTGTCATTCCTTATTTTGGTTATGCTCGTCAAGACCGTCGTCCACGTTCAAGCCGCGTGCCAATTACAGCAAAAGTTGTTGCAGATATGCTCACAACTGTTGGTATTGACCGCGTTGTCATGATCGACCTTCATGCTGACCAAATCCAAGGTTTCTTCGATATTCCTGTAGACAACATCTACGGTACTCCTGCACTTTTAGCAGATCTTCGTCAACAGTCACACGACAACTTAATGGTTGTTTCTCCTGACGTTGGTGGTGTAGTACGTGCGCGTGCTGTAGCTAAGCAAATGGGTGATATCGATCTTGCGATCATCGACAAACGCCGTCAAAAAGCGAATGAATCTCAAGTAATGCACTTGATCGGTGACGTTAAAGGCCGTGACTGTGTCATCGTTGATGATATGGTGGATACAGCAGGTACATTGTGTAAAGCTGCTGACGCACTAAAAACTTTTGGTGCTCGCAAAGTTGTTGCTTACGCAACTCACCCTGTACTTTCTGGTAAAGCTTTAGAAAACTTGAAAAACTCTGTGATTGACGAATTGGTTGTAACAGACACCATTCCGCTTTCAGAAGAAGCTCAAGCTCTTGGTAAGATTCGCCAAGTTTCAGTTGCAAGTATGGTTGCTGAAACAATTCGTCGTATTAACAACGAAGAATCTATTAGCGCAATGTTCGATTCTTATCTATAATATAGCGCTAAATTTAAAAGCCCTGCCTTTTGGTGGGGCTTTCTATCACTAGACTGGTCGAAGGTCTAGTCAATTAAACTTAAATAGGAATGTCTATCATGGCAAACTTCGTATTAAATGCAGTAGCACGTGAAGAAGCAGTACAAGGGAAAGGTTCGAGCCGCCGCCTTCGTCTTCAAAATAAAGTACCAGCAATCATCTACGGTGGTGCAGCTGAACCTGTAGCAGTTACTTTGGAACTTCGCGAACTTGTTAAAGCTTTAGAAAACAACGCATTCTTTGAAGAAGTTGTTGAAATCAACATTGACGGTAAAACTGAAAGCGTTAAAATCCAAGCTTTACAACGTCACCCAGCTAAAAACACTCCTATGCACGCTGACTTCAAACGCGCATAAGTGTTAAATGGTGTAAATGAGTGAGTAAACTTTCACTGATTGTTGGTTTGGGTAACCCAGGTTCTGAGTATGCCCAAACCCGCCATAATGCAGGCTTCTGGTTTGTAGAACGCCTTGCAGAACAATATGGCATCCAACTCAAAGCTGATCCTAAATATAAAGGCATCAGTGGTCGTGGTAATATCGAAGGTCAAGACGTTCGTCTGCTGTTACCTACAACCTTTATGAATCTCTCTGGTCAAAGTGTTGTTCCCTTCGCTAAATTCTATCAAATTGCTCCTGAAGCAATGCTTATCGCACACGATGAACTCGATATGAACCCGGGTGTCATTCGCCTGAAAACGGGCGGTGGTCATGGTGGTCATAATGGTTTACGCGATATCGTCCCGCATATTGGTCCAAATTTCCATCGTTTACGTATTGGTATTGGTCATCCTGGTTCTAAAGAACGTGTCTCAGGCCATGTCTTAGGTAAAGCACCAAGTAGTGAACAAGGCTTAATGGATGATGCTATTGCACATGCCTTATCACGTACTAAATTGTTGGTAAGTGGTGAGATTCAGCAAGCCATGAACCAGATCAACGCTTACAAATAGAACTGACAATTCCACAAATTGTTGAACAATACTTATTGCCATCTGAATGATTTCAGAGCAAAATGCGCTTGCATTTGACTGCTCACCCAGCATTCAAGAGATTGTTCCACCATAAGATACGATCTTAGGTCTACCAAGGAGACGCTAGCCATGCTATCTCGTTTATTAAAAGCTAAAATCCACCGTTGCGTCGTTACACAAGCAGAATTACATTATGAAGGTTCTTGTGCAATTGACGGTATTCTTCTAGATTTAGCCGGTATCCGTGAATATGAAGAAATTCATATGTGGAACGTGACTAATGGTAAGCGTTTTACCACTTATGCCATTCGTGGTGAAGAAGGTTCTGGCATTATCTCTGTAAATGGCGGTGCTGCTCACCAAGCAGATATTGGCGACTTGTTGATTATCGCAACTTTTGGTGATTTCACAGAAGCTGAAGCAAATGCACATAAGCCACGCTTAGTCTATGCGAACCCAAACAACACGGTGAACCACACAGCGAACTGTATTCCGGTTCAAGTCGCTTAATTCAAGCATTTAAAGATTCTAAAAAGCCCGCAAAATTTGCGGGCTTTTTTATGGCTGAACTATGCATTATTGACTGCAAAAATTCAGTATTAGACGCATATCACTACATACAACTCAACAGCTCAACTTATCTCCCCTGCTCTCGGGCCCTTCCACCATGCTTGGTTTTGTTTACAATCAAAGGGCTGTAAATGCTCTCCGACCAAACCCACCAACAAAGGCTGACCATTTTCTTGTACCTTTAGCTCTGCATATTGCGCATCGCGATAGCACGACTCCAAGCCTTCAGCAAATAAAAAGCTGCTCGCAGCGGGATATAAACCCTCAAATCTATTGTCAGGATTTTTGAGCACCAGTTTTGTGGATGAGCTTGGATACTGCGCTAACAACTCTGGGTTGAAACTGGTTCGAATCACCCTACGCTGTGCATCAAGCTGCACATAACTCACAATACTTTTTTGATCTACAAAATAGTCACGGTGTACATTTTCTTCTTTGTTCGCTTTGGCAGCCTGCCCATTAGCAGATTGCTCTTCAGAAGGCTGACCACCAAAATAGAGCTGATAATTCAAGGCCATATAATCTCCTTGAATCAAAGAGCGAGGATCGACCGGTTGCAGCTTTACATAAATACTCTGACTGTTTGCCAGATGCCATTCATGCCGTGCAATCATCAGTACAAATAAAAGAATACTGAGTACAGCCAAACCAATAGGAAGCATTTTTTTATTGAGTATGTTCATCATGCTCCTTCCCCTTGTTTATGCTGTATCGCAGTTAACATTTTGGTGATGCCAAGCAGCAAAAGACCAGAGATCAAAATCGTTAAACTTTTCAGTAAAAAGCTCAACCCTAAATTGTAATACAGCATCCATAAGCTAAAAATGATCAACACGATGCAAAGGGCTTTAACCAAAGATTGCTGATAGACCTGCGCCCATGCCAATAAAACCAATAACAAGAAAATTTCAAAATAGCCCATCGCAATCAGCACAAGACCCAATAGCAGTAACAGCCATTTTTCGCGCCCCGTCTGTTTTTGCTGATTTGCGATGTAAAGGCCAAGCCAAACCACAGGCAGTAGATAAACGATAAACAGGTCAAGAACACCATGTTGGGTCTGTTCAAAATGTAGAACGTTATTTGACAAGGTCTGCAACACCACACCCGCCAATACGATGCATAACATCCACAACACAACACTTTTTCGATACATCGAGTGCAACCAAGCTGTTGCACTCCCGAGCAAGAAAATCAGTAGAATATAATTCAATCCAATCACAGCTAAGATGACATGTTCATCGCTCATAAAAAGATCGGCATCAAATAGTGTGGCCACTACAAGGCCATATCCTGCAATGAGTTGAATAAAAACAATAAACCAATGCATTCGACTAAACAAACAGAGCAAGATAACGCCAATTTGTAATACTAAAATAAACCCAATGCTATCGGTCAAGCTCTCTGTATGTATGAAGACCGCAGATTGGCCACATACCCATAAGCAGTAAGCAAATTGGCGACTAAAGATACTTTTAGCTCGTCGAATCAACCACCAAGCCACAGCCACAAAAACTAAGCCCATGACGATTGAAAACGCCTTCCAATAGGTCAGCAATAAGCTCGATAAAATAATGCCTGCGAACCATGCCCCAATCGCTAAAGGAATAACCGCAAATTTAGTCTGTGGCAGAAATTTCATCAGTGCCCAACTGATCACCGCAAACCAAGCAAATATCAGCAAGGCAAAAACCAACAATCCTGCACTCGAGTCAGATAAAATATGTTCTGCCCATTGGAAAATCAAAATACTGAAACTCGCGGCGAGACCTGCAGCTTGTAAACTGGTTTCTAATGCACGATGTTGTCGATAAAAATAGATAATCAGATAAATTGGAAGCAACAAGGCAAAAATTAAATATTGCCATTGATACTGCTCTGCCCCATTTCCGCAGTATAAAAACATGCAATACATCGACATTAGTGTAATAAATGCAACAAATACAAAGCGCAGTGCAGCATAATATTTCAAACACAAGGTCACACAAATTGCCGTCAATACATTCATGCAGAGTAAATACCACCATGAATGATCAACGATTAAATAGCTTTGTTTAAAATATAAAAATAATGCCAATTGACTGATCAAACACAGTAACGCAAAGACTCCAATATTCGGTCGAGATAACCAAGGTAAAAGCAGCAAAGCCCAGACCAAAAATAACAGATAACTGTCTGCACCTGTTTGATAGACCTGCCCAATCACAGCCAAACTCAATCCAAGCAACAAAGCACTTAAAGTATCTAAACTTTGCTGAATCCAAACACGACTTGCAACATATACACTCGTCACAGCACTCAGTAGCAACAGCAACATTGGAATTGCCAATTGAATGAATTTTGGCAACATCAACCAGTTTGCCGCGATCAAATACACGAAACTGGCAGCTATCAGTGCAACACCGATTACTTGCAGATACCGAATAACCTGTACAGCTTGGAACAAATCTGTTGAAAACTCTTGATCTAACTGTGAACGATGCAGCTTTATATTCTGCTGCTGAGAATGCTGAGGAAGCGTCATTTTTTATCATTATGCAATCATGGTTGATTTATCGGCACGATAGCATGCTTTGGCACACTTTATAAAAATGCTTACAAATCCAATCTTATAACATTACTTATCTAAAATTTTGCAAAGGATTCTAAGCAATAATCCCCCATCAGCACTCAAACAGGTCTATACTCAAGACACATCGCTTCAGGGCGGGGTGAAATTCCCCACCGGTGGTAAATTTGCTGGGTTGAAAGCCCTGCAAAAAGCCCACGAGCCAATCGTTTAAACGCGATTCGCAGATCAGGTGCAATACCTGAGCCGACGGTATAGTCCGGATGAAAGAAGACGACGTCACATCTCTATATCATTGATCATTTTCAATATATATCGTAACGCCACTATTTCACATGTCCTGAAATGTTCAACCGTATCTAAAATTTACGCGAGCGTTTCAATGTCTAGTTTAATTCAACCCGAAATTTTCTTTTCTGCCCTTCCACCTGCAGAACAGCGCATGCTGCAAGCCTTAGAAGACATTCGTCAAGGCAAGCCTGTTTTAGTCATGGACGATTTTGACCGTGAAAATGAATCCGACCTGATTGTTGCAGCAGAAACACTGACTGTAGAAACCATGGCACGTATGATTCGTGACGGTTCAGGGATTGTCTGCCTGTGTTTAACCGATGCTCAGGCTAATCATTTAGAACTTCCACCCATGGTGTCTGATAACTCTAGCCATTTTAAAACTGCCTTTACCGTCACCATTGAAGCTGCGGAAGGTGTTACTACTGGAGTTTCAGCAAAAGACCGAACAACTACAGTCAAAGCCGCAATTAAAGATGGTGCTGTTGCTAGTGACTTAAACCGTCCGGGTCATGTTTTTCCTTTACGTGCGCGTGAAGGCGGCGTATTGACCCGTCGTGGACATACTGAAGGGACTATTGATTTGGCACGTCTGGCCGGTTTAAAACCTGCAGGTGTTTTGTGTGAATTAACCAACCCAGACGGCACAATGGCCAATGGCGTACAAGTTTTAGCGTATGCACAAACCCATCATTTGACTGTACTCACCATTGAAGAAATTGTGCAATATCGTTTACAGCACAATCTCTAGTGCGAATTAATTAAAGCTCTACACATTCATAAAAAGGCTGATTGAATCAGCCTTTTTTATTTTTTACTGCACATTTCAAGTTAAGAATTAAACCGTGAATATGCTATAGATCCCGTAGATGGCAACTACCACTAAAATCAGCCCACACAGTGCCAACAATTTTTTATACCAGCGTGATTTCGACAATCGATGAAAAGACAAATACACCAAAGACAAGGTCGCAAAATC
The DNA here is from genome assembly GCF_013417755.1 of Acinetobacter sp. YH12231. Taxonomy (NCBI): domain Bacteria; kingdom Pseudomonadati; phylum Pseudomonadota; class Gammaproteobacteria; order Moraxellales; family Moraxellaceae; genus Acinetobacter; species Acinetobacter sp. YH12231. The sequence continues at coordinate 155,622 of NZ_VPDJ01000008.1, forward strand.
TAAAACGATCCAACTGAGGGTCAACACAATTAAACTCAGATTAAGATGAGGAGTAATTCCTACAAACTGCGGAAAAAATGAAGCAAAGAAAATAATATCCTTAGGATTTGAAATCCCCACGATCAGTCCTTGCTTAAAGCCCCCTTGAGCTGCTTTTAACTGCAGAGATTGCTCAGTGGGCTGTGTCATCACTTCTTTTAAAATATCAAACCCAATATAAGCAATATATATACAACCCAGTATTTTAATGCCATCGAGCCAGTGCGCATTCACATTTAAAATGCCTTTTAAAATACACACCGACAGTACGATCAAAATCAGTGAAGCAAAATTCGTCCCGACAATGGTTTGAAATGCCTTTTTATAGCCACCTTGTAAGCCTGCACTTGCGACCAACAGCATGACAGGTCCAGGCGTTGCAATCATTACGATGACTGCCACACAATATAAAAAGTACTCCGAATAATTCACGCTGAGATTCCTTCACTTATTATTTAGATCACGATAAATTTCATACATAAAAAAAGAGGACTTAGTCCTCTTCATCCATGTTTTGCAATAAATGCAAGCGAATGGCATCTGCTCTTAAGAATGCCAAATCATAGCTGGCTGTGGCGAGTGCCAAAACGCGACGCTCAAATTCATCCCACAACGGTCGTACCTGTTTGTAATGTATCCCGAGTCCACTGTCATCTGTGAAATGACGGTTTTTTTCGCAGAGCTTGAGTGCGTGATACAGTTTGCGGCCTTTGCTTGCATCTGGACGTAAGCGAACTCGCTTAGACAAAACAAAGCCTTCGACATGGACGATATCTGCTTGCGGCAACATCGGTATTAAAATTTGATCTAACTGTGCATCTAAACGACACCAAATGGCCGTGTGTTGCTCTGCCGTATAAGTATTCCATTTTATGACTTCATGATTAAAGCGGCGGCAACCACGACAGACTGAATCACCAAATACCGTAGAACAACGCCCTGCACATGGGGTTAACGAGGCAATTCGACGATCAGTACTCAAAACCGGCTCCATTCAATCAATATTTATGGGATAAAAACAACTCGGCATGACTATACACGCTAAAACTACTGAAATGAAGCTATGATCAAATGTGTGGTTAAAAGCCACCACATTACTCGCTTATTCATCCAAATCACGGTAGAATGTGCGCCTTAATTTTTATCCTGTTTATTCACTTGGAGTACTCCATGAACGCTACTGTAGAACAGCTTGCACCTGTAGAACAGCAAGCGACCTCTGGTTGGGTTGTTGCCGCACTTTATCAATTCAAAGAAGTTCAAGATCCTGCCGATCTTCAACAACGTCTTTTAGACTTGGTAAAAACCATCAACCTTTGCGGTACTCTAATTGTGGCAGGTGAAGGTATTAACGGTACGGTTGCCGGTGACCGTAAATCTGTAGATATCATCCATCAATTCCTTCTCAATGAAGGCTTCAATGCGATGGAATACAAAGAATCGCATAGCGCGGATAAACCATTCCGTAAAATGAAGATCAAACTGAAAAAAGAAATCGTGACTTTAGGTGTGGAAGTGAAACCACGTGATTTAGTCGGTCACTATCTTGATCCTAAAGAATGGAATGAACTAATTGCACGTGATGACGTAATCCTAATTGATACACGTAACGACTATGAATACAAAGCAGGTACATTTAAGGGTGCGATTGACCCGAAAACTGAGACTTTCCGTGAATTCCCTGAATACGTGAAAAAAGAGCTTGAGCAGCATAAAGATAAGAAAATTGCCATGTTCTGTACAGGCGGTATTCGCTGTGAAAAATCAACCTCACTTTTACTTCAAGAAGGCTTTAATGAGGTTTATCACCTTAAAGGCGGTATTTTAAAATATTTAGAAGAAACCCCTGTTGAAGAAAGCATGTGGGAAGGTGAATGTTTCGTATTTGACGGTCGTACTGCTGTCACTCACGGTATGGAAGAAGGCGAAAATATCAAATGTCACGCATGCGGTTGGCCACTGGCTCCTGCTGAAGTTGAACTTCCGAGCTACGAACACGGCGTATCATGCAAATACTGTATCGACAAAACCACTGAACAGCAAAAAGCAGGCTTCCGTATGCGTCAATCACAAATTGTGGCAGCAAAACGTAAGCGTCTCTAAGCAAAATTTGTTGTAACGATATATAAATAAAAGCCCTATTTTTAGGGCTTTTTTTACGCATTCTCAACAGTGACTTAATTTTTTTGACAAAATAACTATATCTGGTTATTTACGAGAATCAGTTCGCGCATTTATGCTTATTCTGATCAATTGATCCGAGAAAATCCTTATAGATAATTGAAAAGGAAAGCATTATGCCAAAATTAATCAACTCTCCTATTGCAACCTCAAGGCGCCTTGCTTTACCCGCTCCACGTGTAAAAGAAAGTGTTGCAGAATTAAAACACCTCCTTAACCAACAGTCGCATATTTTGATAGTCAGTATTGCCACATGCATTGGTGCAATTTTTGCCTTATTTATTGCTTATACTTTGCACTTACAACCCACTCTGCTCAACATTCTTGGACTTTGTGCGATTCCATTTGCTTTATCTCTGAGCTTACGCCAAGTCTATATTCACACCCTGTTAAATATGGAACATGATGATTAATTTGCGCACCTTGCAAAGCTACTTATTGCAACTTTGTCCTACGCTGTTCAGTATATAAAACGATTTTTAAGGCTGCTAAAGCGCCAAAATCAAAAATAAAATCCAAACTGAACAGCGTACACTCAATACTATAAAAACTATGATCCAAGCCTTTCAATTATTCAACCTTATATCATTCAGCATTGCTTAATGCCATCACGTATTCATACTTTTCCTTCTAATTCAGCCTACGTGCTACTTAAAGACAAGATGAACTCAATATTTGTTGTTTTACTTAGGTGGTTTCAGGAATATTTAAAACGGAACTTTACCCACTGCACTTTTCAACATAGGATAAATACACCTTTTCTCTGCCTTAGCTACCATGACTTTAACTGAATGGATCATTTCAATCATGGAACAATTGGGTTATCTCGGTATTGCCCTACTCATGTTCCTTGACAATGTCTTCCCCCCAATCCCCTCAGAAATCATCATGCCCTCGGCTGGCTATTCTGCCTCCCAAGGTCAACTACTGCTCATTGGTGTCATTATTTCAGGTTGTGTCGGCTCTTTACTGGCGGCTGCATTGCTATATTGGATTGGTTATAAATTTAAGCATGAATCCATCTTTCACTTCGTCGATCGCTATGGAAAGTATTTATTTATCAAATCGGCAGATGTAAAAAAATCTCTAGCATGGTTTGAGCAATACGGTCACCGCATTGTATTTTTCGGACGAATGATTCCAGCTGTGCGTTCTCTCATTAGTATTCCTGCTGGAATGAGCCGCATGCCATTTTGGAAGTTCATGTTTTATAGTGGTTTAGGCACGATTATTTGGACCACTTTTTTAGCTTGTATGGGTTTTTATTTAGGTGAAAATCAGCAGTTAATGCAGCAAATATTTAGTAAAGTTGGCCATGTGATTATTCTGATCACAGTCATCATTATTAGTTGGATTTTGTACCGTCGACATAAACGTCGACCTCGTTAATTTTTTGTTTTGGGGCTTAAATGAAACACTATCTCCTACACTTTGCTGCTGTTTATAGCATCGCCTTGGTGCTTTTGATTACCGTATTAATTTTTGGATTAAATCTTGGTGGTATTACATTAATTCCTACATTGGTGGCATGTGCATTAATCAGCGTTGGGCATTTTGTAAAGAAAGAACAACGTGTGCCTAGCAACCATGAAAAGATCCAACTGGTTTGGGGCTCCAGTGCCGTTGCAATCATCATTGGTAGCTTTTTTGTGCTGTTCTTGGTGCTGATGAATCCCAATGCCGAAAGCATTATGAAGTCTGTGGATAATGCAGGCATTGGGCTAACTGCTGTAGTTATGCTCTGCATGGTCGCCATTCATGGCACGATATTTCATATTGCCTACGGTTGGTATGCAGACTACTGCGCTAAAAAATTATAAATTTTTTCAATGTATTGCGTTAAAATTTAAATCATCACCACTTCAATGAAAGTTAAAATTCAGTGAAGAAACTTCGGGCAAGCTATACTCGCTCTTTATAAAACGAAAACATGAACATTAAATAATGAAAAAATACATCATCACATTTAGCATTGCTTATGCCCTCGCCATGGTTGCTGTCGCAGCCATCGAATCTTTCTTTGATTTACCCGGTGGTTCATCTATTACCTGTCTCATCGTGGGCGGTTTTGCTGCGGCATCCAGCTTTGTTAAAGACCATCAGCGAGTGCCAGATAAGTTAGAAAAGCGAACTTTGATTTGGAGCTGTATTTTAGCGTCGGTTCTCATCAGTGTCGTTGCTACAGTCATTTGTCTCTTGATCTTCCCAGAAACCCAAGCCTTTATTCAAATGGTGCTAACGCAATTACCCGCTTGGGTCTGGCTGCTTGCTATCAGCTTTACGCTACTTATCCATTATCTCGTGTTGGCTTTATCTTTTGGATGGATGGCGAAAAGCTTTTTAAAAGCCAAACGTAGTTAACCCGAATCGCGGATAAGAAATTGACTTGAAAAATATGAGGACTAGAGCCATCAGTTGAGTTACCACACAAAACTCACAACTCTATCCTCATGTTTAATAGTACCGAATTATTTTGCGTAATTG
>NZ_VPDJ01000009.1:0-160122 GCF_013417755.1 Acinetobacter sp. YH12231
TTCAGCAAGTGTTTTTTCTGCTTTGATCGCAGCAAGTGCTACCTTAGCCTTAAAGTCGTTTGAATGATTTCTTCTTGGTCTACGTGCCATAAAATACTCCATATATTGATGTTTATAACATCATTTGGGGAGCAAAATATCACTTATAAGTGTTGTTCAAATTTCCTGATCCACCTCTTAAGTACCCGTTGTATTAAAGCTTTTTAGAAATTTAAATAAATCCATTATTTCTTCCCCCCATGAAAAAATAAATAAATTATACTCAATAATATCTAGTGGATTAAATAGCCGTTGGTCGAATAGCTAGAGCTATGGATCAAGTGATCATTAAAAAAATATGTATTACTTTTGAATCTAGACTTATCTAAAGTTTGAATCAGGCAAATACAAAAATACAGTTCCCAACTCAATGAGAACTGTATTATTAATACTACAAATTGATCGAAATTAAACAGCAAGTACTTTCACAATAATGGTTTGCATGTCTTCATTTTCTTCAGCCAAATAAACACGCTTTAACTCTTTACTTTTCACTTTGAATTGATGATTTTGATACTGAATTACAGCCGGAATTTGATCAAAATACAGGCTATCTGCGTCTAATTCTTCTTGAAAAAGTGGCGTGCCCAATTGATAGTCTAGGCTTTTTAATACTACATATTTAACAGTCGTTTTCATTGAAATAAACCTACTTTTGTTACGCTCTTTATTTTAAGTTTTAACATCGTTTTCCTTCCGAAAAAACCTTTATTTCATATTTTCGTACAGCTTCTAAGCAATCACGCTATTTTTGTGAATTCCACAACACCCACAGTACCAACTTAGACTTTTAGTGAAATTACAGGCGAGCGGAATCAATGCTAAAATTTTAAGAATACTAATGATCATTCACCATTCTACTTTGGGGTAAGCACATGCTTAAACAGTGTTGCGATGCTTTAGAACAAAAATCCATGACTATCGCATTTATCGAGAGTGCAAGCTCTGGTTATTTATGTAGCCAATTTTCAATTTATAAGAATAGTGGTGCAGATATCTTGTTAGGTGGTCTGGTCAGCTATGATCCGTCGATCAAGCGTGAAATTTTAAAAGTAGATCCTCTACTGATAGAACAATATACGGCCGAATCGGCAGAAGTGACTCAAGCGATGGCTGAGCACGGACAACAGCTTTTTTCACGTGCAAACTTTGTGGTTGCCTGCACTGGATTACTCAAATCCGGTGGCAGCGCAACTGTAGAAAAACCCGAAGGAACATTTTATATTTCAATCTTACATGACAGTCGTATTTATAATTACCACTATTTTATTTTAGGTACAGCTTTAGAACGCTTAGATCAGTTAACTGAAAATGTTGCTCACAGTGTATTAGACATCTTAAATGCAGAATAAAACATACATAATCTTCATATTTAAATATCATTTTGCATAGCATACTGTATTGAGAAATTTTTCTCATCAGGACAAGAAAATGCAGCTACGTCATTTCAATGCATTCGCAATTAGCACACTACTGTCCTGCTCTGCTTTGGCTACGGTAGGCGGCCCTCAAACCATTGAGGTTTTAGGTTTTGATAAAAAAGACCAAAAAATCTATTTAATGCGTCATTTTGAAGATGGTCGTGGTCGTTTACCACAATTATATTATTATCAATTAAATAGCCAAAAACCGACGCAATTAATTACAGTGAAGTCTTTGTATATTAATCCAAAGACAAAACGGATTGATTACGATCAAGACAGCACCCAGTTTGATAAAGAAATCGCGAAAATAAAAAAACGTTTGGTCGAATTAACACCAGTAAATAACAATAATGCTCGAATACAGGTATTAACAACCAAGAATGGCACTGCAAAATCATGGTATGACCCCACTGAAACCATTGATAAATGGACCTATCAATATCGTGTTAAAAATTCGCAGTATAAAAGCGCTGTACAAAAGGCTGAGACCTATAAAGAAGGTTTAAAAATCTCTAAAACTTATCGTGTAGTGCAAAAGCCTTTTTATTTAGTAACTGTTAAATATCTAGGGATTCCATTTGAAACAGGATATAGCGTTGAAGATCCAGTTTTATTAACCAAATAGATTGTTAAATTAAATAACAAATAATAAAAAAGCCTCTTTTGAGGCTTTTTTATTACACTTAAAATTATGCTGCAGAACGCTCTGCAATTGGCACAACTTTACGTAATTCCGGACCTGTATAGTCCGCACTTGGGCGAATAATACGATTGTCCGCACGTTGTTCCATCACATGCGCTGCCCAACCTGTTACACGGCTCATCACAAAGATTGGCGTGAATAATTTGGTTGCAATATCCATGAAATGGTATGCAGATGCATGGAAGAAGTCTGCATTACAGAACAATTTCTTCTCGCGCCACATCACTTCTTCACAGCGTACTGATACTGGATAAAGCACAGTATCACCGACGTCTTTAGCTAGGCGTTCAGACCAAATTTTGATGATGCCATTACGTGGATCATTGTCTTTATAGATCGCATGACCAAAGCCCATGATCTTTTCTTTACGCTCAAGTTTGCCGAGCATTTCACGTTCAGCTTCTTCTGGAGACGTCCAGTTTTCAATCATTTCCATCGCAGCTTCGTTCGCACCGCCATGTAATGGGCCACGTAGTGAACCAATTGCACCTGTGATGCATGAATGCATATCTGACAATGTTGATGCACATACACGCGCTGTGAATGTAGATGCGTTAAACTCATGCTCTGCATACAAAATCAGTGATACGTTCATCACTTGCTCGTGCAATTCATTTGGTTTTTCGCCACGCAGTAAATGTAGGAATTGAGCGCCGATTGAATCATCATCGGTGTTTTCTTCTACACGTACACCATCATGGCTGAAACGGTACCAGTAGCAAATGATCGCAGGTAGCGTTGCCAAAATACGGTCTGCAACATCTTGTTGTTGTTCAAACGATTGTTCAGTTTCAAGGTTGCCTAACATTGAAACGCCTGTACGCATCACATCCATTGGATGTGAGTCCGCAGGAATACGTTCTAATACTTCTTTCAACGCTTGTGGCAATTGACGCAATGATTTGAGTTTAGCTTTGTATGCTGCTAATTGTTCTGTTGTTGGCAATTCACCAAAGAAAATCAGGTACGCAACTTCTTCAAACTGACAGTTTTCTGCCAAGTCTTGAACGTCATAACCACGATAGGTTAAGCCCGCACCGCTTTTGCCTACAGTTGAAAGTGCCGTTTTACCCGCTACTTGTCCGCGCAGTCCTGCGCCCGTGAGTACTTTTCCTTCAGCCATTTTTTATTTTCCTTCAGTGAACAATTTATCTAAGGTATTTTCAAAAGTGTGATAATCGAGGAATTGATAGAGTTCTTTTCGTTGTTGCATTTTATCCAGTACATTGACTTGTGTACCGTCATTGCGGATTGCATGCATCACTTCGAGTGCCGCTTTTTGCATTGCACGTGTCGGAGACAATGGATAAAGCACCATTGAAATGCCTTGCTCGCCTAATTCTTCTTTGGTGTAGTAAGGGGTATCACCAAACTCTGTGATATTTGCCAATACTGGTACACCCACAGCATCGCAGACTGTTTTGTACATGGTGATGTCTGTCATTGCTTCAGCAAAGATCGCATCTGCTCCTGCTTCTACACATGCACATGCGCGGTCGATCACTGCCTGCAAACCTTCTTTTTGTAATGCATCTGTACGTGCCATCACCACAAAGTTTGAATCGGTTTTTGCATCGACTGCCGCTTTAATACGGTCAACCATTTCTTGTTGTGACACGATTTCTTTGTTCGGACGGTGTCCGCAGCGTTTTTGTGCCACTTGGTCTTCGATGTGAACTGCTGCTGCACCCGCAGCAATCATTTGTTTCACAGTACGGGCAATATTAAATGCACCGCCCCAACCTGTGTCGATATCGACAAGTAATGGTGTATCTACACGTTCGGTAATACGACGAACATCTTCCAAAACATTGTCTAAACTGGTCATGCCTAAGTCAGGTAAACCATATGAATAGTTCGCAACACCTGCACCAGATAAATAAATGGCTTTATAGCCAACTTCTTTTGCCATCATTGCTGCATAGGCATTTACTGTGCCAATGATTTGTAATGGTTTTTCGATTTCCAATGCTTGTCTAAATCTTAAGCCTGCAGACGTTTGTTGTGTCATATTCCTTTCCACGGCATTTACTTTAATTTTCGAAGTTTGAGTATATCCATATTTTTTTCCAACTCTATGGCTTTGTAGAATATTAACTCTAAAACTTTAGTCAAATATTTCACTTATCACCTATCTGTTGTTATTCTTTAGTCAAAGAACTCTAATTTATAAGCAAAGCAGAAAAGTACTAATTTTTTTGCTATAATTATCGTCAAATCAGCTCTTTTTTTTTTAAAAATTATCACTTTATGCAAGATTTAATACACATTGAACCTCTAACGCATGACCAGCCACAAACGCGGCGCGGACATGAACGATGTGTTGCGCTTTTAGAAAGTGCTACGGAGCTTTTTTTAAAACGTGGTTTTGATGCAGTTTCATTAGATGACATCGTGAATCATGCAGGTGGTTCAAAAGCGTCAATCTATAAATATTTTGGTAATAAAGACGGATTATTTAAGGCCATTTGTGACTATCGTCGCTGCTTATTTTTCAAAGATATTTGCCTACCATTTACGGTGAGCCCTGACACCGATATTCGTGCTTATCTCATCAATACTTTAAGTGACTTTCATCAGCATATCGTGATGCCTGAAAATGCGGCATTTATGCGGTTAGTCTTAGAACAAACAGGACGTAATCCTGAAATAGCACGTTATATTCATGAGCAAGGCTCAAAACAAATTCAGAACACCGTTGCGGAAATTTTATATCAAGCACGTCAACACGGTTTGCTGTATTGTGAAAACCCGCTGTTTTCGGCTCAATTTTATTTTGGAATTTTGCGAAATTTAGAATGGCGCGTTCTCATGGGCATCACCATTGATGAAAATGATCAAGAAACCATCAATTACATCAGTTATTGCGTCGATCGTTTCCTAGACGGTCACCAAAAGCGCTAGATTTTTTGCAATTTACCTCTCTTATAGTATATTAATCGATTCCTTTTTCTCTAACCAACCAACAACTAATTGTTGTTTTGTTTTTTGATTCAGCAATTATTGTGGAGTAACAATGGCTCTACGTCACTTTCTAACTTTACGCGATTTATCGACTTTAGAACTTAATCAAATTGTACAGCGCGGTATCGAACTCAAGCGCAAACAGCATAACAATGAAGTTTTCCAACCTTTCGTTGGTAAAGTCATGGGCATGATTTTTGAGAAATCGAGCACCCGTACACGTGTATCGTTTGAAGCAGGAATGAGCCAATTTGGTGGTAGCGCAATTTTCCTTTCATCTCGTGACTCTCAATTAGGTCGTGGTGAGCCAGTAGAAGATTCTGCACGTGTGATTTCAAGCATGCTTGATATTGTGATGATTCGTACTTTTGGTCATGACATTGTTGAACGTTTTGCTTCTTATTCAAAAGTTCCTGTCATCAATGCATTAACAGATGATCACCACCCTTGCCAATTACTTGCCGATGTTCAAACATTCGTTGAACACCGTGGTTCTATTGAAGGTAAAACGGTTGCTTGGATTGGTGATGGCAACAATATGTGTAACTCATATATTGAAGCTGCTCATATGTGGGGCTTTAAATTAAAAATCGCTGCACCTAAGGGCTATGAACCTAAAGCTGAATTTTTATCTGAATTTGCACACTGTGTGGAACTTGTTGATTCTGCCGAAGATGCTGCGGTTAATGCAGATTTAATCGTGACAGATGTTTGGGCAAGTATGGGCCAAGAAGAAGAACAAAAAATTCGTGAAAAAGCGTTTGCTGATTATCAAGTGAATGAACGCCTGATGGATCTTGCTCACGCTGACTGCCTATTTATGCACTGCTTACCTGCGCATCGTGGCGAAGAAATTTCTGAAAATATGCTTGACCACAAAAATGCTGTGGTTTGGGATGAAGCTGAAAATCGCTTACATGCACAAAAAGCACTTGTTGAATTCTTAATTAACGAAAATCTTAAAAAAGACTAAGGTTTTACTTAGATAAATGAAGCACCTTCGGGTGCTTTTTTTGTTTTTGCATGCTTTAATAAAACCATATATTTTATAAGTGATTAAGATTATGCGTTTAAGAAATATTTGCTTATTGGCTCTTGGATTGAGCTTATCTACTTTTAGCTTTGCTGGTGAACCAAGTGAATTAGATCAATACTTGGTGAAAAATCAGATTTTAGATAGCAATTTTAAAATTAAAAATAAAACAGGTTTAAACGAAATACTGGCTGCCATTAGTGATGAAGATTCACGCACTCTTCCCTATCAAGTTGATCAGAATATGTTGATGGAAAAAATGGAAATGGAAGCGGATAAGATTGAAATTGATGGTATTATCACCACCCCTGATTTTGCGCAATTTGAACAATCAGTCGGTGAACATAAGGTGAAGCAACTCATCAAGCATAATTCACTCCAAAACTGTGAATTACTATTCGAGCATCAATTTCAACGTGTTAATCCATATAAAATTGAAATGGATCTAAGCTCGGGTAGCAAACAATACGAAATTATCATTAAAAATACAGAGTGCAAATTTAAATAAATATCTAATTTCTTACAGCTCTTGGTTTAACTTTTGCATTGTTTAACTTAACGAATTAAACCTTGAGGCTGTAATACAATCACAGCTGCGCCCACCAACACAATGACGCCACCTAGCATATCCCAACGTGTTAGAACTACGTGATCGACAAAACGCAACCACAGCAATGCAGAGAAAATGTAGATTCCGCCATAGGCTGCATAGATACGACCCGAAGCTGCTGGATGCAACGTCAATAACCAAACAAATGCAGCCAATGCAAGCGCTGTTGGAATCCATAACCACTGCGATTTTTGCTGATTTAAAATCAAATATGGGAAGTAACAGCCTAAAATTTCCATCAGTGCTGTCAGTGCAAATAAACCAAATGTGGTCAGCACTTTTGTTAATGGTATGTCCATCATTGAGAAACCCAAATCTAGCGTCGAATAAATATAAAAAACCCGTGCAAGCACGGGTTTTTCGTTAATTAAATTACTTAAGCAGGTTCAGCGGTTTGGTCTTCAAACACTTCGAGTTTTAAGCCCACAGCTTTACCATTTTCTTTCTTCACTGAAACAGCAACATTGCCGCCATGTTCCGCAAGCTCACCAAACAGAATCATTTCAGCAAGCGGTTTTTTCAAATGCTCTTGGATTAAACGCTGCATTGGACGAGCGCCCATCAAGCGATCGTATCCTTGCTCAGCCATCCATTCGCGTGCATCTTGATCAACCTCAAGAACCACTTTCTTATCATCTAACTGTGCCTGAAGCTCTGTTAAGAACTTATCAACCACACTTTCAATGACCGTTGTTGGCAATGCTTTAAATTGAATAACACCATCTAAACGGTTACGGAACTCTGGTGAGAAGGCTTTTTTCATCGCGTCTTGGTTATCATTACTGTTGTCTTGGTCCATGAAACCAATGCTCACACGTGAAATTGATTCTGCACCAATATTGGTAGTCAGTACTAACACAACGTTACGGAAGTCAGACTTACGACCGTTATTATCTGTTAATGAACCATGATCCATAATTTGCAGTAACAAATTAAAGACATCTGGATGTGCTTTCTCAATTTCGTCTAGTAATAGCACGCAATGCGGATTTTTATGAATCGCGTCGGTCAGCAAACCACCTTGATCAAAACCGACATAACCCGGAGGCGCACCAATTAAACGAGATACGGCATGACGTTCCATGTATTCTGACATATCAAAACGTACTAGTTCGACGCCTAATAATTTCGCCAATTGCTTAGTGACTTCAGTTTTACCCACACCTGTAGGACCCGCAAAGACAAAATTACCCACTGGCTTATCTGGCGCTTTTAGACCTGCACGAGATAATTTAATCGCAGATGCAAGCGCTTCAATCGCTTCATCCTGACCAAACACCACACGTTTCAGATCACGCTCAAGATTTTCAAGGACGCTCTTATCATCTTTAGACACAGTTTTCGGTGGAATACGGGCAATTTTCGATACGATATCTTCAATGTTTTCAACTGAAATGACCGTATCATCCTGCTCAGCTTTTAAACGACGCTGCGCACCAGCTTCATCAATCACATCAATGGCTTTATCTGGCAAGAAACGATCATTGATAAATTTCGCTGATAGTTCTACCGCAGAAACCAAAGCTTGATCTTCGTATTTCACATGATGGAATTCTTCAAATTTGCCTTTTAAGCCACGCAGAATATCAATCGTTTCTGAAATAGATGGTTCATTGACATCAATTTTTTGGAAGCGACGAGATAATGCATGATCTTTTTCAAAGACTTGACGGTATTCTTGGAAAGTCGTTGAACCGATACAACGCAAAGTACCATTTGCCAAAGCTGGTTTGATGAGGTTCGATGCATCCATCGTGCTGCCCATACTTGAGCCTGCACCGATGATCATGTGAATTTCATCAATAAATAAAATAGCTTCGGGCTTTTTCTTCAAGGCATTTAGCAGTTGTTTTAAACGCTTTTCAAAATCACCACGGTATTTAGTTCCTGCAACTAAAGCACCAATGTCTAAACTAAATACTTCTGCATTTTCAAGCGGTTTAGGTGCTTTGCCATTTACAATGAGCCAAGCCAAACCTTCAGCAATCGAAGTTTTACCTACACCCGGATCACCCACCAAAAGTGGGTTGTTTTTACGGCGACGGCATAGAATTTGAGCTGTACGTTCAATCTCTTTTTCACGACCAATCAGTGGATCTGTTTTGCCTTTTTGAGCTTCAACATTGAGATTGGTCGTATATAGCTCTAATGGGCCAGAATTTGAAGACGTGGTGCTTTCACCATCGAGCTCTTCGATTTCTTCTTCGGCTTGGACTTCATCTTTACGTGTGCCATGTGACAAATACTGCGTTAATGTCAAACGGTTGATTTGATGGCGTTTAAGTAAATACACCGCAAATGAATCACGCTCTGAATACATCGCAACTAAAATGTCTGCACCTTCTACAGTGCGGTCATTACCACTCGATTGCACATGGAAAATTGCACGTTGCAAAATGCGATCAAAACTTTCTGTAGGATGTGGTGCTTGATCGCTATTTTCGCCAAGCTTAGGGGTATGTTGTTCTACGTATTCTTCAAGTTCTTTGCGAAGCACAATAATGTCTGCGCCACATGCTTTCAATGCATTAACAGCGGAATCATTATCCAGTAAAGCCAATAATAAATGTTCTACCGTCAAAAATTCATGTCTCTTTTGACGAGCCATGCTGACAGCCAAACGTAGTGATACTTCTAATTGACGACTGAGCATGTAATCCCCTTATTAATCTTTTGGCTCAATCTGACAAAGTAATGGATGACTTTGCGACCGAGCGTAATTATTGACCTGATTTGCTTTAGTCTCTGCGATGTCTCGCGGATAAACCCCTGCAACACCCTTTCCTTCATAATGTACAGTTAGCATTACTTGAGTGGCTTGGTCAAGATTCAAAGCAAAGTATTGTTGTAAAATTTCAATTACAAAGTCCATTGGAGTGTAATCATCGTTCATTAAAACGACAGCATACATAGGAGGACGCTTTAACTCAGGTGGCGCAGTCAATACTTGAATGTCTGAATCACCATCATCCTGCATACCTTGGCTGAGAGTCGGGTTTAGATGCCAGTCCACTAAACCAGATTGGTAAAATGAATTTTTAATGTCAGATAAACACGTTTGACGCTTATTGGTTCGCATAGGATTTAGGTTTCACACTTAGTTTGCACTTGCTTCAGTTTGAGGAATTTCTGAAAGGAAGGCAGATTGATTTTCAACAGGCTGACCTTTCGACCAGCTAAAACGGCGAATAACGGGTTTAGAACCGCTTAAACGCACTTCAATAAAGTCTGGACTAAAGCCTTTTGGCATGGTCCAACGTCCAGTGAGTCGCTCACTTTCGCTAAAGTTAAAGTTTTTGTCTTCTAAAGGCACTACAAGTACTTCTGTACCCTTAATTAAACGCAGCTCAACACTTCCAGACACATTACTTTTTGACGGACTTACTTGAACGAGATCAAGTTGGTATTCATACGCATTTTCAGGTAACGGTTTAATCGCTAAATGTTGTACTGCAAGCGGCATACCACCACGTTGGCGCAATACTTCACGATACAAAACACCCAAATTACCGGTTAATTCTTGATCATCACGTGCTTTTTTAACAGCCAAATATAAATCATTTGAATTACTTACAGCGACATCACGCTCTTGAATTGCCGCATTTAAACTTTTATTCAGGCCTGCTAATTCAGTTTTTTGCTTTTGCACCACATCAACCAGTTGCTCTGCATCTGCATCATATCCGACCACAGTTAAGCCCTGACGATGACCGATACTATATCCGAGCAAACCGCTGCTCAATGCAAGTACAACTGCACCAATCGCCAGTGGCATATTCGTCTTCATAAAAGGCGTTTTTTCACTGTTTTCTGGTTCTGACTTGAAATTAGATTCTGTATTCGACATCGTCATCTCTTATTTTTAGTTCACTCAAGGCACACATTTAAATCCAGTTTTAAATGTGTGTGAAGTTTTAAATCGTTTCTTATGGTAATAAACCAATGCCTTGAAGTCCTGCATTTTCAGCAAAACTAAACATCAAGTTCATATTTTGTACGGCTTGACCTGCAGCACCTTTCACCAAGTTGTCTTGAGCCACCAAAATCACTAATTTTTTCGGTTGAGGTTTGCAAATCGCAATACGTAATTGGTTCGCACCACGCACAGTACGTGTTTCAGGTGAGCTACCTGCCGGCATAACATCTACAAACTGCTCATTGGCATAGAACTGTTCATATATGCTTTGTAAATCCGCAGAAGCACCTGCGTCTGTCAAATCTATATAGATAGTGCTGAGCATGCCACGAATCATTGGTACCAAATGCGGTACGAATAAAATTTCGTTAAACACACCTTTTTGACCTGAAATATTTTCTAAGGCTTCTACAATTTCAGGATGATGACGGTGACCCGCTACGCCATAGGCCTTAAAGTTATCTGCATTTTCAGAATAGATCATACCTAGGCTGGCTTTACGACCTGCACCAGACACACCTGATTTTGCATCAATAATAATGCTTTCAGGTTTCACTAATCCTTCAGCTTTTAATACTGGCGCTAAACCGAGCTGAACAGTTGTTGGGTAACAACCTGGGTTACCAATCACTGAAGCCTTTTGAATTTTTTCACGGTTTAATTCAGACAAACCATAAACTGACTCTTTTAATAGCTCTGGACATGCATGGTCTAGGCCATACCATTTCTCAAATTGAGCTAAATCTTGCAAGCGGAAGTCAGCAGCAAGGTCAATCACTTTAGTATTTGCAGCAACTAACTCTTCTGCGTGTTTCATTGCAACACCGTGCGGCGTCGCAAAGAATACAACGTCACAGTGTTTTAGTTCTTCAATATTTAGATCTGAATAGCAAAGGTCTGTATGTCCACGCAAACTTGGGAACATATCATCCACACGGCGGCCATTTTCAGTACGCGAAGTTAAAACTTTCACTTCCGCATTTGGGTGTCGCAGTAAAATACGCAGTAATTCAACACCTGTGTAACCTGTACCGCCGACAATACCTACTGAAATCACGCTCATTACCTCTATTCAAAGTATCCATTTGATGACTGCCTAGTATGACAGGAAGTTGAGGATTTCTGAACTGTTTTGCTTAGTTATTAGTTGAAATTAGCATTTTCTTTATCATAAAGAATCCAAGCTAGCATCTGGTTTTAACTCATAATAAATTTACTAAAATTTAAGCACCCATTCGCCCATTAAATAACGATAGCTATAATCGGCACCATAATATGAAGCACTGTTACTATAACCCGCATTTAAGCGCACAAATTGGTTTTGATGAATTGGACTCTGTATGTTCAGTTCCAGCAGTTTTGTTGATTGGCTCGGTGCATCAGCCACTTTTTCTCGTCCATAACCGACTGTAATCCCAGTCGTCCAACCATTGTATCTTTTACGCCACCCCAGAGCTAACATACTTTCTTCATAATCTTTAGGATTAAAATACAACCCTGCAACATCATCCGCATCACTTTGATACAAACGGTATCGCGCCTGCAATGTTAAGCCATGTTCTAAGGATGGCTGATAGATTAATTTTAAGCGACCATGATCACGGCGATTGTCATCTGAAAATAATTGCGTTGCTACCAAACCAACCACGGTAACATGTGGCCCTATTTGCTGATCAACCGCGCCACCCAAATAGGTAAAATGAATACCGTGCTCTAAAGCTGGTCGTGTTTCGACCCAATCACGATTTGCAAATACTTCTACTGCAGTACTTTTAGTTAATGGTTGACGATAGCTACCATCAAAGGTGGCTAAGGTATGGTCATTTTGTTCAAAAACCCCAGCTTCAAGCGTCCATCCATTTGCAGTTGCAGCTTCTACATTTTTAGCAATGATTGATACTTTATAAGCATCACTCTGCCAATCATCGATTTTATAGTTATAGGCACTAAAACGTGCGCCTAAATAATCATTTGCATTGTTGTATTGAGGAAAAACTTCAGCTGATAATTTTTGGATTTCAAAACCTTCACTATCATGGCTAATGAAAAACTCTGTGCCTGCAGCCCAATTTGAAGGTTGGGTTGCTGACGACTCACCCGCCTGCACATAGGCTGAAAATAAGCACAAAAAGCATAATGAGAAACCAAAATTCATATTGCTAGATTTCATTTAGTACCCCATTTTTTACGTGTTTTCAAAATTTCATCCAAATAGCCTAAAATGCTTGCTGGTTGCAACAAGAAACTATAAGCCAAAACATAAATAAAAAAACCCGTTAGGTTTTTACGTATTTTAAGATCCATAGTTTTAAACATTCGCTTTTCAATACTGTAATTGAGAAAACCCAACAAAAAAGCCATAGGTAAGAGAGCCAAAGTCATTGGGCCAACTATCCAAAAATGACCAAAACATGCCAAAATAATTCCAGGAATAAAACCAAAGGTAAAGGCAATGTCTAACCATGGAAACAGCACATTCCAATGAATAAAGAATGTAGATAACCGCGGCTTAATCAAAATACCAGGATGCTTAATAAAAGCCTCCATCATGCCACGTGCCCAACGCTGACGTTGTTTAACAAAAACGTTGAGTTCCGTCGGCGCATTGGTAAATACACAGGCATCCTCCGAATGTCCAACACGGTAACCTGCTCTGAGCAGAGCCCAAGTAAGAACAATATCCTCACCTACACATTCAGGCCAACCACCCACTTCAACAAGTGCATTACGGTCATAAATTGAAAATGCCCCTTGAGCAACCAAGGTGCCTTGATATAAAGACTGTAAGCGTTTTGTCGCTGCAATTCCCAAAAAATAATCCCACTCTTGCGTTTTTGTCAGTAAATTTTGACGTGAATTTCGTACCAAAATTTTACCTGCAACAGCGCGTGTATTCGGCGGATCTGCAACATAGCGCTCCACAATGCATTGCAAAGCAATACGGTGTAAGTAAGAGTCTGCATCAACGGTGAGCACCAAATCATGTTTGGCTAATTTCAACCCTTCATTTAAGGCATGAGCCTTACCCGCATTTTGGGTTAAATCCAATAAAGTCAGCCATGAATACTGAGCTTCAGCCTGTTTTACCAATTGTGCAGTACTATCTTTAGAACCATCATTAATCACAATGACTTGCAGTCCACCCGGATAATTTTGTCGATCCACACTCTGAAGCGTGTCTAGGATAGAAGATTCTTCATTGTATGCAGCTATGAGAATTGTAATATTCGGATATACATCTAAAATTTGTCGTTTAGGCCTTTTATCCATCAACAAACTTAGTGCAGCAAAGGAATTCATAAATCCAGGAATAATGGCAATGCCGAAAATAAAAAATATTGCTGCTACAGAGCCAATTAATTCACTTAAATCTCTAATCCAATTTTCAGCCATCCATAATGAAAAATATGTCCAAAGACAAGCCCCAATGAAAGCAATAACAAATTTAACGCGTACAGAAATATAAAACCGTGTAGCAACACTGCTACGATCATGAGTAACCATATACAAATGCTTTAAGCGTCAGACAATAACGCCTGGAGAGAAAACAAACTGAACGCGCACGTAAAAAATACAATGAATAAATATCAATACATTAGAACATTTTAGATTGGTTTTTAACCAATCAGACAATGTGCTCAAAACCACGCCCCAACCCAAACACATAATACCAACAAAGCTTCACAAAACAACAATAAAATGTGACTTATATAACAACTTTTTTAAATTATTTATAATTATCTCAATAAATAGTGGAGTAAAAACTCTAATTATTACCATAAGAAAATAATCATAATCCAGTTTCTACACTTACGCGGAAATAAAGATTTCGTAAAGTAGCAAGAGCAAGACAATGGATATTTGGAGTTAGAATATAATAATTAGTTAAATTTAATAAAAAACAATTTCAATATTAACCACACCAATATGCTTTACAACATCGGCGTAATCTTACTTATTGTTATTATCCTTCATTACAAACTATATCTTGCAGAAGCCTTTTCAGTTGAAAATTTCTTCTTTTTAATACTTCTGTTAATAATTTTTGTCTTAATCAAAAGCTACCGCATTTTGCATTAATTTTTAAAATAAAAATTAACCTCAAACAATATTCCACCACCACGCCATTGGACTGCTCTTCAACGTTTTCCGATGCTGCTGGAAATGAACATCATGTTTTTGAACTTCAGCCCAAAAGTTTGGGCTATGGTCAAAGTGCTTGGTATGCGCTAACTCATGTACAGCCACATATCGTGCAACTTGCTCTGGAAACAGCACCAATGCGCTATTCAGCATAATATCATGGCGCGCTGAACAGCTTCCCCAGCGCGTTTTGGGCTGACGAATCGAGCACTCACCATATTTCAAGCCTGTTTCACTGCTCACTTTCTTTAAATAAATCGGTAAATACTTTTTAGCGTAAGCAATCACAAAGCTTTTTAAATATTGTTCAGGCTGTCGGTCACTAATGAAAAGTTGATGATTTTCTTCATCTAAGATGAATGAATGTTTTTGAACTTTATAAACAATGCTTAGAGGCTGTTCTAAATTGAATAGTTTTAATTCGGCTGGAAGCGTTTTATCAATCTGCCCTGTTTTTTCCTGCTGCTTCTGCCATGTCTCAATCATCCATTGTTCTGCTTGTTTCAGAAAATCTTGAACTTGGCGCTGTGTACAAAACTGGGGAACAGTTAATTTAATTTGAGTTGGTCCTACACGCAGCCTTAAGCGTGTGGCACGTAATTTTCGGGTGATTTGAATTTCAGGGAGGTTGGGAGTCATTTATTCTTTTTAAAAGCTTATTAATAATGCATAAAATTTAACTTTAAGCAGTTTTCAAAAGTATATTGAGGGTTCCTTCTCCCTCTGGGAGAAGGTTAGGATGAGGGGGACATTTAAATTGACCTCTCCCTAACCCTCTCCTCAAAGGAGAGGGAACTTCCATTAGAAATTTAAATATAAATCGAAACTCTATTTACATTTAAATTTTCTATAGATTAAACCGCAGTACGCTCTTCAATACCGTTATCAGTGGCTACAACCGCAATATCCGCCTTGTTTAGAGCAAAGATACCGTTACACACTACACCCGGAATATTGTTTAAAGTTTTTTCAAGTTCCAATGCATTTAGGATATTTAAGTTGTGTACGTCTAAAATTACATTACCGTTATCTGTTACTACGCCTTCACGGTACACAGGATCGCCGCCTAAAGAAACGATTTTACGTGCCACAGCAGAACGTGCCATTGGAATCACTTCTACAGGAAGCGGAAATTCACGTGCCAACTGATCAACCCATTTAGAATCATCTACGATACAAACGAATTTTTTCGCAATAGACGCCACGATTTTTTCTCGAGTCAACGCAGCGCCGCCGCCTTTAATCATGTGCATATGACGGTCGATTTCATCTGCGCCATCCACATAGGCATCTAAACCACCAACATGGTTCATATCAACCACTTCAATGCCTAATTTTTTCAAACGTTGTGCAGTTGCTTCAGAACTGGCAACCGCAGCTTCGAGTTGAAGCTCTGGCAATAATTCGATGAGGAAGTTCACAGTACTTCCTGTACCAACACCCAAAATACCGCCCTTTGGCAAATGCTTTAATGCAGCTTTTGCGGCAGCTTGTTTCTTTTCATCTTGGGTAGCATACAGACTCATAACTTGGCTCAACTATTTTTTGACATTTGTTGCTGATTTTACAGCCCAAATGTACGGGTGTTTGTTACAATGAACGCCTATTTTAAACTGTTAGATGGAAAATTAACATGCTGTCTCGTTTGGTTCGACAAATATTACAGGCAACAGTCTATGACGTTGCAATCGAAACCCCACTCGAAGCAGCGCCACGAATTAGTGAAAAACTAAACAATAACATTCGCTTTAAACGCGAAGATTTACAACCTGTCTTTTCTTTCAAGCTACGCGGTGCCTACAACCGTATTAGTCAATTACCGAAATCTCAGTTGGAACGTGGCGTTATTACTGCTTCTGCAGGTAACCATGCTCAAGGCGTGGCGTTATCTGGTAAAAAGTTGGGTATTCGCGCCATTATTGTTATGCCTAAAACCACACCAGACATTAAAGTACAAGCGGTTAAACGCTTAGGTGGTGAGGTAGTTCTGCATGGTGATTCTTTTGACGTAGCCAATAAATATGCAATCCAATGTGCAAAAGATGAAGGTATGACCTTTATTCCACCTTATGACGACGAACTCGTTATGGCCGGTCAAGGAACCATTGCCAACGAAATTTTGCGTCAATGGCGTGATGTAGAGTATGTATTTGTTGCTGTTGGCGGTGGCGGTCTCATTGCCGGTGTAGCTGCTTATTTAGGTGATGTGGCACCGCATGTTAAAGTCATTCCTGTTGAATATGACGAATCAGCATGTTTAAAAGCAGCCTTTGAAGCTAATGAACGTGTCATTCTTCCATCTGTTGGTCTTTTTGCCGACGGTACAGCAGTTGCACAAATTGGTGAAAAACCATTTGAAGTGATTCAGCTACAAAAATCAGATAACTCAGGCCCAATTGTTGAGCGTGACGTTATTTTGGTGAATACAGATGAAATCTGTGCTGCAATTAAAGATACCTTTGATGAGTGCCGCAGCATTGTAGAGCCGTCAGGTGCAATGGCGCTTGCAGGTATTAAGAAGTATGTTGCAGAGCATGGTCTAGAAAATAAAAATATGGTGTCGATTGTATGCGGCGCTAATATGAACTTTGACCGTCTGCGCTACATTGCAGAACGTACTGAACTGGGTGAACGTAAAGAAGCGATCTTTGCTGTGACCATTCCAGAAGAAAAAGGTTCATTCCTCCAATTCTGCCGCGCACTACAAGGCCGTAACATCACTGAGTTTAACTACCGCGCAAGCTACTCAAGTGCCGCTCAAGTGTTTGTGGGTATTAGTCTCAAAAATGGCGAAAAAGAACGTCAGGAAATTTTTGAAACCTTAAAATTCCAATACGATGTAGACGATCTTTCAGACGATGAAGTGGCTAAACTCCATATCCGTTATTTAATTGGCGGTCATGCCGATATCGAGAATGAACGCCTATTCCGCGTGGAATTCCCTGAACGTCCAGGCGCATTACTGACTTTCTTAGAACGTCTAGGCCCAACGCATAACATCACCCTATTCCACTACCGTAACCACGGTGCTGCGGAAGGTCGTGTATTGGTGGGTATGGAAGCAACGGATGCGAAACAAAACCCAGATGGTTTGATTGAAACATTGGAAAATATTACCTATCCATATGTTGAGATTACCAATAACCTCGGTTATCAACGTTTCTTGAAATAAGTAAAATTTCTATATGAAAGCTGGGATCTAGGTTCCAGCTTTTTTATTTGCATCAACTATTTCCTGAATCAAAATAAATAAATTCATCAAATTAATTCATCAACGCTGTCATTGTTGTTAATTTAACCATACCCTATAATCCATTGAAAATAAAACAAAATGGATATTTAAAATTGAATTTTTATGCCTTATTTATGATCGCTATTGTAGGTTTAGGTGGATATTTTTATGCATATCCGGCTTATCAACTTAAGCAAGAGGAAGATAAGATTCGTCAAAGTATGAAACAAATTCCAAATCAGTCCCGTACGCAAAATCTAGAAAATATTTACGGCTATACCGCGCAAGCTGAAATGTTGAATCAATATCCAAATTACATTGTATATATTCGCTTTGATGAGCTAAGTGATCAAACCGCTCCCGAACCTGTTCAAGCCATCATCCGTGAATTTTCATGCGATGGCTTAAACCGTTTAAAGAACAATTCTGAGCTCGTTCGTAAAGCCACCTTAAATGTCATTAAAGAAGATCAGCATCAATTTCAATACATTCTAAAAAATAAATTAGGCTATGAAATTTTTAAATACCAACAAGTTATGGATAATTGCCCCAATATTGTTGAACTTTATGCCTATCAAAATGCTGAAGAAATTAAAAATTAGAGCTTTTCGGTTTAGATGGATTATGTAAATTTCCATAGCCGCTCCAGGCTGAACAAGCTAACATCAACATATTCAATAACTTTAGAATAATTTAGGAATACGGCATGGCTCAATTCGCTGTGATTGGCTTAGGAAGTTTTGGCGCAACTGTAGCCACTGAACTCATGGGTTTAAAACACGATGTCATTGGAATCGATAGCAACAAAAAGTTTGTTGAAAGTATTTCGGACCAACTGACCCATGCAGTGATTGCTGACGCAACAGATGAGCACGTTTTACATGAACTCAATATTCAAAATTGTGAAGCCGTCGTAGTCGCAATTGGTGAAGATATTGAAGCCAGCATCTTATGTGTGCTCCATCTTAAAAACATGGGGATCAACAAAATTTGGGCCAAAGCCAAGTCCAAAGCGCATCACATGATTTTAACCCATTTAGGCATCAGCAAAATCATCCATCCTGAAGAAGATATGGGTGTCCGTGTTGCTCAGTCACTAAGTTATCCAATGGTGAGCCGCTACATGGTACTCGAAGATGACCATTATTTGGTGAAAGTTGAAATTAAAGAATCACAACAAGGCACGCGTTTAAATCAAATAATGGATCATGTCCCTGAAGTGAAGACGATTTTGCATAAACGTGGCACCGAGCTTCAATATAGTTTAGATCCGAACCTGATTTTACAAACAGGCGATATTTTAGTGGTTGAAGGTTTACTCGAACATTTACGTCGACTGGCTAAACACTTTAAAGCAACTTTGTAATCAGCGTCGAGCTCCTTTTGCACATAATCACGCAAGATGACAGTAAAAAACATGAAACTGCACAATAAACAGCGTAATACCATTAATCTCAGCCCACCCAGTATTTTGGCATTGGGTTTTCTTGGGCTCATTATCATTGGCACCTTGCTGTTAAAGCTCCCATATTCACATCATGGTGATTTAAGTTGGATCAATGCCCTCTTTACAGCGACCTCTGCCGTAACCATTACTGGACTTTCAGTTGTGAATGTCGGCGAAGCCTATACGGTGTTTGGTAAAGTCGTGATTATGGGTTTACTACAATGCGGTGGTCTCGGTTTTATGACCTTTGCGATATTGGCCGCTATGAGTTTGTCCCCTAAAATTGGGCTAAAACAACAAATTATGGCTCAAGAAACCATTGGACAAACCAGTCTTGCCAAAGTGACCATGACTATTAAAGGCGTACTGCTTTATTCGCTATTTTTTGAAATGGTGGGAACGGTTATTTTGACCATCGCTTGGATGCAAGAATACAATTTTAACCAGGCCCTGTTCTATGCTGCCTTTTATAGTGTTTCAGCATTTAATAATGGTGGATTTTCATTATTTCCCAATAGTTTAATGAGCTTTGCTGACCGTTATTTCATTACGTTTACCATCAGTATGCTTTACATTATTGGGGGTATCGGCTTTTTGGTACTGATGGACATTAAGCGCAATAAAAGTTGGAAAAAACTCAGTACCAATAGCAAGCTGATTTTATCGACTATTGCGGGTTTAAATGTCTTTGCCTTCATCACCATTTGGTTATTAGAAGCTAATAATGCTGCTACCTTAGCTACGATGTCACTTGGTG
Organism: Acinetobacter sp. YH12231; assembly: GCF_013417755.1. Classification (NCBI taxonomy): domain Bacteria; kingdom Pseudomonadati; phylum Pseudomonadota; class Gammaproteobacteria; order Moraxellales; family Moraxellaceae; genus Acinetobacter; species Acinetobacter sp. YH12231. Next base: position 20,269 of record NZ_VPDJ01000009.1, read on the forward strand.
ACCAAGCCCTAAATGCTTGGTTCCATGCAACTGTTCCGCGCTCTTCGGGTTTTAACAGCTTACCCATGGAAAGCATGAGCGATGCATCTTCACTGATCACGATGTTACTGATGTTTATTGGTGGTGGTTCTCTCAGTACAGCTGGTGGCATCAAAGTCGGGACGTTTATTATTGTTGTACTCAGTGTGGTCAGTTTTTTAAGACGTGAAGATGAACTGCGTGTGTTTAACCACTCTGTTTCTGAAAAAACGACCTTTAAAGCATTAGCGGTGATTTTCATTACAGTAACGTTGATTTTCATTGGCTTTTTCAGTCTATTGCTTCTCGAACCTGATAAACGCTTTTTAGATTTGTTGTTCGAAGCGGTATCCGCTGCCTGTACAGTAGGCCTATCTCGTGGCATCACCAGTGACTTACAACCTGCTAGTTTAGTTGCCCTGATGTTATTAATGTTCGCAGGTCGACTTGGACCCTTAACACTGGCTTATCTGATTGCCACACCGAAGAAGAGTCGCTTAAAACACCCACCTTCTGAGATTCAGATTGGTTGATTTGTACATTTTCTCACAGTTATAAAAAAACCACGCCATAGCATGGTTTTTTTATTTACTGATGTTACATAGTAACATCAGAAGCGTAATTTGATTCAAATGAAAGAACGATACGCGGTAAGGTCATCCGCAAGTGTTTGAGACAGGATGACTTCTAATCAAAAATGTTTTTGCGATACTTTAAATAAATAGACGCTAGAGAGCGAGTTTTGCGGATGACAATGGTTTTGGGTACTTTTGCCGAAACAAAAGTACCTCCAGCCGAAGGCTAATCCCTTTATTCAATCCCTAGATATAAGACTCCGTCGATTAGACTTAAAAGCATCTTAAAAATGCGAAATTACTTTTACGTCCGTAAATTAATTATTGAGCAATCATTAAAACCAATTCATTAATGACACACCGACACCGACATAGGTTGCACGATGGTTATAGTCAATCAGACTTTCACCATAACCATCAAACAATTGAACTGTACCGCGCAATTTACCATTGATTGGGAAAGTCCAATCAAACTGCACAGCACCATGTGAATCATCACCACCTTTTAGTGAATGGCGCAACATCAAACTAAAGTCATGATCTTTATGACGATAAAACGCTGTTAAATCCCCACGTCCCACATAATCGGTAATATCTGGGTTGTTATCATCTTTGGTATCTTCTTCGAAACGATACCAAGGACGTAACATCAGTGCAAAATTATCACGTTCAAATCCTAGATTTAACATGACACGGTTCCAACTCCGCGATAAGGGATCAGAACGTCCATTAGACTGATGGTTAAAGGTTAGACCCAACATACGCCAATTCAAACCTAAGAGTTCATAGTTGGTACGAAAAACCAGACTAGCTTCAGGTTCATAGTTGGTTTCACGGAATGGTCGTGATTCGTCTTCGTTGTAGACTTGCCAACGAGAAGACTGGGTATAGCCCAACCAGATATCACCATTATCACCAAATAAGTTTTCAACAGCTTTGGTTTTTAATGACAATTGGAATTTGGCTTCCATCGATTTCAGGTTTTGTTCCTGATCGGCTTGTACCGTGTTGTTTTCATTCGGGCTAGATGGACGTTCATTTTTATCCGACGTCCAATATCCCGGCATTAAATACACAGGTTGATAGCCGCGAATATTCCATGTTCCCAATTTACTTTCTGGAGAAAGCTCCCAACGACTATCCAATAATGAAAGATTTGGATTGAGGTTCGGTGCTTCTACAGCAAATAAACGGTCCGTAAACGCATGACTGACTTTTTCTTTCAAAGTCAGCTTTTCAGTCGGCTCAGGTTTAATTTCTTGGGCGGCTTGGCGCTCAGAAACCAACATTTCTTTTTCAGCAGGTTGCACTTTAAACAAAGCGTCATAACACGATAATCGCTCTGCATTTGACTCAAGTGCCACACATGCTTCAGCGGTAGCTGGTTTAACAGCCACTTCCGCATTTTGTGCATTTACAGTATTGACATACATTGAACTGAGCGCAATTAGGCTCAGTTGCAATGTCGTACGCTCAAGAGATTTGAACGCCATAAAAACCCCTTTTTTGTTTTAATTCACTTGTTTTATTTCGAAACCAAGCTCAACCAAAGCATCTCGCTTAGCCATCGGTGCAACCACAGCTTTTGTCGGTTGTTGTTCAACCAAGTACGCTACAGCAACACGTTTTAGATCTTCCAAAGTCACATTCAACAAACGTTCACGTAACATTTGACGGAAAGCTGGCGTGCGTTTATGCAATAAAGCGTAGCAAGCTGTAATAGCTTCACCCGCTGGTGATCCCGGTTTATCCATGCTAGCAATTAGACCCAAAATCGCTTCTTCTAGCTGATGAGGTTGTTGTTCAGCATTCAGTAGCCACTGCACACTTGCGTCAAAATCTTTAAACGTTTCAGCTAAACGTGGGTCACGGTAGCTATAGAAACGGAATGAACATGCATTACCGTCATAGCTTGCACCACCACCATAAGCACCACCTTTTTCACGAATCGCGCTATGCAAGAAGCCATTACGCAAATAAGCCGCCAAAATCATTAAAGGTGCTGCATCAGGATGCGACACTTCCACCGCAGGATATGCTGAAGCGCAGAACTGAACATTGGCTTGAATGAGCCAAGCTTCGTCATTGTTGCTATCCGCAAAATTCACTTGAGTTAAATCATGTGGGTTATCGTCAATCGCCACTTTATCCCAAATGGTTTGAACTTCCTCAACCAATCGGTCTGAATGATGTTCTTCACACACCACCAAGAATTGTTTTGGTGCTTTAAGCAAACGGTTATGAATTAACTTAAGCTCATCAATCAAGGCATTATAAGCCGTGTCGTCTTGCTCAATTTTGCTGACAAGTTCTGACAACCAGTTCAGCGCGCTTAGCCCTGTATTATGATAATCACGTAACGCCAATGCACTATGTTGACGACCTGCAATTTGCATTGCATAGCTATGACCAGAGCCAGAAACACGTGACTGCCAACGTGCTTTACGTTGTTGCAATAACTCTACGATACGGTTTTTCTCATCAAAACGTAGCTGTTCAAAAGCCAATTTCAATAAGCGAATAGCTTCAAGATTATTCACCAATGATTTAGTGGTTAGAGTCAGCCAAGCACTAATTTGACCTTTGTCGTCCACTTTTGAACGCAGCGATGCACCCATACCTAAACCGCCACTCACAGCTGTTTGCAACTGTTGTAGCTCTAAGTAGTCGTATTCACCTGCACCAACTTCACCCATCAAAATCGATAAAAGATTGAAATACGGCGATTGCACCACTTCATCAGGAATCTGAATCAAAACTTGTTGGTAGTAAAGACCATTGGTGCCTGCGTGGTAAAGATTTAACGGCGTATCCAAGCCATTACTGATAATTTCGCGTAATTGACCTTGTACAATCTGTAATTGTGCAGGAACGTCTTCTAAACCTACTTTAGGCAATAGGTTCAAATCATCTGGGGTATCTTGACGAATGTTCAGTGCTTCAGTCTGCGCAATAATCTCTGCTTTTTGCGCTTCAGTTAAGTTCGCATCAATTTCTTTTAAACGTGCTTTTTCTGCTGCCGCTTCCAACGCATTTTTTTCAGCATCTGGAACCAAAGTTAATTGCACACGATGTTGATTATCAAGCAAGTAGGTTTTGATTAAGTTAGATAACCACATTGGGTCTTTCAACTCTTCCTTCACTTGTTCAATGGCCGTATCCACATCCCAAACATCCACAGGGTCTGAATGGTGAATCGCACTGCTTAAACCATTCAGAATTAAGCTTAGGCCATATGGTGTACCATCACCATTGATTTCACGCTGATGCAATTCAATCTGATGTAAAATCGCCTCAACTAAAGCTGGATCAACAGGCTTAGCCGCAACGTCTTCTAATACTTTAAACACGCCATTTTTAAATTGTTCTGCATGCTCAGGGTTTGAACCTTGAATTGCACAGTAGAACGTCATTTCATAGTTTGAGTCATCTACGCCCATGAATGGACCAGTAGACTGTGCATAACCACAGGTTTCTAAGTAATGACGTAATGGCGAAGCAGAATCTTCAAGCAATACCCCCTCAACCAAACGCATACCTAAACGTAATTTAATATTACTTGCTTCAGGCAATAACCAAGAAAGCACATGATAGGTTTTGTCTTTGAGGTCTTCAGCATCAACTGCATACGTTTCAGTTACCGTTACAGGCGCAGTTAAACGACGTTCAGGTTTTGAATACAGCGTTTGACCTTTTTCAAATTTTGACAAAGCAAGCGTTTCAAACTGTTCTTGTAAGTTATAAGCAGGCTCATTACCAAAGGTCATGAACACCGCATTACTTGGGTGATAATGTGATTTGTAGAAACTTACTAGCTCTTCATAGCTTAAGTCAGGAATGTCTTTAGGATCACCACCTGAGTTGTAATGATATGTCGTTTCTGGGAATAAATGATGGGCAAGTTGGTGATACAACTGATCTGAAGGTGAACTCATGGCACCTTTCATTTCATTAAATACCACGCCTTTATATACAGCTTCGCCATTTTCTAGCTCAATACGAATCCCTTCTTGCGCAAAATCAAGCGGGTTCAAATTCGCAGCAAAAGCAGCATCCATATAAACTTCTAACAAGTTTTGGAAATCTTTTTTATTTTGCGTTGCAAATGGATAAGCCGTCCAATCCGCTGCGGTAAACGCGTTCATAAATGTATTGAGTGAACGACGAATCATTAAAAAGAATGGGTCACGTACAGGGAACTTTTCTGAGCCACACAGTGCTGTATGCTCAAGAATATGCGCCTCGCCTTTTGAATCCATCGGCTGTGTACGGAAGGCAACTAAAAATACGTTTTCGTCATGGTTTGTGGCTAAGTGATAATGCACTGCGCCAGTCACTTTGTGTTTATATTCAGACACTAAAATGTCTAAAGCTTCAACATGATGTTGACGAATCAACTGAAACGCGGGATGTACAGTTTGAGAAATGGTTTCAGTGACATCTACAGTCATGTGTGCTCCTAATCTATTCATTTAAATTAGGCAAAGTATACCTTAAAAAATCACAACTAGATTCACCGAAACAACATTTCCAACTGTTTTAATCAACTTGAACTTTAATTTTAAAAATCACTTGTTTTAGCACTAAGACATTTAGACTTGTTTTATGGATTGCCTATCATTTCGTGTTGACCAATAGACACAAATCACAATCGCCAACAGCAATACAAAGGAAGCCATAAAGCGACTTAAATCCAATCCACCTGAACTGATGGGCTTATCTAAAAAATCGCCGACAACTGCGCCCAATGGACGTGTCAAAACAAAAGTAGCCCAAAATAAAATCGTCTTTGAGACCCGACTAAAAAAATACAACAACGCCATCAATACGATTAGACCACCAAATAGCCATATACCACCGCTATAGCCTAATCCTGCACTATCGGAAGTCCAGCCCCCCAAAGCTGTACCTAATGTTTGAGAAAAGGTAATCGTCAACCAATAAAAGATCTGTGTTCGCGGCAAATTCTCTACACTCGGATTAATTGCCCCTTCGACCTGATACCAGCTGAAAAGCGATATGAGCACCAAACTCAGCAACAGCAAACTACCACCCAAGTAGCCAATCCCTAAAGAACGATCTACAAAATCCGCTAAAGTCGTACCTACCGTTGTACTGGCAATAATCGTGGCCCAATATAAATAAGGTTTATAGGCTTTGGACTTTATTTGAAAATACAGCAAACTGATAAATATGCCTGCGAAAATAAAGGTACTGAGTAAATAGCCCAAATTTAAGGACATGGACAGTGCATCACCACTGGTTTCACCAAAGGTGGTCGCAAAAATTTTGGTCAACCAAAACAGCGCGGTAATCTGGGGGACTTTTTTAACGTAGTCTTGTAGTTCATGCACTTGCATATGCATATGCATCACTCAATGCAGTTATTTTGATGCTTATATCTTCGATAACTGAAATGAATTTTTGCTTAAAAATTTGCTTATAATAAGGCACTCTTTTTTTAGAATTGTCACAAGAAAAAAAGCACCCGATATCGGATGCTTCATTTACAGTATTTACTGTCTATTTGTGGATTTAAAACTAAACTAGATATTTGAAATAATTATAATTTGGATGGCTTTCAACATAGACATAATTCTGTTTTTGATAGAATTTTGCAGCATTTTTAAGCTCAGTATTTAAGCACAGTGCAGAAAAGTGTTTTTTTGCACCCTTTTCCAATTCCACCAATAGCTGCTTACCCACGCCATGCTGACGGTACTGCGGATGCACATAGAAACGGCGAACTCGACCAATCCGTTCTTCTACACCAGTATCACCCCATTGCTGATTTAAACCGCCACAAGCAATTAATTTATCGCCATCATAAGCAAGCAATAATTGCTCACCCGTTTGGTCAAAACGATTTTTACCACTTTGATATTCTTCAATTAAACGGTGTATAAATGTATAGCCTTCATGCTGCGCCAAAGCAGCAATATTTTCGATTTGAGCAGGAAGTTGCTCTGCTGGACGAATCGTAATTTCCATATATTCACACTTTTAATCTGTTATCTATTTATGATGACCAAATCATCTTGATTCAGTCTGAACACCCTATAGCTCTATAAAAGTAAAATTTTTCGATTTGCACAATAGCAAAGCTGATTAAAACGGCAACTAATTCAAAAAAAATGTAAAAATATAATGGATTTGCCCGATTTTTATACACACTTGTCCTTTAATTGAATTTTTTTCAACAAACTACAGCAATCCTGAGCATTCGTGTAAACTTAGCACTTTCATTTTTTTGATGTGAACATACAACATGGCAACTGTTGACCTTTTTGCAATTGGTAATGCACTTATTGACCAAGAATTTAAAGTCTCTGACGAATTCCTAATTCAACACAATCTGCAAAAAGGTACGATGCAACTGACAGATGGCGATACTCAAGCAGCCCTTTATAACAATCTAAAAGCCACTCAAGAATATAAAGGTCAAGCTTCTGGTGGTTCTGCAGCAAATACAACGGTTGCTTTTAGTGCTTTAGGCGGAACTGCATTTTATGGTTGTCGTGTCGGCAATGATGACTTAGGTCAAATTTACCTAAATGGTTTAAACGACGCAGGTATCCAAACTGCAACTCAATCAATCAGTGAAGGTGTAACTGGCACATGTATGGTATTGGTCAGCCCTGATTCTGAACGTACGATGCATACTTACCTCGGTATTACTGCGGAATTGACTGATAGCCAAATTGATTTTGGCAGCTTAAATACTGCGAAATGGTTATATATCGAAGGTTATCTTTCAACATCAGACAGCGCACGCCTTGCGGTAAAACAAGCACGCCAAATCGCCAAAGCCAATGGGGTACAAATTGCATTGACCTTATCTGATCCAGCAATGGTGCAATATGCACGTCAAGGTCTAGATGATTTACTCGATGATGGCGTGGACTTATTGTTCTGTAATGAACAAGAAGCGCTGATGTATACAGAAACAGATCATTTAGATGCTGCACTTACGAAATTGCAATCACTAAGCAAACACATTGTCATTACATTAAGTGCCAAAGGTGCCTTAATTCATAATGAAGCCGCAACATTTACCGTGCCAGGTCGTAAAGTTACCGCAGTAGATACCAATGGTGCTGGTGATGCTTTTGCTGGTGCTTTCCTATATGCACTCAATGCAGGTCATGACTATCAAACGGCTGCTGAACTTGCCATCTTGATCTCAAGTGAAGTTGTGGCTCAGTTTGGTCCACGCCTAGCAGTTGAAGACTATGCTCAGCTTTTACAATCATTTCAGAAGGAATGTGCTTAATGTTTAAAATTTGCATGACGGATGATGTGCCTGAACGTGAAGCACGATCATTCGAAACGCCTGAAGGTGAAACGATTTTTATCACCCAACGTGATGGCATGTTTTACGCTTATCAAAATAACTGCCCACACTTGCACGTGGAACTTGAGTTTCTTGAAAATCAGTTTCTAGATCGTGACCAAGAGTTTATTGAGTGCTCAACACACGGCGCACTGTTTATGGTCGACTCTGGGGAATGTATTTCTGGCCCATGCCAAGGTCAAGCCCTTGAAAAAGTGAACATTAACGTGCATTCTGATGGTGGAATCTACCTCACAGAAGAATAAACACTGGAATACAACCATGTCCGCATTTTTAACAGACTATAACTTAATACCCTTTCATTTAAGTTTATTGGCCGTACTGTTATTGGGCATGGTTGAAACCATTGGCTATTACATCAATATTAGTCCTAGCCAAGTTTTGAAAAGAATTGCCCCACAGCGCATACAAGAATTGGCATTATTGAATGTCAAATTTTCCAAGACTCTGATTTTGTTCTTTCTACTGATGAATTTTAGCTTTGCAGGCTATGTACTTCAGTTCTGTATTCACGCTAAAGAAGGTCAATTCGTTCCCGCTTATTATCTTATTTTACCTGCGTTGATTATTGCCATATTCTTTACGGTATTTATGATTCATTGTTTGGATCAGGTTGTACCGCCCAAATATAAAAAACAAACCGTTAACCTACTGGGTCGTCTAGCAACCATTTCAAGTGGAAATGCCCGTCCCGGCTTTTCGGCTCAAGCGCGTGTGCGTGATGAGTTTGGTCAACTACATTATGTGCAAGTTGAACCAGAGTTTGGTGAGTTAGAATTTCAGTCAAAAATCATTTTGATTCGTCAAAAAAAATCACACTATATTGGCAAAAAAATCAGTGTGTCGAACCGTTTATTTAATCCATCTTAGCGTCACATTGTTATCATTTTTCAAATCATAAAAAAGCCAGTGTTCACTGGCTTGTATTCAATCAAATACCATCAAACGATATTGTGATTAACGCTTAAGAAAACCTGAAACCAAATTCATCACTTGTTGAATATCAGCATTCGCTTCTTGCTGATTGGTTTGTCCAGCTTGTGGCGTCAATGAGTCAATAATTTGCGGCAATACTGTTGAAATTGCACTGTACACATCTTGTTTCTGAGTTTGAGTTTCTTGTGCAACTTGCTCCACTTCGGCATCATCAAATAAATTTTGTACTTGTTGATTATTCACAGCGGCATTATCGCCAGGGCCTGTAGATACCCAATCATCAACCTGACTGCTCAAGCCCTGTCCACGTAATTTATCCAAAGCACCTTGTAGGCCACCTTGTTTTTGAATCCAAGCCAGCACCAGAGGTAACACTGCAACTAAAATGGTTGAAGCATTGCCACCACTACTACGTTGCTGCGACTGCGCAGCACCGCCCAGTTGGCTCAACACAGAGCCTAGAATTCCACCCAAACCACCCGCTTGGTTTTGAGCATTGGTTTGGGTATTTTGAGTGCCTGCATTTGCACCAAATTGACCCAGCACCGAACCTAAAATACCGCCCAAGCCACCTTGTTGATTTTGATTGTTTGCACCACCAAGGGCCTGCTTTGCTAAAATCTCAACAATATTATTTAAATTTGTCATTTTATTTTTCCCAGTGAAACCTAGATAAACTTAATTACAGCATACGTGGGAAAAGACAGTTTTATCATAAATGTTTGTTAATTTTTGCAATTTCTCGCAGGCTAAGTATTTGTTACCAACGGAATTTATCCCAGTTTTCAGGATTTGCCCAAAATTTAGAGTTAAACCAATCTGGAATGTGTTTATAAGTCAAAATATTAAACTGCCATAAAGCAAAATCACTTTCATGTGTGGTTTTATCAATGAGCTGAGTAAAGCCTAAAGCACGTAATAATTGTTCATCGTGTAATTTACTCACCACCACGATGCGTTTGGCAAATAGGTCACGCAATTTTACCAACATCTGAGTTTTCTGCTGCTGATCCAAACTCAACATCATTTCAGTATCAAGAATCACAAATCCAAGGTCAAAACGCTGGGTAAAAGGCAGATTTAAAAACTCAGTTACGTTAAAATGTTGCCATTGAATTGGATGAAATTGATTGTATTGCTCAAGATCTTGACCAATGCAGATTGCGGTTGAAATGGGCTGCTCTTTTGACAAATCGTCTAGCATAGAAGTGATGACATTTTGTTCAGCCATTGACCGCATCCTTAATAATGAAGTGAGTATTCGTATGGAACTACAAGGCATTTGCCATAAAATGCATGCAGGTCTTAAAGACCTTAGTGTAACTGATCAACATACACACAAGGCAAATGTTGAGTATAAATTTATTCTAGATCGCTCAGAAGTTGATCTACCGTTTAGCCTTGGCCAAGAAATTGAAATTGAAGCCACTGGAAATATCTACTGCATTTCTTGCGGCGCAAAAACGCCTAAATCGTATTCACAAGGTCATTGCTTCAAATGCATGAAGACTAAGGCTGCTTGTGATATGTGCATTATGAAGCCTGAAACCTGTCATTATCATCTCGGGACTTGCCGTGAAGATGATTTTGCCCATGAAGTTTGCTTTCAACCGCATATTGTCTATTTAGCCAATTCGAGTGCCTTAAAAGTGGGGATTACCCGCTTGGGTCAAATGCCTACACGTTGGCTAGACCAAGGTGCGACGCAAGCTTTGCCTATTATGAAAGTTGGTTCACGTCGTTTATCTGGTCAGCTTGAAGTCATGTTTGGTACGCAAGTGGCCGATAAAACCGATTGGCGTAAATTGCTCAAAGGTGAAGCAGAACCGATCAACCTGATCGAAATTCGCGACCAATTAGTGGAAGAATTCGCACCAAAAATTCAGACCATTCGTGAAGAATTTAGCCAAAATTTAGAGTTTAATGAAACCGTTGAACTGCTAGAAGATGAGTTGCCACGCCAATTTATCTACCCGGTAGATGAATATCCTGAAAAAATCAAATCGCATAATTTGGACAAAACACCGATTATTCGAGGAAAATTACAAGGGATTAAAGGTCAGTATCTGATTTTGGATACCGGTGTGATTAATATTCGAAAATACACTGGCTATGAAATTAAAGTACGTACTTAAATCGACTCAAAGTCTAGTTAAGTTTAAAAAAGCGAGATATTTCTCGCTTTTTTACACCTACTCTACCAATCTGATTCATTGAACAGTTGAAAGAAACTTTAAATATGGCAACGCCATTAACTGCTCCGCTTCTAAGATTGGCATATGACCAACATGGTCTAAAATCAGAGGCTTTTCGGCTTTTTTAAATAAGCGTCTCAGTTCTTCTGCTACTTCAACATTGATAATCTGATCTTGCTTCCCCCAGATAATAAACACAGGTGCATCAATGCCTCGTGCAGCCAAAGCAAAGGACTCTGGCGTATACAAGGTGGCCATTTTTTGCAGTTGCTCCACCATTTTATTGGTTTGTCTAGACTGAACGATCATCAACTTTTCTTGCCCAGTTTTTAATTCTTGTGGAATAAAAGGCGGAGATTGCATCACGATCTTCATCACGCGATCAAAATCACCGGTTTTTCTGACCACTAGCTCTGCAAGCTTTGCCGTATCTTTTAGATACGTTGTATTGCTCGACTTAAAGACACCTGCTGAATCCACCAACAATAAAGATTTCACTTCTAAGGGATACTGAGCGCTATAGAGCATGGCAATTGCACCACCCATCGAATGCCCTGCGATATGTAAATTTGGATCTAACTTTGCAGCATCAATAAATCGTCGTAATTTTTCAGTTAAATTTGGAATTGATAGATCAAATTTATCTGTGACAATAGTTTCTCCATGTGCTGGCAGATCTGGAATAATGACATGATAATTGGGCGTTAAATAACGGGCAACGCGGTTCCAATTATCACGCGTGCCTGACAAACCATGTAGCAATAACAGCGTCGGTTTTCGTGGATCTCCTCCTTCACTATATGTCCACTCGATTTCATTATTTTTGACTTTTTTACTGCTCAAGCCCGCCCAAGCTCTTTCCTGCTCTAGAACTTTTTGAAAGTTCAGTTCTGCAGCTTGAATACTACTCGCAACGCAAATTGTTAGTAGCATCAGTATCATGTGTTTAAAATAATGATCCATCCATCGCAATAATCGGTTCTTTAAATGTTTGTATTGAAGCATATACAGAGATGTCATCTGCTTAATCCTTTGTCGTGATGAGTTATTTCGTCTTCATATTATTTTTTTGAGAACTCCAATCTACGATGCTAAAGTCGATATTTCATTTGCCAAATCTTTTAAATAAAAATTATATCTGTCAATTTAAGCCAAAAAACCAGCTCGAAAGCTGGTTTATATTTCTAAGCAAGCCAATCAGACGGTGTCAGTGGAGCTTCAATGAGTAAGCTTGAATATTCAAGCGCAGGCAGCATAGATGGCGGATTTGAAACGTCGCTGCCCAATGCGATCAAATCCTGCTCATCAGTATGCAATACAAATGGGACTTCATTCGCATCCTGCAAAAGCGTACCTAGATTGATCACAGCCTGAATAGGCTCAATTTGACTGTCATTTTGGTTTTCACTTTGTTCATCACTCAGTTCATCACTGACCAATAAAATCTCTGTAAGTTCAGCTGATGATTCAGGTTGTGCAAGTATCAGTTTAGCTATTGAGATTTCAGGCGATTGAACACCACGACTGTCTTCCGCCACGATTGTTGCAAAACCGCCATTTTGAATCGGGTTATCCATCGACCAGAAACCACTTTCATTGGCATACGTCACGTACTCTTGACCATTGGCTGTCACAATGATTTTAGCCTGTTGAAATACATTACCTTCGAGTTTTTCACTATTTAGCGTCACTTCTGGTGCTGGTAGTACATAGCTTGGATTTTCAGGCGGGGTCTGAATAAATGGAAATGCCAAGCCAATCGCAGGAGATTGCTGACCAAATTGATCTTCCACAACAATCATCAACGTGCCACCATTTGCCACTGGATTTTCTATTGACCAATCACCATTTTCATCGACCTGAATACGATAGACCGCTTGATCCGACTCAATCACAACTGTCGTATTTGGTGCGGCAGTACCTGATATCACCGCGCCAGACTCTAAAATCGTAACAGCTTGCGGTAAAATGATTTGTGCTGTATGCAACGCCTCAGAACGATTACCGTCCTGATCAATTGCCACAACACTTATTGCACCTGTGGTCGTTAAAGGATTGAGCATCGACCAATCGCCATTTTCATCAGCAACTGTTATAAACTCTTGCTCACCATAGGTCACAACTACCGTATTTCCTGCTTCAGCTTTACCTATCAAGTATTCACCTTTTTCAAGAATTTCTGGCATCTTCGGTAGTACAATTGGCTCTGCAATTGGAGCAATCATTATTGCCTCTGAGCGTAAGCCATGATGATTTGCCGCATAAATTGTGACAACTCCGCCCTCTTTAAGTGGATTTTCAATCTGCTAATGTCCTTGTTTATCCACTTTGACCCGTGTAAAAGTTTCACCGACCGAAATGATCACCCATGTTTTTGGCTCTGCCGTGCCAGTTAAAAGGTCATTTAGTCCTGTCACTTCTGGTGTTGAGGGAATATGCTGATGCTGTGATTTCCCCTGAATCAGCAACTGCTTTATTTCAACTTGTCCCAAAATATTTTTTAAAATACTGTTTAAATCTCTCATCTTTTGCATAGCACCCTCAAATCACATCATTATATTTTTTAGGAAACTGCCTTCCCAAACTCAATTTAAGAGAATTATTTAAATAGTCAATTTTATTTAATCTTTGTTTTTAAAAGTTTTTCTTAAAGTGTGATGCATTAAACTTAAACATAAAAAAACCAGCTCAGAAGCTGGTTTTTTTAAAGCTGCCTTAATTATTTAATTTTGGCATGATCTTTTAGATAACGTGTGTAGTCATCAAATTCTTGCTGACCACGAAGCTGTTGATAAAGTTTTTTTAACTCATCTAACTGCTCACCCGTTAATGCCTCATCAGATTGTTTGTTCACTGCAGTCACAGCAACCACAACCAACTCATTTGGTAGATTTGTAGTCGTAACAGACCAATGACCTGCTTTCGGCGCTTTTACACTAAATGCAGCACGTTGAATTTCGCGTTTCAACAAACCATCAGCACGAGTGAAGGTACCCGCATTTTCAAAGTTTAAATTGCCTTTCGCGACTGAAGCAGCAGGTTTTGCAGCAAACTCTTTCAATGTCGCTTGAATCTGGGCTTTTGCAGCATCAGACGCTTTCTTTTCAATCAGCTGAGTTTTCACATGCGCTTTCGCTTCAGCTAAGGTTTGAACACCTGCAGCATGGTAGTTACGCACTTTCACCCAAACTACATCACCGTTTTTCAACTGAATGCTCGATGAAACATTACGTTCACCATTTTTAACATCATCGTTAAACAATTTAACTTTGACGTTTGCATCACTTAAAACTGGATGTTGCGATGCTAATGTTAAGCCATTCAATGATTGAACTTTTACACCTTTCACTTCTTGACCCACGACATCAAGGGCATCACTGCTCACAACCATATCATTGAGGCTGTTTACAGTGTCAGAAAAAACATTGGCTTTTTTCGAAGCAGCGACTTCTGCTTGTAGACGTGCCTTTTCCTGTTCAAATGAAGCCACTTTTACAGCTGGCGCCACTTTTTCGATCAAGTGATAACCACTGTCTGTTTTTACTGGAGCAGTCACTTGACCAGCTTGAGCACCTTCAACTGCAGCATCAAACGCATCACCAAACACACCTTTTTCATAAGCAACCAGTTCACCACCTTTTGCTTTAGATTCCGGATCTTCAGAGAATTGCGCTGCAGCTTGGTCAAAGCTTAAACCCGCTTTAATTTTAGCTTGAACACTTTCAGCCAGTTTTTTAGCTTCGACATCTGAACGACTGTCTGCAGTGATCATGATGTGCTTAACGAGTGGTTTAACTGACTTCTGTGCATTCTCAACAAAGCTGTTATACGCTTCTTTCAATTCAGCATCAGTTGCAGCTTCTACTGGTGCAGTAATATTGGCAGGTGTTAATACGACAAAATCAGCATCAACACTGGTTGCTTGCTTAAATTTGTTTTTATGCTGCTCATAATAAGCGGCAATTTCAGCATCAGATACTTTTACATTTTTCTTGTAATTTTCAAGATTAATGCTCGCCAACTGAATACTACGTTGTTCCGTTTGTAAGTTCGCAATTTGCAAGATATCAAGCTTACTCACCAATGCATATTCCATAAATGTAGTAGACAACATTTTTAAAGCATGGTCTTTACGTAAATTATCAATGAATGTGCGGTTCGTCATACCAATCGATTCGAGGTATCTCCCAAACGCTTCATCTGAAAATTGACCATTGACTTGGAAGCTTGGCTGCTGATGAATCATTTGCACAATTTGTGCATCACTCAAGCTAATGCCTAATTTATCAGCTTGTTGCAATAACAATTGGCGTGAAACCAAGGTATCCATCGCTTTATTGCTAATGAAATTTTGATTCAATAATGTTTCATCACCCTGAGCATATGCCAGATATTGTTCTTTTAATGAGTTCGTCAGTGCTTCGAGTTCTTTTTGAGAAATTTCAGTACCGTTTACAGTCTTTGCTGCATCTTTAGATCCACCACTAAAATATCCTTCAATACCTACAAGTGCTAAAGGGGTTAAAAACAAAACGAGCAAGACCTTGCCCAGCCAACCCTTAATGACTTTACGAAACGATTCCATAAGTATTCCAATATTTTATTTGCGGTGAATTTTAACCGAAAACCCGAGATGAATGAATGCGATATATCAATTAATCACATTTACCAATAAAAAACGCGCCAAATAATGGCGCGTCTCATGTGCTTAATAAGCTTAAGCTACAGAATCTTTCAAGCCTTTACCAGCTTTGAAGCTAGGAACTTTGCTTGCTTTGATTTCTAAAGTCGCACCAGTTTGTGGGTTACGACCAGTACGTGCAGCGCGTTCTTTAACGCTGAAAGTACCGAAACCAACTAAAGTAACTGTATCACCAGCTTTTAATGCATTGGTAACTGCAGCAATTGTAGCATCTAAAGCTTTACCGGCATCGGCCTTAGATAATCCCCCATTTTCGGCAATTGCATCAATTAATTCTGATTTATTCATGAAAATTACGTCCTCTTAATATCGTTTATTTAAGGTTCAAGAATTTGTATAAAACGCCATAACGCCTTTATAGCAATGCTTTAGGGTTAAACGCAATACTCATCAACCTCTTTTTATAGAATTTTTTGACGAAAAAAACCTTGAAAATTCGATAATAGTAAAAAAGTTAGTGTTTTTTTAGTATTTCGGCCCTCAGTTGGGCATTTTCTTCGGCCAATTGGTCAACTTTAGTATGTAATTGAAGTATAAGCCTTTCTAAGTGCTGTAAATCCTTTACAGTCACCAATCCTAAACGGTTTAAAGAATGATTAACACCATTATCTAAAATTTTTTCTACTTTATCTTTCGTATCGGTTACAGATTCTTTGGCTTTTTCTGAAACTTTTTCGACAGTTTGATCTGCAATATCAATCGTTTTGGACTCAAGCTCCTCTCCAACTTTGACTAAAGAGTCAAAAAGCTTATTTCCTTCACCCTCAGCACGTGAAAAAGCACCTAATCCAGCCAACCAAATCTGTTTGGTATATTTGCGAAAATCCATTTTAGAGCGACGATCAGAATGACTACGTACGCGAGTTTTAGCCGGCTTTTCTGATGTTTCTTGCACATCGTCAATTATGCTTTCTGTATTTTCCATAATCCGCACTTCTCCTGATTATTTTATGTGCACAACAACATGTGATTCTTCATTTTAATAGCATAATAGCAAACATATGACTTGATAGATTGATTAAACTGTTCTACAAAGCTGGTGAATTACCAACTTTTTGGTATATTCTAAGTTCCTCTAGAGCAGGATGCTCAATTTCCAGTGCTTTCATATTTTAACAAGGACATTTTTTTTATGAGTGATACGCAACAAACACAAGCTCAACCACATTTGTTGCTTACTATGACCCTGATTGTTTTAGAAACGATTTTTACTTTCATTTTAAAACATGACCGCGTTGTAGCATTACAAGCTAAAAAATTTGTTGATCAAAAAGTCGCACTTAAGATAAATAGCTATATCCCTTATTTTGATTTTTATGTTCAGTTTACTGAACACGGTATTCTTTTCGACACAAAATCCCCAGATAAAGCGATCGACCTTGATGTCCGTACGACACTAATGGATTTGGTGAAAATCTTTGTCTTTGGTAATCGTAAAAGCATCAAAACCATGCGTATCGATGGTGATGTAGTTCTAAAAGATGAATTTCGTGATCTGGTTTCATTATTTAGTGTGCCGAAAATTTTATCTGACTGGAAACACTGGCTGTCTGAACCTGTCGAAGAAAACGATATCGTTGCGTCTAAAAAACGTATTGCCCCACTTTTAGAAAAAATCGAACAGCAACGCTCAAAAATCAACACGCTGCAAGTTGAAGTTAAACAATACAAAAACCGTATTAAGCGTATCGAACGTCGTCAAAAACGGATTAATATCGCTTTTAGTCTAATATCTGTTCTTTTAATAACGTTATTAGTGTATAATGTGTGGTTCAAATAAATATATAATTTTTCAGACAAAATAAAACAAATAAACAATCTCAAAAAAACTTGACTATTTTAGTCAGGATTCATAAAATCTGCACATCTAGACTTAACATGTGTATCGAATCATGCGCTTAACAACTCGCGGTCGCTACGCAGTGACTGCTCTACTTGATCTAGCTTTGCAGCCAACTGAACAAACGATCACTCTTGCAGAAATTGCAGCTCGTCAAACCATTTCAGTGGCCTATCTTGAGCAGTTATTTGCAAAATTAAAGCGTCACGGCTTAGTTTCCAGCATCCGTGGAGCAAACGGTGGTTATCACCTTGCTCGTAGTGCTGAAGACATCACTGTTTTGGAAATTATTGAAGCTGTAAATGAAACAGTTGATGCAACCCGTTGTGACCACAAAGGCAACTGCCAAAATGGTGCAATGTGCTTGACTCATGATTTATGGCAGGAACTCTCCCACCACATTGCCGATTATCTTGCAAAAATCACCCTTGCTGACCTTGTAGCACGCGATAACGTTCAAACCGTATCAATTCGTCAAAATTCAGCAAACTTTGATTCAGCCCTTTTATCGGTTACAGGTATTTGACATGAAGCGTCCTATTTATCTTGACTATGCAGCAACTACACCTGTAGACCCTCAAGTCGCAGAACGTATGATGGAATGTCTAACGTTTGACGGTACTTTTGGTAATGCAGCTTCTCGTTCTCATGCTTACGGCTGGCAGGCAGAAGAAAAAGTAGAATATGCACGTGAACAAGTTGCTAATCTAGTAAAAGCTGATCCACGCGAAATCGTTTGGACTTCTGGTGCAACTGAATCTGACAACCTTGCGCTTAAAGGTATTGCTCAGTTCTATGCATCTAAAGGCAAGCACATTATTACAAGTAAAATTGAACATAAAGCAATTCTTGATACTTGCCGCGAGCTTGAAGAAGAAGGCTTCGAAATTACTTATCTTGAGCCAGAAGCAAAAACAGGTTTAATCACACCTGAAATGGTTCAAGCAGCCCTTCGTCCAGATACAATTCTTGTATCTTTGATGATGGTGAACAATGAAATCGGTACAACTACAGATGTAGCTGCAATCGGTGAATTGACTCGTGCAAACAAAACTTATTTCCATGTAGATGCTGCGCAAGCTGCTGGTAAAGTAGAAATTGATCTTTCAACAATGAAAGTTGATTTGATGAGTTTCTCTGGCCACAAAATCTATGGTCCTAAAGGTATTGGTGCTCTTTATGTACGTCGTCAACCACGTGTACGTATTAAAGCGCAAATGCACGGTGGCGGTCATGAACGTGGTATGCGTTCAGGTACGCTAGCGACTCACCAAATCGTGGGTATGGGCGAAGCGTTCGAACTTGCAGGTAAAAACCTTCATGCCGAACAAACTCGTATTCGTGTACTTCGTGACAAACTTTGGAATGGCTTGCAAGGTCTTGAACAAGTCTTCCTGAACGGTCACCCAGAATACAACGTTGCAAACTATCTAAACGTCAGCTTTAACTTTGTTGAAGGTGAATCGTTAATGATGGCACTTAAAGATTGCGCAGTATCTTCTGGTTCTGCATGTACATCAGCAACTTTAGAGCCATCTTATGTACTTCGTGCATTGGGTCTTTCAGATGAATTGGCTCATAGCTCGATTCGTTTCAGCTTTGGTAAATACACCACTGAAGCCGATATTGACCATGTACTTGAAATTACCAAAGCAGCAGTTGAAAAACTACGTGATCTTTCACCGCTTTGGGACATGTACAAAGAAGGTATCGACCTTAATTCTGTAGAATGGGCTGAACACTAATTCATCCCGGTGAGATAGCTTTTATTTTAAGGCTATCTCATTGATTAACGTAATTTCACCCCCATATTAATCTTAAGGCTGACCCCGAGGTTTGGAGAAGCATCATGGCTTATAGCGAAAAAGTAATTGATCATTACGAAAACCCTCGTAATGTTGGTGTTTTAGACAAAAATGCAGAAAACGTTGGTACAGGTATGGTCGGTGCACCAGCTTGTGGCGATGTTATGCGTCTACAGATTCAAGTTGATGACAATGGCGTAATTGAAGAAGCTCGCTTCAAAACTTACGGTTGTGGTTCAGCAATTGCATCTAGCTCATTAGTAACAGAGTGGCTAAAAGGCAAAACTCTTGATGAAGCTCAAGCAATTAAGAACATTGATATTGCAACTGAACTTGCACTTCCACCAGTAAAAGTACACTGCTCTGTACTTGCTGAAGATGCAATCAAAGCTGCTGTAGAAGACTACCGTAGCAAGAAAGTAAAAGCTTAATTGTTTACGTGTTTTAAAAAAGATTAACGGAGTTTTCATGATTCATTTAACTGAAAATGCTGCAACTCATATCAGCAATTACATCAAGAATCGCGGTAAGGGTGAAGGCATTCGCGTTGGCGTGAAAACTTCTGGCTGTTCTGGTTTAGCTTATGTACTTGAGTTTGTCGATGATATTGACACGCATGACCAAGTATTCGATCAGTTTGGCGTAAAAGTATTCGTTGACCCAAAAAGCTTAGTTTATCTCGAAGGTATGGAGATGGACTATGTGAAAAATGGATTAAACGAAGGTTTTGAATTTAATAACCCAAATAAAAAAGGCGAATGTGGCTGCGGCGAATCGTTTACGGTTTAAGCCTTTTCCACGCTCCTTTTTCGCATTAAAACAGTGTAAAATTCACTGTTTTAATTGCATTTAAAGCAACACTTTTTGCACCTCTATTGCGGACACCATCTCCCATGAATCATTTTGAGTTGTTTAACTTACCTGTAGCACTCGATATTGATTTAGCAGTTTTAAAATCTGAATTTTTAAAGTTGCAGCAACAATATCATCCAGATAAAGCCGAAGACAAAGATCTAGCCCTGATTAAATCCAGTGAGATTAATCAAGCATTTAAAGCTTTATCCAATGTTGATAGCCGCGCTGCATATCTATTAAGTCTCAAAAAACAAGATTATCACCTTGATCAATCAATTAGTGATTTTGAGTTCCTACAAGATGCCTTAGAAATTCGTGAACAGTTAGATGAGGCAGGCTCTGCTGATGACCTCACTTCACTTAAAACTGAAGTTCAGCAATGGATTGACGGTTTGGTTCGTGAATTCAAGATTGATTATGACGACGAAGACTGGGCTGAAGCACGTGATACCGTACGTAAATTACGCTTCTTCCAAAAAGTAATGGCTGACATCGATAAAGCTGAAGATCGCTTCTTAGACGACGATAGCTTTGATTTAGACGATGATTTTTAATTTATTTTTTATATTTGACGTTCAAAGGATGTAACACACATGGCTCTCTTGCAAATTGCAGAACCTGGTCAATCAAGTGCGCCGCATGAACACCGCATCGCAATTGGTATCGATCTTGGGACTACACACTCTTTAGTAGCCACGGTACTTTCTGGTAAAGCGAAAGTGCTTAACGATGAACATGGTCGTGTGTTACTCCCTTCTATTGCACACTATGGCGAATCCACTACGCAATATGGTGACGACGCAAAGGCATTCTTAACGACTGATCCTAAAAACACCATCGTTTCTGTAAAACGCTTTATGGGTCGCTCTAAGGCAGATATTAAATTCCAACACCCGTACAACTTAGTCGGTGAAGCGAATGAAATGCCTGCTTTTGAAACTGCACAAGGTCGCAAAACACCAGTTGAAATTTCTGCTGAAATTTTAAAACAACTTAAAGACCGTGCAGAAAGCAGCTTAAACAATCCAGTAAATGGTGCTGTCATTACTGTGCCTGCCTATTTTGATGAAGCACAGCGTCAAGCAACGCGTGATGCAGCACAGCTTGCAGGCTTAAATGTACTCCGTCTTTTAAATGAACCGACTGCTGCGGCAGTGGCTTATGGCTTAGACCAAGACACCAATCTTGCACATGATCAAAACTATGTGATCTACGATCTGGGTGGTGGTACTTTTGACGTTTCAATTTTACGTTTCTCTCAAGGTGTTTTTGAAGTTCTAGCAACGGGTGGCCACACGGCGCTTGGTGGTGATGACTTAGACCGTCTGATTGTAAAATGGGCAAAAAAACAACTGAATATTGAAACTTTAGATGATGCTGAATATGCCCATTTCATCGTTTCTGCTCGTAAAGCAAAAGAAGCTCTAACCGAGGCCGAATCTGTAGAGCTTAAAGTCCTTGATCAATCATTGACTTTAGACCGCCCTACTTTTGAATCCATCATCAAAGTTGCTTTGGATAAAACCATCAGCGTTTGCAAACGTGTCATGCGTGATGCCAAGCTTGAGCTCAGCGATATTCAAAATGTGGTATTGGTCGGTGGTTCTACCCGTTCATATGCTGTGCAAAAAGCTGTTCAAGATGTCTTCAATCAAGAACCACTCTGCACAATTAACCCTGATGAAGTTGTGGCCATTGGCGCGTCGATTACAGCAAACCAACTTATTGGTAACTCTAAAGATGGTTCATTGCTTTTAGACGTCACTCCGCTTTCTTTAGGTTTAGAAACCATGGGCGGTTTGGTTGAGCGCCTTATTTCGCGTAATACAGCCATTCCAGTGGCGCGTCGCCAAGAATTCACAACCTATCAAGATGGTCAAACAGCGATGTTAATTCATGTTGTACAAGGTGAACGTGATCTGGTTGAACATTGCCGTAGTCTAGGTCGTTTTGTACTTCGTGGTATTCCACCGATGACTGCAGGTCAAGCACGTATCGAAGTGACTTTCCAAGTTGACGCAGATGGTTTATTGACGGTGTCAGCCAAAGAAACCACTTCTGGTGTGCATGCTCAAATTGACATCAAACCTTCTTATGGTTTATCTGATGCCGACACTGAACGCTTACTGGTTGATGGTTATAAGTTTGCTGAAGAAGACAAAAACTTACGTCATCTTCAAGAAACCAAAGTTGAAGCAAAACGTGAACTTGAAGCACTTGATCAAGCACTTAAAGTGGATGCTCAACTCCTCAGCCAAGAGCAACTCAGTTCCCTCACTTCTGCACGCAGTGTTTTAGATGCTGCACTTGAAACGACTGATATCAAAGCTATTGAACATGCTGTAGAACAGCTTAAAATACATAGCGATGCATTTGCTGCAGCTCGTATGAATCAGCACATTGATGCCGCACTGAAAGGCACAAAACTCGATGACTGGTCAAACTCAAATTAATTTATAGGTCAAGATTATGCCACGTATTAAAGTACTGCCTCACGCAACAATCTGCCCAAACGGCGCTGAGTTTGAAGTCGAATCAAATGCTAACCTTTGCGAAAGCATGTTAAAAAACGGCATCAAAATTGAGCATGCATGTGATATGTCTAAAGCATGCACCACTTGCCATGTGGTTGTACGTAAAGGTTTTGATGGTCTAGATGAAATGGATGATGTCGAAGCAGATCTTCTCGATCGTGCTTGGGGGTTAGAACCAGACTCTCGTCTGTCATGCCAAGTAAAAATTGAAGATGAAGATTTGGAAATTGAAATTCCCAAATACACCATCAACCATGCTTCAGAAAATCATTAATTTATAGATAATTTTCTATAATCAAAAAGCCAGTTCATCGTAACTGGCTTTTTATGCATAAAACTATTCAACAATTCAAAAAAAAGAAGACGTTTTGATAAAAGAATGAATTGAGTTATTTTTACAATTTAAGGCAATACGATTAGATCTAATTTATATAATGTATATGTGAAATTAAGAGTGCGATTCAGTTTTTTTGACTTCTTCGATCACTTCATCTTCTAAATTCAGTTTTACGATACCAGCAGAGTTGGTCATTCTTTGCTGAGTTTGTAAGCGTTGAATCATACGTTCTAAAACATGTATTAGTTCAGGATATTCAAAGTTTTGCACTTCATCTAAGTTCAATAATAGATTGAAGCCTTTATATTCGTAATCGAACCAACGTTGATAATCTGTTTTCTGTGAGGTGTATTTTTCCATCACTTGCCAAGTACGTACTGGGCCTTTGATACCTTTTAAGAAGATCGGTGCTTTAGGTGCACATAAATAGTCATTTTTCACTAAATGATGCGTATCGTCTGAAATCAAAATTTCATCGACTTCGGCCGCACTTTGCAATCGTGCAGCCAAGTTCGCATCACGACCCACGATGGTATATGCCATACGGTGAGCTGCACCATAGTTCCCAACGTGGCAATACCCTGTAGAAATACCCATACGAATGTGTAGCGGCGGATAACCCATTTTAATCCAGCGTTCACGCAGTAACTTCATTTGCTGACGCATGACCATTGCCATCTCTAAACAGGTTTTTGCATCTTGCTCTACGCCTTGGCTATGTGGATCACCAAAGAAGATTAGAATTGCATCCCCCATAAATTTATCGACAGTCGCTTCATACTGCTTGGCAATTTCAGTCATATGACTCAAATAGTCATTGAGTAGAAATGCTAAATCGTCTGGGATTAATGTTTCAGAAAGCTCGGTAAATCCTTGGATATCTGAAAAGAAAATCGTGAGTTTTTTACGTTTATATTCGATTTTAGCTTCAGACTCACCTTTCATAATCGATTGCCAAAGTTGCATTGGCGCATAACGACTCAGCTGATTGGCGAATTCCATATAACGATTCATCTGATCATAATAATGGTTCTTTTTATTACTCAAAGACTGAACTTGGGTATGTTGATAAAAAGTCCCCACACTGAAATATGTAATTAAGCACAGAAAGCCAAGAACGGTTAATTCACTACTGGTCGATTCAAAATATTCTTGAAAACCAAATATATAAATATTACATAAATAGAATACAGTGACGCCTACAATCCCTGCCAACGACATCATTAAGAAATTGATCTTGTTATAGATTGTTGTGTATAGCAGCGCAAAAACCGCAAGAAAGGTTAAAACAAGACTTAAATGTACCGCAGACATCAGTACAGCAATAACGATGATATCGATCAGAAACAGCACATTGCGTTTAGTTTGATTGCTATATCGATAAATTAGCCAATGAGAAAACTTAGGAACGACTAAAATCAGAAAAAATAAAAATGCAGGAATATAGATTTGATAATGCGTATCTGGCTGAGTGTAATGATAGACAACAATCACCAAAGACAGCATGATATATCCCATCAAACGATGAAAATATTCAAACTGTTTAGGCTCTTTGCTGATTAAATTGTCTAACGGCACTCGATCGCCCCCATACGGACACTCATTCTTCTACTATCCTGATATTGTCCGTAAATCGGGATTAGTCCATACGCCAATCGAAAGGCATATCGCCTTGACCACGTAGTGCAAGCATTAGTGTTTGGCGCATATGTGCCAAGACATCATTGTTATAAGGAACTGCTGGCGTACCCCAAACTGGTTTCGGCCAAGCCACATCATTTTGATAACGAACAACATGATGAAAATGTAATTGTGGAACCATATTACCCAATGCAGCTACATTCATTTTGTCTGCACGGAATACACGTGACAATTGGCTTGATAACCAGCTTGATTCACGTAAAAACTGCTCTTGGTCTGCCTGACTTAATTCATAAAGCTCTGTAATTCCCGGAACACGTGGAATCAAAATAAGCCACGGGAATTGCATATCATTCATCAAACGACATGTTGACAGAGGAAAGTCGCCTACATAAAACGTATCTTGAGCAAGTTGTGGATGTAAACTAAACATATCTTTATAAATGATGCAAAATTAGAATGATGGCTAATACTATCACATCCTTATGGGTGTGAATATTCTGTACAGAACGTTTCATTACAAATAAACCGCATTTGAATAAAACGTTGCTTGCTTATGACTCTAATAAATTTTTCAAAAAAATCAAGCGTTTCTTCTATATAAAAAACACGCATAAAAATCTACTCATTCTAAACAAGCAATTTATACGCCAAATCTAGTGATTTGGCGCTAATTCCTTCAGTAAACTGTCTAATAAGTCATTTATAAATTGAATGCGTTTGTCATACTCTTCGAGTATGACCATCACTTTTAGACGCTGTCCACCTTCCATTCGGAAGAAAGTCGGATGCTTTTGCATCATTTGGATGATCGATATGGCTTGAACTGGTGTATCTGGTGAGAACTCAATACTGCCGCCATGTGAGCTGATATCAATTTTAGTAATACCCAATTGTTCCGCTTTTAAACGTAACTGATGGACAGAGAATAACTGCTTAACGGCTTGCGGCGGTAAGCCAAAACGATCGATCAACTCCATACGAATGTTATCGAGTTTCTCTTGAGTATCCGTATTACTAATGCGTTTATAGAACAATAACCGTTGATGTACATCACCTAAATAATCATCTGGAATTAAGGCTGGCATGTGCATGCTAATTTCAGCCGTTAATGACAATGGAGAGTCAAAGTTAGGCGTTTTACCTTTTTGAATGGCTTTGGTGGCTTTTTCAAGCATTTCCATATACAGGCTATAACCGATGGTTTGCATTGAGCCACTTTGCTGTTCACCCAGCAACTCACCTGCGCCACGAATTTCTAAGTCTTCTGTAGCCAACATGAAGCCCGCACCCAAAGTCGATGCACGAGAAATGGCATCTAGGCGTTTTTCAGCATCACCTTTTAAACCTTTGAGCGAAGGCACTAGTAAATAAGCATAGGCTTGATGGTGCGATCGACCAACACGACCACGTAGTTGGTGCAACTGCGCTAGTCCAAGTTTATCTGCACGCTCAATCAAAATGGTATTGGCGTTTGGCACGTCAATCCCAGTTTCAATAATGGTTGAACACACCAGTACGTTATATTCTTTGTGATAGAACTGCTGCATGATTTGCTCTAGCTCACGCTCACGCATTTGACCATGTGCTACCGCAACTCGGGCTTCAGGAACCAATTCACGTAGAGTTTCTGCCGTACGTTCAATGGTCTCGACTTCATTGTGTAAGAAATACACTTGCCCGCCACGTAATAGTTCACGCAAGATGGCTTCTTTAATCGAATCTCCAGTGTGTTCTTGCACAAAGGTTTTCACAGCAAGACGACGTGCAGGTGGCGTTGCAATAATTGATAGATCACGCATACCACTAAAAGCCATATTCAGCGTACGTGGAATAGGCGTTGCAGTTAGCGTCAGCATATCGACATCGGCACGTAAGGCTTTAATTCGCTCTTTATCACGTACACCAAAACGGTGCTCTTCATCCACGATCATGAGACCGAGATTTTTAAATTGCACACTTTCCTGCAAAATTTTATGTGTGCCAATCACAATATCCACTTTACCTTCTGCGAGGTCTTCAATGGTTTTAGTATGTGATTTTGATGATCCAAAACGTGAAAGAACTTCGATACGTACAGGCCAATCCGCGAAGCGGTCTTTGAATGACTCATAATGTTGCTGCGCCAACAACGTGGTTGGAACAAGTACTGCCACTTGTTTGTTATTTTGTACTGCCACAAATGCAGCACGCATAGCTACTTCTGTTTTACCAAAACCGACATCACCACAAACCAAGCGATCCATCGGCTTCGCTTGTTGCATGTCATACAGTGTCGCTTCAATAGCATTGGCTTGATCTAGGGTTTCCTCATAGGCGAAGCCACTGGCAAACTGCATATAGAGACTTTGATCCAGTTCAAATCCATAACCCGGCTTCGAGTGACGACGGGCTTGAATATGTAAAAGTTCTGCCGCCACATCATGAATCTGCTCTAAAGCTTTGCGTTTGGCTTTAGACCATGCATCTGTGCCCAATTTATGTAATGGTGCTAGATCTGGGTCACCACCACTGTATCGGCTAATTAAATGCAGGTTTGTTACAGGGACATACACCTTAGCTGCATCGGCATAGTCTAACTGCAAAAATTCATGGTCTTGGTCATCGATACTCAAGGTAATTAAACCTGCATATCGCCCCACACCATAATCAATATGAACCACAGGTGCGCCAATACTTAGCTCGGTTAAACTACGAACAAGAAACTCTTCTGATACTTCCTGTTGGCGTTTACGACGACGTTGAACCACACGATGTTCATACAGCTGATTTTCAGAAATTACACTGAGCTTGTCAGTTAGCAATAAACCACGATCTAAGGGCGCATTGGTGATCGCAATCGCATGCATAGAATGCATAAAATCATCAAAACTTTCGACCGTCGGGATATCACCCAAACTCGGACGCAACGCATCTTTTAAGGTTTCACGTCGACCTGCGCTTTCAGCCACCAAAAGCACCGGATAATTTGCCGCATCGATATATTGCTTAACCGCAGAAAATGGCTTTTCACGTTTTGGATCGACCGGTAAACGGGGTGGAATCTCAGCAGCAAGATTGATCACGCCATTACGTTCATCAAAAGCCTCAGGTGAAGCCACAATACGACGGCAAAGATTTAATTGTTCTAACACTTGATTTGGTTGTAGGAAAATCTGCTCTGGCGGCAAAATCGGTTGGTCGACATTATGACGACGGTCTTCATAACGACGCACAATGTCTGACCAAAACTGAATCAATGTGTCATCAATAGCTTTATCTGTAATGACAATGCCATTCTCTGGTAAGTACGAAAATAGCGTACTTTGCTCTCTCATGGCTTGTTCAGAGAAGAACAACGGAAAATAAAACTCAATACCCGGTGAAGCTATGCCATCTTGTACATCCTGATAAATTGGATTTTTCTTTGGATTTGCCGTCGGAAAATTTTCCGCATATCGATCACGAAACAGTGAACGCGCTTCTTTTAATGGAAATTCTTTTGCAGGTAAAACCGTAAAATGATCTAAATTTTGGGTGGTTCGCTGAGTTTCAGGATCAAAGAATTTGAGGGTATCGATTTCATCATCAAATAAGTCAATACGAATCGGTGAACTTTGCCCCGAAGCGTAAATATCCATGATGCTGCCGCGTACTGCAAATTCACCATGATCATAAACGGTATCCACCAAGTGATAGCCCGCTTGTACTAATCTTAATTTTTGTTGTTCTATATCAAATTTTTGACCTACTTTAATATCAAAGTGTTCACCTAATACCCAAGATGCAGGCGCAACTCGCTGCGCTAAAGTTGTTGCTGAAACCAACAACACACCTTGCTGTGGCATATTGGACAAAATCGCCAAGCGCTCAGAAACGATGTCTTGATGTGGCGACAGCCGGTCATAAGGTAAAATTTCCCAATCTGGGAAAATAGTCGGCTTAATTCCGTAAAATTCCAGCTCACTTTCTAACTGC
This sequence comes from Acinetobacter sp. YH12231, assembly GCF_013417755.1. NCBI lineage: Bacteria > Pseudomonadati > Pseudomonadota > Gammaproteobacteria > Moraxellales > Moraxellaceae > Acinetobacter > Acinetobacter sp. YH12231. The sequence continues at coordinate 49,018 of NZ_VPDJ01000009.1, forward strand.
CCGAGATGCTGATTATTACGTGCTACAATCACAAACAACTGTTTCGATTGTTTGCTAATTTCTTTAAATAATAATGCAGCAGATGAGCCTTGTAAGTTTCCGACCCACCGCTTTTCGCCAGCTTTGAGCTGTTTAAGATTGAGTTGTGAAATTTCTTGCTGGAACATGATGTAAATAGCTTTTAATGTTTTAATCACTTAGTGATCATATTAACACGATGCTTTTTACATTCCGAGATTTAAGCAACTATATACAGTGTTTTAACCAATATGGATTTGCGATTGTATTTTCTATTGAAGAGTACCCTTAACGCACACATCAAACTCAAACACTGCAGTCCATTCACTTACTTACGATCACGGATGAATTGACGATAATAATCATTCAATAGTTTGACATAATGTTTAAATTGCAACAGATTTTCTTCAGTATTGCCTAATCGTGCAACAAAGCGTTGATTTGCAATTTCCAAGTCTATTTTTTCATTGATAATCATTGCAGTCGCATAGAGCTGTTTTAAATCGTCGAAATTTGTCATTTTTCTATTCGACAAATATTCCATACGTTCAGACAAAGTATTTAAAACTACACCTTCAATGATATAGCCCTGAGTTTCATCATATTGAATGTGGTGTTGTTCTAAGTAAAGTTGCTCAGGCGACTCTTTAGCGCCTTTGAATAAATCGACTAACTTATTAAACATCTGACTATCTACAACATGATAAAAAACCTATTGTACTTCGATTACATCCTTTTTTGGGCAAGTTAAAGCTTTTCTGACTTTATCTATGCACTAAATTTTTCATCCAAACCTTCATGACTATATATAGAACAATAATTACAATCCTAAGCAAATATAGCGTTTTATTCTCAACCTAATACTTTCTTTTAGAAATCTAAAACATCACTGCCATCAGATTAGTTTTCTAGATTTACCACTAATTTCTTCAAATAAAAAACGAAAGATTAACCTTCGTCATTTACTCATCATTTACTATTTAAAAGTCTTAAATAAGCATTTAACTCACTTGAGCGAGTGGCATACTAAATGGTGTCACTTCAGAAACTAAATTTTCAATCGAGAAAATTTCATCCAATTGACTTACAGTTAACAGCTCTTGCTCTAAAACCACTTGGCGAATGGTTTTATTTTCGGCAATACATTGCTTACCGATTTCATCACATTTTGCATGACCTAAATATGGATCAAGTAAGGTCACAATACCTACACTACGCATCACAGCATCAAAACATGCTTGCTCATTTGCCTGAATCCCTTGAATACATTTGCTGTCTAATGTTTTTACTGCATTCACCAAAAGCTCAATCGATTCATTCATGGACAATGCAATCACAGGCTCCATGACATTTAATTGTAATTGCCCTGCTTCTGCAGCCAAAGTGATGGTTAAATCATTCCCCATTACTCGAAATGCAATTTGGTTGACCACTTCTGGGATCACGGGATTGACCTTTGCAGGCATGATCGACGAACCTGCTTGTAACTCAGGTAATCGAATTTCCGCTAAACCTGTACGTGGCCCAGAACTTAAAAGACGTAAGTCATTACAAATTTTAGAAAGTTTGACAGCTAAACGTTTTAAGCAACTCGATAATAAAATAAATACGCCACAATCGCTGGTTGCTTCGACATAGTCTTCTGCACCTTGCAATTTTAGACCGGTCAAATGAGCTAGATTTTCAACGGCCTTGGCCGCATAACCTCCAGGAGAATTCACACCAGTACCAATTGCCGTCGCACCTAAATTAATTTCCAATAAAAGCTGTCGATTTTGTTCAATCAACTTCAAATCTTCTTTTAATAATGTTGCAAATGCTCGGAACTCTTGCCCCAATGTCATCGGAACAGCATCTTGTAACTGTGTACGCCCCATTTTGATGACATGTTTAAACTCATCGGCTTTAACATGTAAGCTTACAATTAGCTGATTTAACACCCCAAATAAAGCATCAAAAGCACTATATGTCGCTAGACGCAGCGCTGTTGGATAGACATCATTGGTCGATTGTGACTTATTGACATGGTCGTTTGGATGAATTCGTTGATAACTGCCTTTTGCATCTCCGAGTGATTCAAGAGCAATATTGGCAATGACTTCATTGGCATTCATGTTAATAGAAGTGCCTGCTCCACCTTGATAAATATCAATTGGAAATGAATCTGCCCATTGTTCTGGATGATCAATCAATGCATCACACGCCTGCTGAATCGCTTGGCGAATATCATCTTGTATTAAGTTAAATTGGTAATTGGTTTCTGCTGACGCTTTTTTTACCTGAGCAATAGCGCGTACAAAGTTTAAATTTTGTCCGACATGCTGCTTTGATATTTGAAAGTTTTCGATGGCACGCAATGTATGTATACCGTAATAACATGACTGCGGGACTGCTTTATCCCCCAATAAATCATGCTCTATTCTCGTTTTTTCCATTTGAACCGTTGTCACTGCGCATTCCCTCTAATTACGCACCAAGACTGTGCATACCTCATATTCGACCTGTTCAAATCATCTCACTACAGATGATGTGATGCACATTTGCAACCAAATATTTCAAATGCACATTTCTTGTTCACCATGTAACATTGTGTAATTTTTACCTAATTTCATTAGTTCTCTTTTTGTGATGAAAAGTCTTAAGTAGATTTACATTTCAAAATTTAAATTCCCTTCTGTACAACATTTCAGCAGCACAATAAAAAATTCGATTTGTAATAAGAAAAAATATCATTTACGTAAAACATACATAAAATATGCTTAAAGGTTACAGAGTGTAATTTTTAAATCGTGCTTGAATCTGCGACTTACGACAGAAGTACAAATTTTCATCTAGGACAGAGATGATTTGCTTTCAATAAGGACGAACCGCCTATGAGCCATTTAAACCCGACATTAGTCACCTTTATTTTTTATATTCTTGCAATGCTTGCCATTGGTTTGTATGCCTACAAAGCAACGCATAACTTTGACGAATACATTTTAGGTGGACGAAGTTTAGGAAGTGTTGTGACTGCACTTTCAGCAGGTGCATCCGACATGAGTGGTTGGCTACTCATGGGTCTCCCTGGTGCAATTTATCTATCTGGTCTTTCTGAAGCTTGGATTGCAATCGGCTTAATTATTGGTGCTTGGTTGAACTGGCTGATCGTTGCAGGTCGCTTGCGTGTTCATACCGAATATCAAAATAATGCCCTGACCCTGCCCGATTATTTCACGAGCCGTTTTGCAGACCGTAAAAAGATTTTACGTATCATTTCAGCTGTAGTGATTTTAGTTTTCTTTGCGATTTACTGTGCTTCTGGCATGGTGGCTGGCGCACGACTTTTCGAAAGTTTATTCGGTTGGAACTACACAACAGCACTGTGGATTGGTGCAATTGCAACCATCAGTTATGTCTGCATTGGTGGATTCTTAGCGATCAGTTGGACCGATACTTTCCAAGCGGGTCTGATGATCTTTGCACTGCTGATCACACCGATCATCGCCTACCTTGCTTTAGGTGATAACAGTCAAAATCTTGCGGCTATTTTGGAAACAGCTCGCCCACAAGCTTCTAATTTATTTGAAGGTTTAAGTACAGTGGCGATTTTATCCAGCATGGCGTGGGGCTTAGGCTATTTTGGTCAGCCGCATATTTTGGTTCGCTTTATGGCAGCCGATTCTGTTAAATCCATTCCAAATGCACGACGCATTGGTATGACATGGATGATCCTGTGTCTAGGCGGTGCTGTAGCAGCGGGTTATATCGGTATTGCTTACTTCCAAGTTCACCCAGAACTGGCAAGCGTCGTTAATGCCAACCCTGAAACGGTATTTATGGAATTGACTAAAATTCTATTCAATCCGTGGATTGCAGGGATTATTTTAGCCGCAATTTTAGCTGCGGTGATGAGCACACTCAGTTGCCAGTTATTGGTGTGTTCAACCACCTTGACGGAAGATTTGTACAAAGGTTTTATTCGTAAAAATGCATCGCAAAAAGAATTGGTTTGGATTGGACGTGCGATGGTCTTGGCAATTGCCGTATTTGCAATCACCTTTGCAATGAACCCTGCAAGTAAAGTTTTAGGCTTAGTAGCTTATGCATGGGCAGGTTTCGGAGCTGCATTTGGCCCACTGATTATTCTTTCATTGCTGTGGAAACGTATGACGCTTAACGGAGCAATCATTGGCATGATCGTGGGTGCTGTGACTGTAATCGTGTGGAAAAACTACTTAGGCCACCTTGGTTTATACGAAATCATTCCAGGCTTTATTTTCTCTGCAATCAGTATCGTTGTCGTGAGCTTATTGGGCAAAGCACCTGAGGCTGAAGTTGTTGAACGCTTTGAAAAAGCCGAAGCGCAATATCAAAAAGAAATGTCTGAAATCTAAAATTTTTGACACTAAAAAAGGGGCTAAATGCCCCTTTTTTTATACTCGATTATTGATGATTAGCTACTTCGGCCTAGCCGCAGGTTTCAGCTTAATTTGCATACTTTCTTTGATTACTTCCATCACAGGATAACTGCGCGTTTCCTTGATGCCGGGTAGCTGCCAAAGCACCTGCCCTGAAATTTTTCTAAATTCTTCCATATTTGCACAGCGTATTTTCACTACAAAATCAAAACCACCGCTGATCATATGACATTCTACGATTTCTGGAATTTGACGCACTGCATCCGAAAAATCTTCCAATACATTGGGCGTGGTTTTATCTAGTAAAATCTCTACAAAAACCACAAATCCATTGTTGAGTAAGACCGGATTTAAACGTGCTTCATAGCCTAAAATAAAGCCCTCTTTCGATAATTTTTGCACACGTGCCAACGCCGCAGTGGGTGATAAATTCACCATTTCTGCAAGCTTAATATTGGACAATTTTCCGTCGTCTTGCAGCAGCTCTAAAATTCGAATATCTATACGGTCTAAGCTCAAATATGGGCTAGTCATCTGAATTTTTCTCTAAATATTATTAAAACTATAGTGAGTTATTCGCTAAATATTCTGTGATGATAAATTAAATAAAGGATCAAGCTCAAGATTTATTTGCTCGTCATAGAACTTTGACACGGAAAATTGAAACATGAATGGAAAAGTATTTGAAGTCACGGGAAGCGATGACTACATCATTGAATTTAAAGACAAGAATAGCTTTGAACAATCGATTAATACAGCATGGCTTCGTGCTGAAACTGAGTGCATTGAAAACTTATTAGCACACAGTGAAATCCCTTCCCCGATCAGCGATCAAATTCAACAATTGGCTTTTGACTTAGCCCATTCATTACGTGAACGTAAAAGCGGTACAGGTAAAGCAGGCATTGTACAAGGCTTGCTACAAGAGTTTTCATTGTCTTCACAGGAAGGCATCGCGCTCATGTGTTTAGCTGAAGCGCTACTCCGTATTCCAGACAAAGCAACACGTGATTTACTAATCAAAGATAAAATCAACCAAGGTAACTGGAAAGATCATGTTGGCCAAAGTAGCCTCATGTTCGTAAATGCTGCTGCTTGGGGCTTAATGCTGACGGGTAAATTAATGGAAACCCCTCAACAAAAAAGTCTTTCTAGTCTATTGACGGGTATTTTAGCACGCAGTGGTCGTGGCATTATCCGTAAAGCTGTAGACGTGGCTATGCGTATGATGGGTGAACAGTTTGTTACAGGTGAAACCATCAATGAAGCGCTTAAACATGCAGAAGTTTTAGAAGACAAAGGCTTCCGCTATTCATATGACATGTTAGGTGAAGCAGCATTAACTGAACCTGATGCAGAACGTTATTATCAAGACTATACCGATGCGATCCACGCGATTGGTCAAGCTTCTGAAGGTAAGGATGTTTATAACGGAGCAGGCATTTCGATCAAATTATCTGCCCTACACCCACGCTACCAACGCTCGCAGATCGATCGTGTGCATAACGAGCTTTATGGCAAAGTGCTAGAACTTGCTGTATTAGCCAAGCATTACAATATTGGTCTAAACATTGATGCTGAAGAAACTGACCGCCTAGAAATTTCTTTGGAACTACTTGAGCGCCTGTGTTTTGAGCCTAAATTAGCGGACTGGAAAGGTATTGGATTTGTGATTCAAGCCTACCAAAAACGCTGTTTCTATGTGGTCGACCATATTATTGACCTCGCTAAGCGTAGCCAAAAACGTTTAATGATCCGCTTAGTGAAAGGTGCATACTGGGACAGCGAAATTAAGAAAGCGCAAATTGAAGGTATGAGTGACTATCCTGTATTTACGCGCAAAGTTCATACCGACCTATCTTATATTGCATGTGCTAAAAAGCTCTTGGCAGCGCCTGAGCAAATTTACCCTCAGTTTGCAACACACAATGCGCAAACTGTTGCTACGATCTACCAATTAGCACAGCCAGAGCTTTACTATCCAGGCCAGTATGAATTCCAGTGCCTTCACGGCATGGGTGAACCCCTCTATGAACAAGTGGTGGGTTCGAAGTCAGACAACAAACTGGGTGTGCCGTGTCGAATTTATGCACCAGTGGGTAACCATGAAACCTTATTGGCCTATTTGGTTCGACGTTTACTGGAAAATGGTGCGAATACGTCTTTCGTTAACCGTATTGCAGATAAAAATTTAAAAATTGAAGATTTAATTGAAAATCCAAGACAGACGATATTAGCGGCTGCTGAAAAAGAAGGTGTGACTGGCGCTAAGCATCCATCCATCCCATTTCCGCAAGATTTGTATGGCACAGAACGTCGCAACTCAAAAGGACTCGATTTAACCAATGATCGCGACTTATCTCAGCTCAATACCACGGCCGTACAGCATGCACATACCCAGTGGCATGCTAGTGCAATGGGCGCTAATTTAGAAGAAATTCATACTGCAAGTATCAACATTACAAACCCTGCAAACCGTAGTGATGTGGTCGGTAGTGTCAGCGAAGCCAGTTTAGAACAAGCGGAAATCGCTCTCAATAATGCTGTAAATGCCCAAGCTTCATGGAAAACTTTAGACAAAGATCAGCGTGCTGCATGCTTAAACCGTGCGGCAGATTTGATGGAAGCACAATTGCAATCTCTCTTGGTGTTGTTGTCACGTGAAAGTGGTAAAACTTATGCCAATGCTATTGCTGAAGTCCGTGAAGCTGTAGATTTCCTACGTTATTATGCAGCTCAAATGATTGATCTAGCAGAAAATACGCAAATTGAACCTCTTGGCACTGTGCTGTGCATTAGCCCATGGAACTTCCCGCTTGCTATTTTCACAGGTCAAATTGCTGCAGCCTTGGTTGCAGGTAATACCGTGATTGCCAAGCCTGCTGAACAAACGCCTCTGATTGCTGCTCAAGCTGTACATATTTTATGGGAAGCAGGTGTTCCGTTTGATGTATTGCAACTCCTTCCTGGCCGTGGCGAAATCATTGGTGCCAAACTCAGCGCGGACTCACGTGTCCAAGGCATCATGTTTACTGGCTCAACGGAAGTCGCACGTATCTTGCAAAAAACCGTGGCACAGCGCTTAAACCAATTTGGCGAAAGCGTGGTATTGATTGCTGAAACTGGCGGTCAAAATGCCATGATTGTTGACTCATCAGCATTGACAGAACAAGTGGTATTGGATGTCGTTAACTCTGCCTATGACAGTGCAGGTCAACGCTGTTCTGCCCTACGTATTCTCTGTGTACAAGAAGATAATGTGGACGTTGTCCGTACCATGTTACAAGGTGCGATGAAGCAACTTCGTGTCGGAAATCCCGCACTATTAGCAACTGACATTGGCCCAGTGATCGACCTTGAAGCACAGCAAAATATTGAAAAACATATTGAGAAGATGCGTAGCAAAGGCTATCCCGTACATCAAATCATGTTTAATGCTGATAGCAATGCCTTAAGTACGGGAACCTTCGTTGCACCAACTTTGATTGAACTGCCAAATTTAAATGATTTAGAACGCGAAGTTTTTGGGCCAGTATTGCATTTAATCACCTACAAATATGGTGAGATTGAAAACCTATTAACACAAATTAATGCCAAAGGTTATGGTTTAACCATGGGCTTGCATACACGTATTGATGACACGATTCAAAAAGTCATCGGTCATGCAGAAGTCGGCAACCTGTACATTAACCGTAATATTGTAGGTGCTGTGGTTGGTGTACAACCCTTTGGCGGCGAAGGCTTATCAGGTACAGGTCCAAAAGCGGGCGGTCCTTTATATCTCTACCGTTTAATGCATCAAGTGTCTGTGAAAAAACTGGCTACACCTTATGCGGCTCAGGCAGAAACGCAAGCTACACACTTCCCTGCATATGAAGCTTTTAACACTTGGGCGAAGCAGCATTTTTCAGACATTGCGATTCAAGCACCGCAGGCCATAGCCGCTGGACAAAGTTTTGAGCTACAAGGCCCAACCGGTGAAAACAACCAATATGCCATTTTGGCACGTAAGGGTGTGCTTTCATTAGCTAATAATGATGCAGATCAACTGAATCAAATTGCTGCGATTTTATCGGTGGGTAGTCAGCCCGTCGTACTTGCAGACAATACTTTTGTGTTGAAACACTTAAATAGCATGCCAAAAATCCTCGTGGACCAATTTAAAGTGATCACGGATATTTATCATGGCAATTTTGATGCGGTTTTACATCATGGTGAAAAAGCTGAGTTATTAAAAATTCAACAAGTCATTGCATCTCGTGAAGGTGCAATTATTGGCATTACGCATTTAGCTTCAGGCCAATATGACATCCCTGTAGAACGTTTCGTGATTGAGCGGGCAATCAGTGTCAATACAGCGGCAGCCGGTGGTAATGCCAGCTTAATGACGATGAATTAAACATTCGAATGAACTCCAACTAATCAGTTCCTCACTTAGCTCAATCTTTATGAATGTTCCATAAAGATTGAGCGTTTTTTTAACTTCCCCTAGATAAATATTCTGTTTAGCGTATTCAGACTCATTTTCTCTACAGATAAATACAGCCAAAAGTGGAATTAATTTAGTCTTATAAGGTGAATTTTGCTAACATGACTTTTTTTAATATGTTTGCGATTTTTTACTGCATATGACTTCAACTTATCAGCAACAACTTGATGCCAAAGTTGCCCGCATTACGGCTCAATTTTCAGAATACAACCCTCCCTCTTTAGAAGTTTTTCCTTCTGCTGAACAAAACTTTCGTATGCGAGCGGAATTCCGAATTTGGCATACTGAAAATGATATGTTCTATGCAATGTTTGAACGCAATGCAGACAATGAAAAACAAGTTGTAGAAATTAAAGATTTCCCTATTGCAGATAAAAGCATTAATGACTTAATGCCAATATTATTAAATGAACTCAAGGCACAAGAGATCTTATCGAGCCGTTTATTTGAGGTTCATTTCTTAGCAACCCTGAAAGGTGAAATGCTGGTTTCATTGGTTTACCGTTGCCCACTCAATGCTGAATGGGAAATTGCTGCCAAAGCCCTGTCTGACAAGCTCAATATCAAGATTTATGGTCGTAGTCGTGGTCAGCGCGTGATTTTAACTGATGACTATGTGGTTGAAGAACTCCAAGTATTTGACCGTAAATATCAGTACAAGCAAATCGAAAGTAGCTTCACACAGCCAAATGCCGGCGTATGTCAAAAAATGCTGGAATGGGCGTGTCAGGCTGCCGATCACTCAGACCAAGACTTACTTGAGCTCTACTGTGGTAATGGTAATTTCACGCTGCCTCTTTCTACACGCTTTAATCGCGTTTTGGCAACAGAATTAGCCAAGTCTTCAGTTTATGCCGCGCAGTGGAATATTGAGCAAAATGGCATTGATAATATCCAAGTGGCTCGTCTATCTGCTGAAGAGTTCACCCAAGCCTACAATGCTGAACGTACATTCCGTCGCCTTGAAGAAGCTGAAATTGAAATTTCAAGCTATAACTTCGATACGGTATTCGTCGATCCACCGCGTGCAGGTATCGATGATGAAACACTAAAACTGTTGCAACGTTTTGAACGCATTATCTATATTTCATGCAACCCAGATACTTTGCATGACAATCTCAAACTACTTTCACAAACGCATAAAATCAGCAAATTTGCCTTGTTTGATCAGTTCCCTTATACACACCATGTAGAGTCTGGCGTGTTTCTTGAGAAGATTTAAACAAATTATTTCAAGTCATGTTGCTGTCATAAAAGGAGCTTTCTAAAAGCTCCTTTTTTATATGCTAAAAAAGCTTTATTTTCTCGTCACATGCATATTTATGAACAGCTTTAAGAACAAATAAGTTAAAGATTTTAAAAGTCCAATCGAAAAAATGATGATTCAAGTGGCTAAAATTTCACTTTAGTAGTCTTGCTTTATTTATTGGATTGGTTATATTTCGTCCTATGTTAGGTCGCAAATGAAGGCTCTATGAGTTTTTGGCATAAGTTGTTCGCTAATGAACAGCAAAACGGGCATAAGAATCAAATTGCCTGTGTTGAAAATGATTGCTCTTGTAAAACCAATGAACAGCTTATTGCTGCTCTTACAAAGGCAACAGATGAAGATGTTATCCTCGGTATTAAAAAAGTGCTCGCTTCGCGCGGTTATAGCCGTAAGGAATTAAATGAAATCCAGCATCTACCTCTACAGTAGAGTCTGAACATTCAGTGTTCAAACAAGGCATTCTATTTACAGAGTGCCTTTTTCATTTTTAAAATAATCATAATGATGCCGCTTATTTACAGATCAGGTTTTGTGAGTCGGCCACATCGTAATTTACAACTTTTATGCTATGCTCCAAGGCAAATTAGCGATATATAATTTTTAAGCACTCGACAATAAAACCCAATATTGCATCAAATATGATGCCGAAGACCTCTAAACAGCATTGATATAAAAATTAAAGGAATGAACATGAATAAATTAACAAGTTGCCTTATTGCCTGCTGCATACTCAGTCTAAGTGCTTGTAGCCAAATCCCCAAAGAATGCGAAGAATCCTGGGATAAACTCGAAGCCTTGTCGAAACAAATGGGCTTAAACGAAGAACAAATCAAAGAACAGAAAAAACAGTTTGAAGAAAGTATTAAAAAACAATCTAAAGAACAAGCCATTCAAATGTGCCAAACCCAAAGTACCTTTTTAGGTTTAGTCGGGAAATAAGCAGTTGTTTCGATCAATCTAAACACTGTACAGATGAAGCCCGATTATTCGGGCTTCTATTGTTTGCATTGAGATGCTGTTGTATACGCTACAATTGGCCCTAAAGGTTTCAAACTTGAATCATGTCTATTCAACGCTTGGATATCTGCACTAGACACAGATCCATCTAAATACAAGGCATTGTTAATCGATAATTGTTGCTTAAAATATTGTGCAAATGCATAAAACGACACGCCTTCACGACTGATCACAAAATACAACTTGCCGTTCTTGATCCCCACACCATTGCGGATTTTCAATGAATCTGACTGTGGGATAAATTTTGGATTGATTTTTCCATCTACCACCAGCATCGGACCTGACTGCGTCGCATAACGTGCATTAAAATCTGTGGACGCATATTTTTGTGTGGTTAATATCACCGCGCTCTTAGCATTCCATGCCAAAACACCATTCGGCTGAATTAAGAAATTGCCAAAGCCTCGTGTTGCACGATTCAAGGCTTTTTTCTGCAGCCCATTTTCAACGTAAAGACCAACAGGCGCTAAGTCTGCGTGATACATCCCTGCATTCATTGCGAAGTTCATCGTATTACACTTACGCGCTAATGCCTGTTTTAAACGCTGCAGGTCTCGATATGGCTGCTGGTCTGCATCATATAAATAGAGCTTCAGTTGACTCAGATCGGAAATTTCAACCACATCCACGGCAAGAGGCTGACTGACACGTTTCGCTTGAATATTGGCATAGGAAATACTCGGTGAGAAAATCAGACCGAGCAGCATCATAAAGCGCATTTTTTTAAACATTGAGGTTAATTGAAGACCAAGCATGACCCTATCCATAGCGCACGTTAAAAATCGAACAAATTTTAGCTAAATCATCGCTAAAATAGTCGATTAATTCACAGATTAAAAGTAGACTAATCTTTAAAAATAATTCGGATTTAAAGTAGGACTGGTAAATACATGCATGTGCAGAAAGATGGTTTTCCTCTTGGAACACATCTGATTGTTAAACACTTCGGTTATAGCCATCATGGCATATATGCCGGCCGCGGTAGAGTCATTCACTACTCAGGTTTTGCACACCTTTTCAAAAAACATCCGATTGAAATGACTTCTATCGAAAATTTCAGTCACGGCAAAAAAATCATCGTTCAGTCGTACAGCAATCCAAAATTTAAAGGGCGTAAAGTGGTGCGTCGCATGCGCTCACGTATGCATGAAAACAACTATCATCTGATTATTAATAACTGCGAACACTTATGCACCTGGGCTATTACCGGTGTTGAAAGTAGTCCTCAGGTGTTTCGTATGATGAACCGACTCACCACGATTGGTTATGTCAGTTCTCTGATGAGTTTTATGAGTAGCATGATGCTGACCGTGACCACTACTTGCTTTGCACTGGTGTTCTATATCAAAAAGAAACTGCGCGAAAAAGCCAAAATGCAAATGCCGGTTTATACCTATTTAAAGCGTGAAGAACATAAAAATCGTTAATCCACTACAGCATCGTTGAACCGTGGCTTTATCAAATTTCAATACATCAGCACATTGCTTCGAGATCCTGTGCCAATACACAAGATTCTGCTTACCGCGTATCAGATGTCATGCTTAATTTTGGTCACTCTTCACATTGCTAAAAGTTCGCATTGCTAAAAGGTGGAAATTTATCTTCAACCAAATTGCTTTGCAGGCCATGTTCTAAATAAATTTTGGCTGCATCCAAAACCGTTGTAAAACCACCTGTACTATCGATAATAAAATCAATTAATGCCTGACCTTGCAGAGGAATCTTTGAATTTTTGATACGAACGTAGGTTTCCATCGGGCTAATCTGCTCAAAAATAAAATCGACTTGAGTTTTTGGTTCTCCCCACTGTATTTGAATTAATTTGTTTTCCTTAATACTCAGCACGTCTACATCGGCGACTGCATTATATTTCTGCCAAGTCCATTGCACGGTTTTACCTTCTTCTAGATAGCCACTCGATGCACTAAACCAAAAATGCTGTGTTATTAAAGGATCAACAAAAGCATTAAATACGATATTGATGGACTTACGAATTAACATCTGGGTTTCAATCACGACACTCATCAGCATTCCTACAGTATTTTAATTTTATTCAGTGATAGCACAGAGAACTGATTATTGCCTACCACTGAATTGTTATTGCCCTATTATGCTGTATGTTCTGTAATAAATGCTGATGTCACTAGCGTGGGATTCTTCTCTGTAAATTGCCCATTCCTATAGGGATAGTATGGATAAGGTGGATACACTGCACTGACTGCGTCTAATCGGGCTAACTGCTCTACGCTTAATGACCATTCTTTCGCCGCAAGGTTATCCAACAGTTGCTGTTCATTACGTGCGCCTATCAAAATACTAGACACAGTCGGTCTGGTTTTCAGCCAATTCAATGCAATCTGTGGGATAGAGTGCCCTGTTTCCATGGCAATTTCTTGCATTACATCTAACACTGCAAATAACTTTTCGTGTTGAACTGGCGGTGCGAATTGAGCGGTCTCATGTAGTCGACTTTGCTTTGGAATCGCATGCTCACGATCAAATTTTCCAGTTAATCTCCCCCAGCCCAGCGGACTCCAAACCACTGCACCAATCTGTTGATCATGCTGTGCAGGCATCAACTCCCATTCATAGTCACGTCCAATCAAAGAATAATAGACTTGATGCACACTTAGCTTTTCATAGCCATGCTGCTGAGCAATCGACTGTGCTTTCATGAGCTGCCAGCCTGAAAAATTCGACGCACCGATATAGCGAACTTTTCCACTACCTACCAAGTCATCTAAACTGCGCATCAGCTGCTCAAGTGGCGTCGTGCTATCAAACTGATGCAGAGTTGCAGCACATCAATATAATCCGTACCTAAACGCTTTAAACTCGCCTCCACGGCTTGAATTATATAGCTTCTAGAATATCCACCTTGATTGATTCCATCGTTCAATCGGATACCCACTTTGCTGGAAATAATCACCTCTTGGCGTTTTGATTGAAGTAATGCACCGAGCATCTGCTCTGAGGCACCATTTGAGTAAGCATCTGCGGTATCGAAATAATTCACGCCTTGATCAATACACAGATCAATCATACGTTGGGCATCATTTAAACTCGATTGCCCCCATGCAGAGAAAATAGGGCCTTGCCCGCCAAATGTACCTGCACCAAAGCCGAACTCTGAAACTTGTAAGCCAGATTGCCCTAGGTTGTGATAGTTCATGGTGATTTCCTGTGTTTAATTTATACACAGAATAAGTACAGATGTTTATCAGAAAAACCCTGAATATCAAGAAAGACTTTCTTGATTATATTGATAATGCTAACTGAAGATTTCGACTTATTCACACGAATGGCGATACTGGGTTCAATCAGTCAAGCCGCTAAAGAAGCCAATCTCTCTGTTTCTGTCGCTAGTAGCCGTCTACACAGACTTGAACAAAGTTTAGGGCTGCGCTTATTTCATCGCACTATACGGCAGCTACATTTAACACAGGAAGGTGCTGTTTTATTGCAGCAAGGTTTTCCCTTATTCGAACAATTTAATTCTCTCCTGAGCCAATTTCAGCCTGAACCACAACAACTCAGCGGCGTATTAAAAATCACCTGTTCAGAAGTTTTTGGAAATCGTATTTTAGGGCCAGTATTTGCAGCCTTTGCCAAGTTGCACCCAACATTGACTTTGGATATTGAACAGACCGATCAAAATTTAGATTTGGTCTCCGCAGGTATCGACGTTGCGATACGTATTGGATAGTTAGAAGACTCATCACTGATTGCTAAACCGCTCAGCTTAAACCGTCGTATTTTGTGTGCCTCGCCTAGCTATATCGAACAACATGGCGAACCTCACTCCCTAGAAGAGCTCTCTATACACCAATGCATTTTACAGAAATACCCTAAGGGTGTTTCGCAGCTTTGGACATTCGTCCAAGATCAACACAACATAAATATACCTGTTTCAGGACAAGTTCATATCAACTCAGGTGAAGGCGTACACCAAGCAGCACTTGCAGGTTTAGGCATCTCAAACCACTCCATCTGGCATGTGGATGAAGATTTACAATCTGGCCAGCTCATCCAAGTTCTACCCAAGATCCCTGTTCAAAGTACTGCAATCTATGTGGTAATTCCGCATCGACATTTTGTTCCGCCTAAAGTACAGGCTTTTATGCGACACTTGGACGATTTTTTCCAGCATCAATATGCGTGGTATGTATCGCCCAATTTATCTGAAAATTAGGCCAAAACTTATCTTAGGTTACTGTTAAAAGTCTTAATCAGCGGTGGCAGATCCACCTCTAAACTACTAAATATTTCACGCTCAATATTCCGTACAATCGAATCCAGCGGTAAATCATTTTCCTGCAAGCCAAAAGGCTCTTCCAGTTCTGCACTTAACGCATCCAAACCTAAAAATAAATATGCAATCAAAGCCACAATTACAGGTGTCCAAATCCCTAAACTGGCCTCTAGGCTAAACGGCAAAATCAGACAAAATGAATACACCGCGCGATGTAAAAGCACCGAATAGGAAAATGGCAATGGCGTGGTCATAATACGGTCACAGCCTGCATGGATATCACCCATCGCTACGGTATGACGTGTAAGCGTGCTGTAGATAATGTCTGTAATCTGACCTTGTTTATAGGTTTTGACTAAATCTTTTTGAATAATTTCAAGTAAATACTGTGGCGCATTGATATTATCTCGACATTGCTGCCATTGCTGATCCGTCAAAGCTACACCGTCTTTAAAATGCGCAATATCTTGTGATTCATGGCGTAAACGATCACGTAATAAATTGCAAAACAGCATGATACGGTACATCAACACGGTTCTTTGCTCATCTTCAAGGACATGGCTATCACGAATCATGTGACGAGTATTGGCAATCAATGAACCCCAAAGCTTGCGCCCTTCCCACCAACGGTCATAACAGGCAGTATTTCGAAAACTCAAAAAGATCGATAGAATTACCCCAAAGATGGTAAATCCGATGGCTGGAACTTCAGGCGTATTCAGGTAGTGTGCAGCGCTTAGATACACCAAAATCGCAGACAAACTCACCACGACAGCTAAAGCAGGCATGACTTTCGGGAGTATCGTGCCATGCCATGCAAATAAAAGTTTAAAGCTATTATTTTTATTTCGAATGATCACTTATTTTCACTCTGTACTGCCTTAATGGACCATCTCAACCATGAAAAAAGCCCAACCGAAGTTGAGCTTAATCTTAACCTACTTGATCTTAACCTATTGGGGATTCAAAGATGAATCCCTTTAAAAACTAAGATTTTATTTACCCGGTTTAAAACTGTCTTTCAAATCTAAGATGCGGTTAAACACTGGTTTTTCAGCTGTATGATCAAACTGATCTGCAACAAAGTAACCTTCACGTTCAAATTGGAAACGATCTTCAGGTTTTGCTTCTGCCAATGCAGGCTCAATGACCGCTTGAACCACTTTAAGTGATTCTGGATTTAAGTTTGCAAGGAAGTCATCACCCACTTCAGGGTCTGATTCAGTGAATAAACGGTCGTAGATACGAACTTCCGCTGCAATACCCTTGCTTGCAGAAACCCAATGTACAACACCTTTCACTTTACGGCCTTCAGGGTTTTTACCTAAAGTTTCAGGGTCGATTGAACATTTCAATTCAATCACTTCACCGTTCTCGTCTTTAATCACTTCATCACACTTAATGACATACGCATGACGTAAACGCACTTCACCGCCCGGAATCAGACGTTTAAAGCCTTTAGGTGCAACTTCTTCAAAGTCTTTACGGTCGATGTAAATGTCTTGAGTCAACGGAATGATACGGTCACCCATGTCAACGTTTGGATGACGTGCATGTACCAAATCCATTGCTTCAGGCAAGTTAGTTAAAGTCACTTTGAGTGGATTCAACACTGCCATACCACGCGAAGCAGTATTTTCTAAAGACTGACGGATGCAGTATTCAAGCATTGCAACATCCACGATACTGCCATCGACTTTTGTTACACCGACACGTTTACAGAAGTCACGCAGACCTTCTGGAGTAAAGCCGCGACGGCGCATACCTACAACGGTCGGCATACGTGGGTCATCCCAACCATTCACAAATCCACCTTCAACCAATTTACGTAATTTACGTTTAGAGGTAATGGTGTAATCCACATTTAGACGGCTTGATTCGTACTGACGTGGTACAGATGGGGATTTAACTTTCTCTACAACCCAGTCATAGAACGGACGATGATCAACAAACTCTAGTGTACACAGTGAATGCGTAACTCCTTCAATGGCATCTGATAATGGATGCGCATAATCGTACATTGGGTACATTTTCCATTTATCACCAGTTTGGTGATGTTCAGAATGCAAAATACGATACAAAATAGGATCACGCATATGAATGTTAGGTGAAGTCATGTCAATTTTGGCACGTAGTACTGCCTGACCTTCTCCCAACTCACCATTACGCATTTGTTCAAAACGCGCTAAGTTTTCTTCTACGCTAGCATCACGTTGCGGCGAGTTTTTACCCGGCTCAACAAAATTACCGCGGTTTAGTTTGATTTCTTCAGGGCTTTGCAAATCCACATAGGCATCACCTTGTTCAATCAATTGAACTGCCCAAGCGTAAAGCTGATCAAAATAGCTCGATGCATAACGCGGCTCGCCGTTCCACTCAAAACCTAGCCATTTCACGTCATTGGCAATACCATCTACATACTCTTGTTCTTCGGCATCTGGGTTTGTATCGTCGAAACGGAGGTTACATAGACCCGCGAATTCTTGAGCAATACCAAAGTTCAGACAAATGGCTTTTACATGACCAATATGTAGGTAGCCGTTTGGCTCTGGTGGGAAACGTGTTACAACTTGTTCTGTACGACCTGCAGATAAATCATCGGTAATGACTTGACGTACAAAATCTAAGCCTGGCTGTTGTTCCTGCTGCGCAGCTTCGACAGGGGCATTGTTCTTGGTTGTCGGATTGTTAGGCAGGGATGAAACAACATCGTTTGGCTTCATGGTAATAAAATCACTTCTATAAAGATAAAATTAGGATAATTAAAACGCTTTTCTTTATTTTTAACAAAGAAAGTAACGTTTTTACTTGCCTTGTAGTTTACAGTTTGCTTATGCTTCTCACAACCAAAAAACCCATGGCTTTCATGTCCATGTACAGGAGATTACACAATGAGTTTTCCTCAAGTCGAATTAAACACCAATAAAGGTCGTATTGTTCTTGAGCTTAACACTGAAAAAGCACCTAAAACTGCTGAAAACTTCTTACAGTATGTTCGCGATGGTTTCTATGACGGCGTGATTTTCCACCGTGTTATTGATGGTTTCATGATCCAAGGCGGCGGCATGGATGAAAACTTCAAAGAAAAAACAACTCGTGATTCTATTGAAAACGAAGCTGACAACGGTTTAAGCAATGATGTTGGTACGATCGCTATGGCACGTACTCAAGCACCTCACTCTGCTTCAGCTCAATTCTTCATTAACGTGAAAAACAACTCTTTCCTTAATCACACTGGTAAAACAGCGCAAGGTTGGGGCTATGCAGTATTTGGTAAAGTAGTTGAAGGTCTTGACGTTGTTGACGCAATCAAAAGCGTTCGTACTGGTAACCGTGGCTACCACGCAGACGTTCCTCTAGAGAACGTTGTAATCGAATCAGCTAAAATCATTTCTGAATAATTTTTAAATTCTCCCTGAGTAGCATTGCTGCGCAAGTCCCTTTAATAAAGGAGGGAGTTTCAATATGAAATAAATGTCGGAACTCCTCCCTTTTCCAAAGGGAGGCTGGGAGGGATTTTTAGAATAAGGAAAAGATTCGTGACCTATCTGTTTATCGCTGATTTACATTTGTCACCTGAACACCCTCGACTCGTTCGGGGGTTTTTAGCTTTGTTAGTACAATACAAAACTCAAAATACCCAGCTGTATATTTTAGGTGATTGGTTTAATGCTTGGATTGGTGATGACTTTACTGCCCCATGGTTAGACGAAATCATTGCAGCGCTTAAAGATTTTACTGCTTTGGGAAATCAAATTTATTTCCAAGTAGGTAATCGTGACTTTGCATTGGGTCAAAAGTTTTTAGATAAATTTCACGGTCAATTATTACAAGACGTTGATTATCTCCACATTAGCAACTATAAAATTCGCCTCGAACATGGCGATTTACTTTGCACCGATGATGTGTCTTACCAAAAGTTTCGTAAAGTGATTCGTAATCCTTTGCTTTTAGGTTTCTTAAAGAGCTTACCGCTTAGCATTCGACAAAAAATCGCCAATGGCTTCCGCAAAAAAAGTACAGAAACCAAGCAAGTTAAATCCTATGACATTATGGATGTAAATGCCGAAGCTGTAGAAAAAGCTTTAGAGCATGCCGATCTACTGATTCATGGACATACCCACCGCCCCCAAATACACGATGTGCATGGCAAACCTCGTATCGTTTTAGGGGACTGGCGTACAGAACAAGCTCAAATATTAGAGATTGGTGAAAACCCATCTGTGAGTGATTTAAAATTAAAAATTTGGTCTTACTAGTCCATAGCTTTCTAATCGTTAGCCTTTAGAAAAACTTACCATCATATTTGATTAATATACGCATCCAGACCATGCAAACGTAGACTTTAAATTAAGCAAAAAAAAAACAGCAGATCATCTGCTGTTTTTTGCTTTTAGGCTAAGCGATATAGCTGGTTTGGGCCAGTATAGAAGCTTTTGCCATCTAGATTCAGGTTAAATGTCTCGCCTGTTTCTAATTCAACCATTTGCCCAACATCAACCCAAATTAAACCAGCATTGGTATTTTGTTGACGTTTTAAAGGCACCATTTTTACATTAATTTCGTCGCCATTTACGGCTTTGGCAGTTTGCCAAGTATTTAAAATATTCAAAAGATTTACTCAACATGTGAGCTTTTTGTGACAGAACAAAGAGATTAATCAATCGGGTTTGGAATAATAATTCTGTAGTTACAAAGATATGATTCAAGTCAGAAGCTTGAATACAGATAAATCACAATCAGCTAAATAAAAAAAGATAAGCAGGAACATTACCCGCTTCGAGTTAAGCAGAAGTATACAATATTGCGCTTTGATTAGCAAAAGTAGGACTTATATACGTTATAAATACCTGCTTTTTCAATAGTATTCAAAAATCTGTGTCATTTCAATAAACTGAATCAAACAAGAAATGACACATCATGGCAAGCAACTTTGATTTCAAAGCTGTTTTTAAAAACAATTACAGTCAAGCCCTCCTCACTGGTGAAAACGGTATCTTAACCCCACCCCTCAAACAACTGACAGAAGCAGCTTTAAATGCTGAAATTGAATTTAGAAGCCCCCACTAGCCAATTGTAGGAATAGCTATTCTCGTAAGACTGTAAAATCATCTTACGGTTCATTTGAACTGGAAATACCTCGGGATCGTGCTGACGATTTTGAGCCTCAACTCGTCAAGAAAAATCAAACCTAACTCCATAAATAGATCGACAACAAAGTCATTTCGCTATATGCACTCCGTACGGGCTACCGCAATATTCAGAAACAAATTACCGATATGTATGCACTGGTTCTTTCCAAGGGTGGCATTACCAATATTACAGACAAGTTAATCCCTGAATTACATGCTTGGTAACGGCGTCTTCTCGATATTGCCGTATATCCATTTGTGTGGCTCAATACCATTCATTACAAGTATTATTCACCAATTAAAATGTCGTGTTTTTAACAAAAAAGATCAAGAATGAAGGTATTTCTGTCAACAAAGCCGTTTTACCATTCTGGGATTACATGCCGAGGACCATAAAGAACGGCTAGGTCTTTACCTTTCAAAAAGTGAAGGTGCTAATGAATGTTCAGCGTATTCACAGATTTGCAGAATAGTGACAGACATTCTGATCGCCTGCATTGATGGACGTAAAAGCTTCCTGAGGCAATTGCTGCGATATGTCCGCAGACAGAAGTTTATACACTGAAGAATGCGGCCCACATCAAAACAAGCCTCAATTTATCATGATATATCTGGGCTTATTCATGATTCGGGTTATTTAATAGCGAGGTGGTGTCGCACTTCAAGACTTAACCTACTTATATTTAATTAGTAAAGATTCTCATTATTCACAATGTAAATTTTAGTAAATATAGTAAATTAGTCAGAATTTAAATTAGATACATAAGCAATTTAGTCGGGTTTAAAAAGTTTAAATATAAGTATTTTAGTCAGGTATTTAAATAACAGAATTAGTTTATTTTTAAATCATTAAAACGATTAAGTTATTGTATTAAAACACTTTAATAATATATTTTTATTTTAACTGTTCAACCTATTTGCTTTTTGTGTATATTTGTTAATAATATAGTACAAGTTTAAAGAATAGGCTTATCTCCATGAGCTTAAAATTCAAAGATTTAAATCGTCGTGTGGTCAGAGAAATAACCGCAATACTAATAATTAAAGTGATTATTTTAATGATCATTAAGAACATCTGGTTCGACGCCCCTACCATCCCTAAAAACTTTGACAATCAAGTTGCCGAGCATATTGCTGGCAGTCCTTCCCAAATCAAGGAGACACGTTGATGATTTCTGAAAGCGTGGTCGATCTTTCGCGGTTCCAATTTGCAATGACCGCGATGTATCACTTTATTTTTGTTCCGCTGACTTTAGGTCTGGCTTTTATTCTTGCCATTATGGAAACCACCTATGTGATTTCTGGCAAAGAAATTTATAAAGACATGACTAAATTCTGGGGAAAACTCTTCGGTATTAACTTCGCATTAGGTGTTACTACTGGTTTGACCATGGAGTTTCAGTTCGGTACTAACTGGGCGTATTACTCGCACTATGTCGGTGATATTTTCGGTGCACCATTAGCCATTGAAGGTCTGATGGCATTCTTCCTTGAATCAACATTTATTGGTTTATTCTTCTTCGGCTGGGATCGCCTATCCAAAGTTCAGCATTTGGCTGTCACTTGGTTAGTTGCGCTTGGCTCGAACATGTCTGCACTATGGATTTTAGTGGCCAATGGTTGGATGCAAAACCCTGTTGGTTCTGCTTTTAACTATGAAACCATGCGTATGGAAATGGTGGACTTCGGTGCGCTGATTTTCAACCCCGTGGCTCAGGTTAAATTCGTGCATACCGTATCTGCAGGTTATGTGACTGGTGCTATTTTCGTACTGGCAATTTCAAGTTACTACTTATTGAAAAAGCGTGACTTGCCATTTGCGCGTCGCTCATTCGCCATCGCTGCTATCTTTGGTTTAGCGTCTACACTTTCAGTGATCTTACTAGGTGATGAATCTGGTTATGAAATTGGTGATGTACAAAAAACTAAACTTGCTGCAATTGAAGCTGAATGGGACACTCACCCAGCTCCAGCGCCATTTACTTTGTTTGGTATTCCAAATAAAGAAACCATGTCTACTGACTACGCGATCAAAATTCCTTATGTCATGGGGATTATTGCAACACGTTCAACTGACAAAGAAGTGACAGGTATTAAAGACCTGATCGTACAACACGAAGCGCGTATTCGTAACGGTATGGTGGCTTACTCGCAGTTAGAACAACTTCGTGCAGGCGATACGTCTCCTGAACTTAAAGCAGCATTTGCTGAGTCTCAAAAAGACTTGGGTTATGGTCTGCTTCTGAAAAAATACACAGACAAAGTGGTCGATGCTTCTGACGAACAAATCAAAGCAGCTGCAAAAGACACTATTCCACATGTCCCAAGCTTGTTCTGGGCATTCCGTGCAATGGTTGCTTCTGGTTTCTTAATGCTCCTTCTGTTCGTACTTGCTACCTTTGCTGTCGGTAAACGTAATGCAGAAAACAAACCTTGGTTATTAAAGTTTGCTTTATTTGCCCTGCCATTACCTTGGATTGCAGCACAAACAGGTTGGTATGTTGCCGAAGTTGGTCGTCAACCTTGGACTATCGGTGAAGTTCTACCTACACATCTTTCAGCTTCTAGCTTAAGTACAGGTGATGTATGGGGTTCTATCCTTGCATTGGCAGCGTTCTACACTGTACTGCTGATCATTGAAATGTACTTAATGATTAAATTCTCACGCCTTGGCCCAAGTTCTCTACATACTGGTAAATACCACTTCGAGAAACTTGAAGCTGCAAAAAAGGCAAATGAGGAGGCTCAAGCATGATCGAATATGAATTACTCAAAATCATTTGGTGGGTTTTAGTCGGTGTCCTACTGATCGGCTTCGCCCTCACCGATGGCTTCGATATGGGCTCAATGGCGATCATGCCATTCGTAGGTAAAAAAGACGAAGAACGTCGTGCGGCAATCAATACGATTGCCCCACACTGGGACGGTAACCAAGTATGGTTTATTACTGCCGGTGGTGCACTGTTTGCAGCATGGCCAATGGTATATGCAACTGCATTCTCAGGCATGTATTGGGCGCTGTTACTGGTACTCTTCGCTCTCTTCTTACGTCCAGTCGGTTTTGACTACCGTTCTAAACTTGAAAATACCAAGTGGCGTAATTCTTGGGACTGGGGTTTAGCAATTGGTGGTGCCGTTCCTGCCCTCGTATTTGGTGTTGCGTTTGGTAATATGTTCCTTGGTGTTCCATTCACTATGGACGAAACTGTTCGCTCGACTTATACAGGGAGCTTCTTTGCACTGCTTAACCCATTCGCTTTAGTTTGCGGTATCGTGAGTTTATCTATGCTTTGCGCTCACGGTGGTGCATGGCTCATGCTTCGTACAGACGGCGATCTACGCGCACGCTCTGCAAAAGCAACTCAGCTTATGGGTATCGTATTCTTAGTTTGCTTCTTACTGGCAGGCGCATGGTTATACTTCGGTAATATCCAAGGCTACACATTAGCTCAACCGTTTGACACTAATGGCGTTGCAAACCCATTAGCTAAAGAAGTGATCACCAATGCCAACCCAGGTTGGATGAACAATTACAGTACTTATCCAATTACTATGATTGCGCCAATCATGGCTATTTTAGGTGCGCTGATCATCATCCTTGCCGCAGGTAAAGGTAAAGCAGGTTTCAGCTTCCTTGGTTCAAGCTTGGCAGTCATTGGTGCAATCTTAACTGCTGGTTTTGCATTGTTCCCTTTCCTTATGCCATCGAGCATCAACCCAACTGTAAGTTTGACTATGTGGGATGCGGTATCAAGTAAAAATACCCTAACTGTGATGACAGTTGCAGCATGTATTTTTGTCCCACTTATCCTGTGCTACACAACTTGGTGTTACTACAAAATGTGGGGCGTGGTTACTAACAAACATATTGAAGAGAATTCACACAGCCTATACTAAGGCTGTGTCTAAGGAGAAAAGACGATGTGGTATTTTGCTTGGATTCTCGGTATTTTGATGGCATGTTTTGCAGGTGTACTTAGTGCGCTTTACATCGAACATCATCAAGATCTAGATGAGGAATAACAAATGACTGATGCTGCTGTAGAAAAATCACTTGTAGAAAAGAAGCCAAATAAATTTGCAATGGTCATTTCCTGCCTGTTAGCTTTTCCTTTGGCAGCCGTGTTACTTGTACATCCTGCTGTTATGCTGGATGACAATGGTGGATATAGCCATCGAGCGCTGATGTTCATCATGATAGGTATTTCAGGTGGTTTTGTGCATGGTGTGGGTTTTACGCCACACCATTGGTTCTGGAAATGGCTTTTTAGCCCCTTTCTCGCTTGGCCACTTATGCTGTGGGGCTACTACACATGGTTCCTACATTAATTAATATCTAAATAAAGCCCTCAATTGAGGGCTTTTTTTATGTTTGCCTTAAAGCGCTGATTTTTCAATGCAGATTAATAAAACAAAATATTATAAATTTTTATTAAAAATTAAACATTTTCTAACATTTGATTATACATATTAGCGCCCGCAAAGTTGCATCGCCGCTGCATGGCCTTTAGCATGCTCTGCACCTGAATTGGAGTTATATAATGAAAACTAAAACCTTTTTAGCTGCAGCATGCATTATTGCCAGTACTTACGCATCTGCAGAAGAAGCAAAAAAAGGATGGCTGTCAAAAGCTATTGATAAATGGAATACCTTGGGGCAGCTGACAGATAAGGATTTTGAACAGTATCCGACGGTGCAGGAATTTTTCCAAGCCAAGTATAAAAATCCGCGCACCATCACCATGAATAACGTATCTTACGGTGCTGGCACCATTATGTGGGAACGCGCAAACACCTATTGTGCGCGTGACGGCGGTGAATTTGTACAAATTAAAAGCCATCCATCACCGCTGATTCCTTATAAAGGCTCTGAGGTGCTGTCTACACCGAATCTGCAAAAATACTACGGCTTATTCCAGTGCAAAAATATCAAAAACAGCTGGAAAGTTTACTTTGACCATCAGAACGAGCGTATTTTCCAGCATCCGTCTCCAAACACGGCTTCTGACGTCAGCTTCAATTTCGAATAATCGTTATCTATAGAAAAAATCAAAATATGCAAAAAACATTATTGTTTCTTGCCGCAGCAGCCGGGCTATCCGGCTGCCAAGTCACAGGGGAACGCGGCAGCCTCTATCAAAATGTGCTAGGCGGCTTCGGGCCTAAAACCCAGCATATCCAGCTCAATCCAGAACTGAACAGTTTTTCCCTGACAGTACCGCTCTCGGCTTATAATGAATTGGATTTAAACAAAGGGCTGATCAGCAATGCCCCGTTCTTTAACCAGTTAAAACAAGACCGTTACTGGAGTGTGCATCATATTTATGACGCGCAATTCCGGCGCCTGGCGCAAGACCGGGTTAAAATAAAAGTCTGCAATACGGTCAGCGCTGATCACCGCCGCAGCGCCAACGACTCCAGTTCCTGCGCAGATATACAGATGCGCGTCGCATACGACAGGCTGAGTGATGGCGTACGCATGACCTTCAAGCCTATTACGGCCGATATCAGCACAGAAGACTTCGGCTTCTTTATCAAAAACGCAGCGCCGGAATTATTTAAAAATGCCGAGCAGCTGAACACTGCAACCCTGATTAAAACCTTCGGCTATGAAGATGCGCTGACAGTCAGCAGCAAACGCACGATTTCCAGCCTCAGCAATGTGCTAGTAAAAAATGGCTATACCGTTACTACTCAGGATATTGCCAATGAAAAAATTTACTTAAGCTCATTTGAGCTTAAATCGGCTGACGCGAAGGTCTTTTCCATCTTGAACTGCCGCACCGCTGCCGCCAAAAATGGTTCCAGCACCAGCTGCAAATATGCCCTGTTCAGCCCCTATGCCATCAGCGACTATCGAATTTACAACAAAGAAATAGCCAGAAAAATCAATCAGCTATTCAACTAAACCCAAAGCCGGCATGAAGCCGGCTGTTTTTATCCGCTTAGCCGGCGCCTGCCCAGATACTGACAGATTATACTTGCGGGCGCTTATGAGCGCTGGCCGGCCAGTCCGCCATAGCTTAAACAACTACAACCAAGGCATTCGACCTGCCAATCATCTGCACAGAAACATTGATTTACGTTCTGACGGACTGCTCAATACATTCTGCTACAGCATTTTCCCGTACGTCCAGCGCATAAAAAAAGCCGGACATTGGTCCGGCTTGATTATTCCGTTTACATTAATGCTTAGCGATGCGTATGAATCGACATCACAATTCCCATTCCTGCGAGCATCGCAATTACGGCTGTACCACCATAACTCATCAACGGTAGTGGATCACCTGTTACCGGTAAAATCCCACTGACCATACCCGAGTTTAAAAATACAAAAAAGAAGAAAGTTAATCCTATCGCCCCTGCATAGAGTCGTCCAAAATTATGGAAGCAATTTAGTCCAATAATCAAACAGCGAACAATAATTGCTGTAAATAAACTAAATAAAAGAAATACACCAATAAAGCCAAACTCTTCAGCATAGGTCGACATAATAAAGTCAGTATGATGCTCTGGCAGATAACCCAAATGCGACTGTGTCCCTTCGGTATACCCCTTACCCATTAAACCGCCTGAACCAATGGCAATTTTAGACTGAATAATATTCCAACCTGCACCAAGTGCGTCAGACTCAGGATCGAATAACGTCAGTACACGTTTTTTCTGATATTCCTGCAAAAAGAACATCCAGAGTACAGGTGCTGCAATCGCAAAGGCTGTTAAAGCAGCTGCAATTAAACGCCAAGACATTCCACTTAAAAATAAAACAAAAATACCCGGAATAATCAAACCGATATTCAAGTCAGGCTGTAAAGCGACCAATGCAAATGGAATCAATAATAAAATTAATGCCCCGACAATTTGTAAAAATTTCGGTGGAAAAGGTTTTCGCGCAAAATACCACGCCATAATCAGTGGCATGGCAAATTTCATAAACTCACTCGGCTGCATACTGCCGATACCCGGTAAGCTAATCCAGCGTTTCGCCCCCATCCTTTTTTCACCAATAACCAAAACCAACAACAGTAAAAATATACCGATGGCATATAAGTACGGACTCATAGATTGGTAAACTTTGGGTGGAATTTGCGCGCAGATCAACATCACAATAAAGCCTACACCAAAACTTGTGGCTTGACGTAGTACCATTCCCGAATCTTCCGCGGTCGCACTATAGACAACCATCAGCCCCAATATTGCATTGAGTACCAAGAAGCAAAGTAACCACGGGTCTAAATGAAGTTTAGCCCATCGAGAAGAATCGTGTTTTATACTGCGGCCATCACGTAATGACTGACGTAAAAAACGATACTGTTGAGAAGGGATCATTGCGAAACAGATCTAAAAAGGATGCGGGAATTATAGATTAAAGCGACAGTAAAAATCACTGTCCCTTAAATATTCCTTGAAATAATCATCTATTAACTTGAGACGCTAAAATTAAACGTGCCAATTCCAAGTCATCAGGATAGGTAATTTTAATATTGTCCGAACGACCTTGCACGACATTAACTTGCTCACCGACAAATTCTAAGGCACTTGCTTCATCTGTGATGGTCGCACCAGCGGCAAGCGCTTGTTCAATGGCATTTTTAAGTACACCCAATTTGGCAATTTGTGGTGTCTGCGCTTGCCATAAAGTTGAACGATCTACCGTTGTTGATATTTGTGGTGCCGTTTCAACTCGTTTTAAGGTATCGCGTACGGGAATTGCGAGAATCGCACTTTGCTCCGAATCGACTGCCGATTGAACTAAATCTTCTAGACTCAACTGTGAGACACATGGTCGTGCTGCATCATGAACGAACACCCAATCATCATCATTGGCAATCGAAGATAGATATTGCAATGCATTGAGTACAGAATGCACACGCTCTGCACCGCCTAAACAAAAATGAGCCTTCTCTTGATTAGCTAGTGCCAAGGTCTGAGCAACATTATCTTGCTCACCTATAGCCAACACATAGCCTGTCAACGGCAATTGGTTGAGACGTGCAACTGTGTGTTCAAGCACAGTTAGACCCGCAATGTTTTGATATTGTTTTAGTTCAGTTTTAGAAAATCGACTTCCTGAACCAGCAGCAGGAATAATGGCCCACAATTTAAGGTTCTGGTGGAAGTTCGGCTGGTTCTGACTCATTGGTACGTAGGTCTACTTTTGCGTTTGGATCAATATAAATTGGTTTGTACTGAGTACTGATCGTACTCATCTGTACGAAAGTCTCATGCGGTTTAATTAAACCTAAATCTAGACGAGCATGCTCTTCAATAGCTTCAACGCCATTTTTTAAATCGTATACTTCAGCGGCAAGTACGCGATTTCGTTCTTTTAATTCGTCATTGAGTTCGACTTGTTGTTGTATTTTCTGACTCAGTTGTTGATGTTGATGATAACCA
Organism: Acinetobacter sp. YH12231; assembly: GCF_013417755.1. Taxonomy (NCBI): domain Bacteria; kingdom Pseudomonadati; phylum Pseudomonadota; class Gammaproteobacteria; order Moraxellales; family Moraxellaceae; genus Acinetobacter; species Acinetobacter sp. YH12231. The sequence continues at coordinate 77,993 of NZ_VPDJ01000009.1, forward strand.
CCTTCACCGAACCAGTATAAATATTGAAACCCTGCGATCAAAAAGATCGCAAGGCCCAACAATGCTTTACTCGCTTTGGAGTCAAATACATTTAACATAGATAGCATGATCTGCTTAGTTCAAACCTTTGAACTCAGCTTTACCGCGATATGCAGCATTAGTCAATTCTTCAATACGAAGTAATTGGTTATATTTCGCTACACGGTCAGAACGGCAAAGTGAACCAGTTTTGATTTGACCCGCTGCTGTACCTACTGCAAGATCCGCAATAGTTGAATCTTCAGTTTCACCAGAACGGTGTGAAATTACTGTAGTGTAACCATTTGCTTTCGCAAGGTAGATTGCATCTAGAGTTTCAGTCAACGTACCGATTTGGTTGTACTTGATCAGGATCGAGTTACCCACTTTTTCGTTGATACCACGTTGAAGAATCTTAGGATTCGTCACGAATAGGTCATCACCAACCAATTGGATTTTGTCGCCAAGGATTGAAGTGAGGTAAGACCAACCTTCCCAATCAGACTCGTCCAAACCATCTTCAATTGAAATGATTGGGTATTGTTTTGCAAAACCTGCAAGGTAGTCAGCAAATTGGTTGCTTGTGAATGCTTTATTGCCTTCACCTGCAAGGATGTATTGACCATCTTTGTAGAATTCTGAAGATGCACAGTCAAGCGCAAGCATAATGTCAGAACCAGCTTTGTAGCCAGTTTTTTCAATTGCTTCAAGAATTACTGTAATTGCTTCTTCGTTAGAACGAAGGTTCGGTGCAAAACCGCCTTCATCACCAACTGCAGTATTTAAACCTTGTTTCTTTAAAACTGATTTCAAAGAATGGAAAATTTCAGCACCAGCGCGTAAAGCTTCAGAGAATGAAGTGAAGCCAACTGGCTCAATCATAAATTCTTGAATGTCTACGTTGTTGTCTGCATGTGAACCACCATTTAGGATGTTCATCATTGGAACAGGCATAGTCAAAATGCTGTTATTACGAAGGTCTGCGATGTATTGGAAAAGTGGAATTTTCTTTTCATCAGCAGCAGCGCGCGCAGCAGCTAGCGATACCGCTAAAGTTGCGTTCGCACCTAATTTTTCTTTGTTTTCAGTACCGTCAAGCGCGATCATTGTGTTATCAATGTCTTTTTGTTCGAATACTGATTTACCCAACAATGCATCACGAATTACTGTGTTAACGTTGTTAACCGCAGTTTTAACGCCTTTACCTAAGTAACGAGCTTTGTCGCCGTCACGAAGTTCTAAAGCTTCACGAGAACCAGTTGAAGCACCAGATGGTGCACATGCACGGCCTACAACGCCAGAGGCTAAGATTACGTCTGCTTCGATGGTAGGGTTACCACGAGAGTCCAAAATTTCACGTGCACGAATGTCAACGATTTGGCTCATGAACAATTCCTCAGTTGATTAATAAAAATGATGCGTCAAAAGTGACGCATCAATGTGTATCGAATTAGTGTGTGTCTAACTTTGCGAAACCTTTAACCAAGGTATCGAGTTCTTTTAACTGTGCCAAGAAAGGCTCCAACTGTGACATGCGTAGCGCACATGGACCGTCACATTTGGCATTTTCTGGATCTGGATGAGCTTCTAAGAACAAACCTGCTAAACCAGTCGCCATACCTGCTCGTGCCAGTGTCGTGATTTGCGCACGACGACCACCCGCAGAATCCGCACGACCACCCGGCGTTTGAAGCGCATGTGTCACATCAAAGAACACAGGGACATTCATTTCTTTCATGATGTCAAAGCCCAACATATCGACAACTAAGTTGTTGTAACCAAATGCTGAACCACGTTCACAAAGAATCAGTTTGTCATTCCCTGCTTCCAAACACTTATGCAGAATATGACGCATTTCGTGTGGTGCGAGGAACTGTGCTTTTTTGATGTTAATGATGGCATCAGTTTTCGCCATCGCTTCAACAAGGTCAGTCTGACGGCTTAAAAATGCAGGAAGCTGGATAATATCCGCAACTTCAGCAACAGGCGCAGCTTGGTATGGTTCATGTACGTCAGTAATAATCGGCACATTAAAGTGTTTTTTAATGTCAGCTAACCACTCGATTCCTTTTTCCAGGCCTGGGCCACGGAAAGAGTTCAAGCTTGAACGATTGGCTTTATCAAAACTTGCTTTAAACACATATGGAATATCCAAGCGTTTGCAGATATCCACATAGGTTTCAGCAATTTCAAAAGCAAGGTCTTTTGACTCAAGTACGTTCATGCCGCCGAATAGTACAAATGGCAAATGATTTGCCATTTGTATATCGCCTAAACGTACAATTTCCTGTGGTTTTAATTGTGACATTTAAACTTCCTAGTTTAGTCCTACAATGCCATTACTTGGTTTTTTGATACTGTTTTTTAGCAGCATCAATAAAGCCAGCAAATAATGGGTGTCCATCACGTGGTGAACTTGTAAATTCCGGATGGAATTGTACAGCAATAAACCAAGGATGTTCAGGAATTTCAACAGTTTCAACAAGACGCTGTACTGGAGAATAACCTGAAATCTTCATGCCTTTTTCTTCAAGCACTGGGATATAACGGTTGTTCATTTCATAACGATGACGATGACGTTCAACGATCTCTTCAGAACCGTAAACTTGTGCAGTTCTTGTTCCTGCAACCAATTCAGATTTTTGAGCACCCAGACGCATTGTGCCGCCTAAGTCAGAATCTGCATTACGTTGTTGAACTTCGCCGCGCTCATCTAACCATTCAGTGATTAGACCAATCAATGGTGATTTTGTAGAACGGTTAAATTCAGTTGAAGTTGCATCGCCAATACCCGCAACGTTGCGCGCATATTCGATCACAGCCAACTGCATACCCAAACAGATGCCGAGGAACGGTACACCGTTTTCACGTGCAAAACGAATCGCTTTCATTTTGCCTTCTGTACCACGTTCACCGAAACCACCTGGCACTAAGATTGCATCCGCGTCTTTTAATACGTCGTTTACATCTTGGCTTTCAAGCTCTTCTGCATTGACGTAGTCGATTTGAACTTTCACACGGTTTTGAATACCCGCATGTAAAAGTGCTTCGTTTACAGATTTGTATGCATCTGGAAGTTCAACGTATTTACCAACCATCGCTACACGAACTGTGTATTCAGGGTTCAGTAATGCATCTACAACGTTATCCCAGTCTGTAAGATCAGCTTCTGGAAGATCGTTATAACCAAAACGTTCACAAATTAAATCGTCAACGTTTTGTTCATAGAAAGTACGTGGAATTTGGTAAATTGAACGCGCATCTTTACATACCACAACTGCACGTGCTTCAACGTTCGTAAATAACGCGATTTTACGTGTAGTATCAGCATCAACATCATGCTCTGTACGGCAGATCAGGATGTCTGGTTGAATACCAATCGATAAAAGCTCTTTTACAGAGTGTTGAGTTGGTTTGGTTTTTAATTCAGCAGCTGACTTAATGTATGGGAGTAAAGTTAAGTGCATTAACATTGTGCGCTTATGACCGAGTTCGACCATAAGTTGACGTACAGATTCCATGAATGGGAGAGATTCAATGTCACCTACTGTACCGCCGATCTCAACGATCGCAACGTCATAGCCTTCACCTGCGCGAAGAACACGTTCTTTAATATTGTCAGTAATATGTGGAATAACTTGAACTGTACCACCGAGGTAGTCACCACGACGTTCTTTATTCAAGACATCTTGGTACACTCGTCCTGAAGTAAAGTTGTTCAGTTTGGTCATTTTCGCACGACGCAAGAAACGTTCGTAATAACCCAAGTCTAAGTCAGTTTCAGCACCATCCTCTGTGACAAAAACTTCACCGTGTTGGAATGGACTCATAGTCCCTGGATCGACATTAATGTATGGATCCATTTTTACCATGGTTACTTTTAAACCACGGGCTTCTAAAAGCGCAGCCACTGATGCAGCTGAAATACCTTTACCTAGTGATGATACAACACCACCAGTAACGAAAATAAAATGGGTCATTAAGTTTCTCGTACAATGGAGCCTAAATTGGCCTACAATGTTGTGCGATTTTACTTTACTCTGTACCAAGAAAGCAAAGTCATTCCGCATCAATTCATAGAACAATTAACAATTGGCTATTGTAACAGCAATTATCATAAAAATTTAGAGTAAGTTCTTATCATTTCTATATTCTTATTTGCTGTTATAATGCATTTATCCAATCCACACTTTTTTGTTTTGTGTAATTATGAATAAGAAACTTTTAATCTGCGGTGCAATCGCAACAGGTCTACTTCTTACAGCATGTGTAAAAAAAGAAGCACCAAAAGAAGAAGAACAGGAACAGGTTGAAGTTGCAGCATCTGAACCAACAGCATCTGTACCTACACAATTAGAACCAGTTGAAGAACAACCCGTTGTTGAAGAAACGACTCAACAGCAAGTTGAAGTGATTCGTGAAGAAACACCGAATACAACAACTGAAATTCGTCGTGAACCTACTCCTCCTGCAGAAGCTCCAGCTCCAAAAGCAGAAGCACCTAAAGCTGCAGAAAAACCTGCGCAAGCTGCTCAACCTAAACAAAACTCAGGTTCTGCACAGTCTGAAGATGACGCCGTAGCTGCTGCCATTGCTGCTGCAACACCAGCCTTAGAGAACTAAGATCGAAGTTTTATCAAACAAATGATCAAAAAAACCCGGCAAAAGTCGGGTTTTTTATTGTTTCTATGTAAATAAAAATCTGTACCCGACGATGCACTGTTTTTTCTCACAACTATTCTTGTAATTTTTCAGCTAAATATTCAATAAATAAACGAACACGTTTCGGTAAATGCTCTTGTTGATAATAGACAGCATGAATAAGCTGTTCATGCGGTTCAATTTGATCGTCTAAAAATTGTACCAATCGCCCTTCTGCAATATCTTTTTCTAACATAAAAATCGAAAGACAAGCGATGCCCATCCCATGAATCGCAAGCTCCCGTAGTGTTTCACCATTTGATGCCTTGATGTTGGGTCGGATCGTCAGGGGCTTCCCTGCGACTTGGAACGGCCAAGTATTCATATGGGTAATTTGACTAAATCCAAGTAAAGCATGTGCTGTTAGCTCATCAGCATTTTGCGGTCGTCCATGCTGCTGAAGATATTCAGGACTCGCCACCAAACACAATCGACTCTTATAGATGAGTTTTGCATGCAAACTTGAATCGTTTAATTTTCCAAAGCGAATTGCGACATCCGCTTTATGCTCTAATAAGTCAATCACTTGATCATGATTCACCAATTCAATCTGTATATGTGGATAACGTGCATTAAATTCTGGAATCAAGGGAACGATCATATGCAGAATAAACGAAATCGCAGAATCGACTCGCACTAACCCCGAAGTATCTGCATCTAATTTCAGCAGAGAATCTTCCGCTTCACTCAAATCATTCAATATCCGCCGTGTTTTAGCTAAAAATAATTGCCCCTCTTGCGTGAGCTTAATTTTGCGGGTTGTTCGTTCCAACAGGGTTACATTTAATTTAGATTCCAGACGCTGTAATGCACGGCTGACACCAGATGCTGTTTGATCCAGTCTTTCTGCTGCTTTGATAATAGAGCCGCTATCTACAATAACAGTAAAAGCCTGCAGCTCCTCAATGGTCGATTTCATTGCATATTCTAATTCGTGATTTTTAATCAATAATATATTCCAAACTCATGCATTTTTCTTCATTAAAATTAGCAGCACAATAGCATCAATTCAAAAAAGAGAATTCCTGATGATTGTTCCTCAATTTGGTGTCGGCACCTTCCGTTTGACAGGTGAAACTGTCATTCACTCAGTTAAAACAGCCTTAGAAGTTGGATATCGTGCTGTAGACACCGCACAAATTTACGCTAATGAAGCAGAAGTAGGCCAAGCACTCCATGAAAGTCAGGTCAATCGAGCTGATATTTTCTTAACCACGAAAATTTGGACTGAAAATTATGCTGCCGACAAACTAATACCCAGTCTAAAAGACAGTTTAATTAAATTGAGGACTGATGCAGTTAACCTTACACTTATTCATTGGCCAGCACCTGCACTTGGAGTCGATATTCCTGAATTAATGGGACATTTACTTGAGGCAAAAAAACAAGGATTGACTGAGCATATTGGTGTATCTAATTTTAATATAGAGCTCACTCAACAAGCCATTGATCACATTGGGCTGGAAAATATTGCAACCAATCAAATTGAACTCAGTCCATATTTGCAAAATCAAAACTTGGCCAATTATCTGCAAGCGAACAATATAGATGTCACATCCTATATGACTTTGGCTTATGGCAAAGTTTTGCAAGACCCAACGCTGTTAAACATCGCGACCGAACACCAAGCTACTTCAGCTCAAATTGCACTCGCATGGGCACTGCAAAAAGGTTATGCCGTGATTCCATCTTCAACCAAACCTGAACATTTAATCAGTAATTTAAAAGCTCAAGAGATTCATTTAACACCTGAACAGATGCAGGCCATTGCCACACTGGACAGAAATGCGCGTGAAGTGAACCCACCTGAACTTGCTCCAGTGTGGGATATTTAATATGAAATTCAATTTTCCATTAATTGCATTAGCTGTTGGTGCTTTTGCAATTGGCACAACAGAATTTTCACCGATGGGTTTTTTGCCTGAAATCGCAGCAGATTTATCGGTTTCCATTCCTCAAGCGGGCTTACTGATTAGTGCCTATGCCGTTGGCGTCATGATTGGTGCCCCATTAATGACCTTATGGTTAGCACGTTTTCCAAAACGCACTGCCCTTATTTTACTAATGGCAATCTTTACCATCGGTAATATTTTGGCAACGATTGCACCCAATTATCTCGGTTTAATGACGGCACGCTTAGTCACCAGCTTAAATCATGGTGCATTTTTTGGCTTAGGTTCTGTGGTTGCAGCGAGTGTTGTTCCGAAAGATAAACAAGCCAGCGCTGTCGCCATGATGTTTATGGGCTTGACCATTGCCAATATTGGCGGTGTGCCACTCGCAACGTGGGTGGGGCAAAATATCGGTTGGCGTATGTCTTTTGCAGCCATTACCTTACTGGGCATTATCACCATGTTGGCATTATGGAAAGCACTGCCCCATCAGCAACAGACCGAAAAACCTGATGTACGAGCAGAGTTAAAAGTATTAACACGCATGCCTGTTGTTTTAGCACTGCTGACCACAGTCATGAGTGCTGGAGCTATGTTCGCGCTATATACTTATATCGCACCGAGCTTAAAAGTCTTTACCCATGCAAGCCCTGAGCTTATCACTTTCATGTTGGTCTTAATCGGGATCGGATTTTCAATTGGTAACCATTTCGGTGGTAAGTTTGCAGATCAATCCTTAGATAAAACCTTGATTGGCTTTTTAGTCTTACTCATGCTGATGATGCTGTTATTTCCAATTTTAGCAACATCCACCATTGGCGCGGCGATTGCATTAATCATCTGGGGAGCAGCAGCCTTTGCCGTTGTACCACCTTTACAAATGCGTGTTATGACAGTCGCTCACGATGCACCAGGCCTCGCTTCTTCAGTGAATATTGGTGCATTTAATCTTGGAAATGCTTTGGGCGCTGTTGCTGGTGCCGCAGTGCTAAATCTTAACCTCAGCTATGCCGCGGTGTCTTATGCAGGCGCTACACTGAGCGCTATAGCGTTGATTTTAGTATTGATTCAAATGAAGATTAAACCTCAAACATCTGCATGTTGCGCACAAGCTGAATAATTTCACAAAAAATAGCCTATTAAAAGTAGGCTATTTTTTAGTTCGCATATAACTTTAAAAAATCTGCCATCAATTTGGTTGCCCATGAATGGGTTTCCACTAAACCTTCATAATAACCACAGTGACTGCCTTTTTTGGTGGTTACCACCACAACATTCGGCAAAGAACGGATTAATTCTTTATAGGGTTCAAAGTTTTGAATGTGGCAAACAGGGTCATCTTCGGCATTTAAAATCATCAATGGAATTTTAAGATTTTCAAATACATAAATTGGATTGGTAGATTTTGCATAACTTTCATAATCAGTAAAACCAGCCATTTGGAAATAAGCACGCTCAAACTGCGCCAAATTTTTACTTTTTAGTACTTCTATTAAAGATGGTGTTGTTGACCATGTTGCAGAATAGGGTTCTACAAATTTCTGAAAGAGCTTCTTGGTCATCATTTTACTGTAAAAAGGATGTACATTTTTAAAGCCAAGCTCAGTATCATAACCCGGACATAAAGCAAAAGCCGCTTTAAGTGGTGTTTCCTCACCTTGCTCGCCTAAATAGCGGACCAATAGCCCCGTTCCTGCAGATGAACCGACGCCATACAAACTCGATGCGGGAAATTTCTGCTGAATAAAGGCAATCTGTTCACGTAAGTCATCGGTTGAACCAAATAAATTTATTTTGGCAACTGGCATAGGCAAATTGGCATGACCGCGTCTTAAACACAGTGCAATGCGCCAACCTGTATATAGATGAAGATCCCGAACCACTTCTCGCATACTTTCAGGCGTTCCCGTAATCGTATGCATGAGCACCACAGTTGGCACATCCGCAGGTAAATCTAAGCCCAACCATGCAATGGCTGTAATCCCTCCATCAGCCATGGTCAGTTGCTCTATAGCGTCGTATTTAAGCTTCACTTGGCGCTTTTTAATGACATCAAAATACAGTAAATGTGCATGAGTATTCGACAGCCAAGGCGTAGGACGATATTTTTCATGTAGTTGCTTTAACTTCGGCAGCACATGTTTCATTTGCCCTTCAGGATGATAATAAAGCTGTGGTAATTCTGCACCGATGGCATGATCTACAAAATTTAAAAGAGCCTGACACCCTTTATGCATCACATTATTCATTGACCTTACCTTCACCTCGCTTCGCACTACAGCAAATCATTTCAATCTTTTCACTTTGACAAACAAGGCCCATTAAACAAACGTATCTACAAAACCATATCTCGCTAGCAATATTTGTTTGCTTAAGCCTCATAAGCAAAAAGCATGACAATATCCATCATGCTTTTTATCATTCTGTGATGAGCATTTAAAATCAGCAGATTTAAGGCTGATATTGCGTAATGCGCTCACCCATTTTCGCCGCCAATGCTTCCAAGCCACTTTTCGGACGGAGCATGACTTCAAAATCAATCATCTGTCCTTGTTCATTAAACTGAATCATGTCGATCCCTTTTAACTTTTTCTCGCCAACATTGGCAGAAAACTCAAGCACCACATTTAAACCATCTTCTGAGTAAAACTCACGGTGATAGGTAAAATTTTCAAAAATTTGAATCACATTGGTCAAAATAAAAGTTACTACAGGCTTACCTGGATATGGGTTAAACGCGACAGGTGAACGAAACACCACATCCTCTGCCAAGAGTTCATTTAAAATATTCATATCCCGTGTGTCGAGCATTTCGTGCCAACGTGCAACAGATTTTTTTGTTATTTCAATAATCATGTTTATGTCCTTTTTTTGTTGATGAATCATTTCCCTATCCTCAAACTCCTCTCAAAATGGAGAGGAAGCACGACAACTGCATATTAAATTGAATGTAGTTGTCGTGGATAAGTATGAGGCTGATTAAATCACCGCAGCCAAATCTGCACCTTGACGAATGGCACGTTTAGCATCTAACTCACCAGCTTCTTTCGCACCACCAATCAGATGCACATTTTTTCCATCTGCTTGTAACTGTTCATACATCGCGGTATAGGATTCCTGACCTGCACAAATCACCACATGATCAACATCTAAAATACGTGGTTGACCATCAACGGTAATATGCAAACCTTGATCATCTATTTTGTCGTAGCTTGCACCCGCAATCATTTTTACATCACGGTGTTTCAAACCTGTACGGTGAATCCAACCCGTGGTTTTACCTAAGCCAGCACCGACCGATTTAGCCTTACGCTGCAATAAATACACTTCACGCGGCGATTCTTCAACGTCAGGATGTTTCAAGCCACCGACTTGTGCATAAGTGGTATCAATTCCCCATTCATCATAAAATTTCTCAGGATTGAGGCTACCGCTTTCACCTTCATGCGTTAAATATTCAGCCGTATCAAAACCAATACCACCCGCACCAATGATTGCTACACGTTTGCCAACAGGGTGACGTTCACGTAAAACCTGTAAATAGCTCAATACTTTTGGATGATCAATACCATCTATATCTAACTGACGCGGCGTTACACCCGTCGCCACCACGATGTCATCAAAATCAGACTGAGCTAATTCTTCATACGTTGCCGTATGGTTCAGTACCAATTTAATCTGAGGCAATAGTTCTATTTTGCGTTTGAAATAACGCAGCGTTTCATAAAACTCTTCTTTACCAGGAATCGTTTTCGCGATATTGAACTGCCCACCAATTTGGCTCGATGCTTCAAAAATAGTTATGTTATGACCACGCTCTGCAGCATAAGTTGCAAAGCTTAAACCCGCAGGTCCCGCACCAATCACAGCAATATTTTTCACCTGTGCAGATTCTTTAAAAATCAGTTCAGTTTCATAGCAAGCTTGAGGGTTAACCAAACATGTTGCAATTTTCATCGAAAAAATATGATCTAGGCAGGCTTGGTTACAACCAATACAGGTATTAATTTCATCACTACGACCTTGTTCTGCTTTTTCCACAAAACGTGGGTCAGCCAGCATTGGACGTGCCATGGACACCATATCTGCATCACCCGAAGCAAGTACGTGCTCAGCCATTTCAGGGGTATTGATACGGTTTGAGGTGATTAAAGGAACATTCACTATACCTTTTAATTTCTTGGTCACCCATGTAAATGCAGCACGTGGCACTTTGGTTGCAATGGTCGGAATACGTGCTTCGTGCCAACCAATACCGGTATTGATAATGGTTGCACCGGCTTTTTCAATCGCTTTTGCAAGTTGCACAACTTCTTCGAAAGTCGAACCGCCTTCAACCAAATCCAACATAGAAAGACGGTAAATAATAATAAAATTTTCACCGACTAATTCACGCGTACGACGCACGATCTCAATTGGAAAACGAATCCGGTTTTCATAACTGCCACCCCATTCATCATCACGGTGGTTGGTACGTGCAGCAATAAACTCATTAATTAAATAACCTTCTGACCCCATGACCTCTACACCATCATAACCCGCTGTCTGTGCTAACTGAGCACATTTGGCAAAATCATTGATTGTGCGTTCGACGTCTGCTGTGCTTAAAGCTTGCGGTTTTACTGGGTTAATTGGTGCTTGAATAGATGAAGGTGCAACATTATTGGCCTGATACGAGTAACGACCTGTATGCAAAATCTGCATCGCAATTTTACCGCCAGCATCATGTACCGCCTGCGTAATCACTTTATGTTTTTCTGCTTCTTCTAAAGAGTCTAATTTTGAACCACCAGCAAATGTCACACCATCATCATTGGGAGAAATACCACCAGTTACAATCAGACCTACACCACCTTTCGCACGCTCAGCGTAAAAAGCTGCCATGCGTTCATAGCCACCCGGTGCTTCTTCAAGGCCGATATGCATAGAACCCATCAATACACGGTTCTTTAGCGTTGTAAAACCTAAATCTAGTGGTGCCAATAAATTTGGATAATTTGACATTTTTTCTCCTTAGCGTGCTGAAAAGCTGGCTTTTTTTATCTTCGCTTGTATACGAGCTTTCTATTTACATCTACGCATACAAGATTTTTGCAACTTGTTGCACTAATTTATATGCGAGATTTGATTTTTATGCAACATGTTGCATAATAAAAAGTACAAAACTATTTTGACTGAGCCATATATGTCTTTAGCCCATGTTTTACTCACGAGCTTACTTGAAAAACCGAGTACAGGAATTGACCTTGCACGCCGTTTTGACCGCTCTATGGGCTTTTTTTGGAATGCAACACATCAGCAAATCTACCGTGAACTCAATGGCATGCTGCAAAAAGGCTGGATCAGCACCATTGAAGATGAGCACAGTACAACCCGTAAAAAAACCTACCAAGTTGAACAGCTTGGACGTGTTGAATTAGCCAATTGGATGGTTGAGCAAAGCCCTCCGGCTCAATTACGTGAAGAGTTGATGGTTCGTTTACGTGCAGAAGCTCAGCTGGGTACAAATGGCGTATTACCCGAATTAGAGCGCCATCTAGACATTCACAAAGAAAAACTAAAAGTGTACCAGTCTATTTTTGCAAAAGACTTTGCACATGCGCATGATGAAGACCGTACTTTGTACATTCATAAAATGATTTTACAGCTTGGGATAGATTTGGAAATCGGTTGGATCAAATGGCTTGAAACCATCATTCCACAGTTGCATAAGTTTAATCGCTAAAACAAAAAATAAATAGGAAGCCGCATGCCACACTATACAATGCCCGATCAGCAACAACTGTATGTTCGTGAATATGGTCAAGGAGAACCCATTCTGGTTTTATCTGGACTGGGCATGCAAAGTTGGCAATGGCACCCTTTTCTATATCAACACCGAAAGCATTTTAAATTTATCATTCCAGACTGGCGTGGATTTGGCGGCTCTAAACTTTGTCAAATTCCAAATATGGACACCATTTCAAGCCATTGGCGAGATATTGACAGCTTAGTTTCCCAGCTCGGTTACGATAAAATCACGGTGATTGCCTACTCCATGGGGGGCAACGACCACCATGCACGGTTTAAAATACGGTCAGTTTGCTGAAAAAATTAAACGTTATTTGCACATCGATCAAACGCCTAAAATACGAGTAGATGCAGATTGGCAATATGGTTTATATGGCAAACGCCACACTGAGTTTTTAAGTATTTTAGAAGACATCTCGAAGGTACTTGCAACCAACCTCTCCGTGCCATTTGCACAGCAGATGAATAAACATGACCGTCAAGGTCTGGTCGACGCTTGGTTAAGGTTCATAGACTTACAAAATAGCAATCCTTATGCATTATCCGCTTTCCGTATTGCATACCAACAACCAACTTTACAGAAGCTGATGTTACCCTCACAAAGTGTGGCGTATTTATATTGGTATATTCAAAATTATTTAAACCATACTGAAGATTATCGTGAAGCCATTGCAGCACTCACCGCGCCAACAACTTTTTTCACAGGGGCAAAATCGATCCTCTATCCTGCTCAAGGTCAAAAAATTATTGCTGACAGCCTAGCCAATGCAGAGCAGATTATTTTTAAAAAATCGGGACACACGCCATTGCTCAGTGAACCGGTCAAATTCAGCCGTGAAATCACCAAGTTCTTAAAACAAGCGCTCTAATAAGACTGAATAAAAAAATAGGCTCAATACTTTCAAGAATGAGCCTATGTTTTATGCAGAAAGGTGTTACTTAAACGTTTGCTTCAAAATTGAATTTCAAATTTAACGTTATTATTACTTTTTAAAATAAGCACTAGAAAACCCGACGATCGTATTCAATTGCTTCCAAATCATATACTTGGTAAACGCAGTCAAATAAAGGACGCGCCAACTCCCCTTCATCATCATTCCGCACGATCAAGTAAATTTGGCTAATGGCCGCACTATCCGATAATTTCACATAATTCACATGCCTAAACTGCATAATTTGTACAGATTCAGGAACAATACAAATACCTTCGCCTGCTGCAACCATGCCTAGTGATTGCTGCAAATCTGCTTGGGTGTTAAAGCGTTTCGGCTCCATACCGTATTCTAAAAACAACGACTTGATCAGCGTTGCATAACTTTGACCATCCGTTGCTGGATAGATAAAAATCTGCTCATCTTTGAGATTATTTAATGCAATCTGCTGCTGTGAAGATAAAGGATGGCTCGAATGCACCGCAACAATTAGCGGCTCTTCACGCAATAGCACACGTTTAACCGCCTGATCCGACACACGAACTCGGCTAAAACATGCATCAACCCGACCTTCTTTTAATGCCTGAATCTGATCGACTGCACTCAGTTCAATTAAATTTACATTTAAGTGTGGATATTGCTGACGGAACAAATAAACAATTCGAGGTAATAAACCACAGAGTAGCGAACCGCCATAACCGATATTAATCGTGCGTTCAGTAGCACTGGCCCGCTGCGTAATGAGCTTAATTTCTTCTGCATTGGAAAGTAATTTCACGGCTTGCTGATAAAAGAAACGGCCAATGGTGGTAGTTCTTAAAGGACGGCTGCCACGCTCAAAAAGCTGTGCCCCCAACTCTTCTTCTAAATTTTGAATTTGACGACTTAAAGGAGGTTGAGCAATAAATAGCTTTTCAGCAGCCTTCGTAAAACTCTGTTCTTCTACAACGGCGACAAAGTAACGTAAATGTCTTAATTCCATGACATTGTCCTTTAATGTCGAATTTCTTTCATAATGGTCTTTTATTTGAATATATCAGGACGACACTCAAATCACATCCTTCAAATTCGGTTATTTAAAAGATGTATACACCACATTTATTGTTTGGTCATGCTAATGTGAAACGATTACAAGGTTAACCCGACTTTAGTCTTGGCAATTTTACTCAACTTTCTCACATGAAAAACTACAAAACGTGATTGACTTCATGAAACAATTCAAGTTAATTAGCTAAATCGTTGCAAATATGGAATAAGAACAGTGCTGAGTGATCTAGATGATTTTTATTGTTTTGCCCAAGTGGTCGAACATGGTGGTTTTAGTGCAGCAGAACGTGCAACAGATATTCCAAAATCAAAACTGAGTCGTCGGGTCTATAACTTAGAAGAACGTTTAGGTGTCCGCCTGATTCAACGTAGTTCACGACATTTTGCTGTGACAGATATTGGTATGAATATCTACCGCCATGCACAAGTTATGATGAATGCCGCTCAAGCCGCACATGATTTGGTTGATCATCTCAGTACGCAGCCGCGCGGCTTAATTAAAGTCAGCTTACCTGTTTCCATCGCGCAAAATGAAATGACCAAAATATTACCTGAATTTTTAAAGCAATATCCAGAAATCAAAGTGCAAATGATGGTGACCAATCGGCGCGTAGATATCATTAATGAAGGCTTCGATCTTGCGCTACGTGTACGTTCAAATCTAGACGACGACCCCAATTTAGTCATTCGTAAATTTGAAACGATTGAGCAGCACTTATTTGCCAGTCAGGCCTATCTGAATAAATTTGGTGAACTCAAACAGCCCGAAGACTTATCACAACATCAAATATTAAGTATGGCGGATGAGCATCTCGATCAACATATTATTGTGACCGATGCACAGCATCATCAGAAAAAAATTAAAGTCAACCCAACGGTAATGGGCTCTGACCTATCGATGTTAGCTGCACTAGCCTGCCAAGATTGTGGCGTGGTGTTATTACCCGACAGTATTGTGTCCGATCATGTGAAATCAGGTGCTTTGGTTCATGTATTACCTGAATGGAAAGCTGCACATGGTATTTTCCATGCTGTATATCCATCTCGTCGTGGCTTATTACCGGCTGTACGTGTTTTCATTGATTATTTAGTTGAAAAACTCAGCCAACATGAACACGCTAAATTTTAGGCAAAAAAAAGCTTACCCATGTGATGGGTAAGCGAAAACTTAAAAACTAAGAAAATCAGAAACTACAGCAGAATCTGTAATCATATTATATAAATAAAATACATCTTTATTAAATCGTTAATAGCTCTAACTGATTTTCAGAGTTATAAGCAAAGCCTTATAAATTAAGCTATAGACAAAACCTCTTAGTCTTAAAACCTATAACGTTCATACACACCACAAATTATTAGACTAAAGTCAAAAATTATACACATGTATAATTTAATTTAACTTCAATCCTTTAGATACAGCAGATTCAGGATTAAATTCGCGATTTAGCTTAGATTGCAGGATATGTACCTGTACCTTCTGGCCATGGAGATAGCAACTCAAAACCACTATCGGTTACAACCACCATATGTTCCCACTGTGCAGATAAAGAGCGGTCTGCAGTAATCACTGTCCAGCCATCTTTTAACTCTTTAGTTCGCGCTTTACCGCTGTTAATCATCGGTTCAATGGTAAAGACCATGCCTTTTTTCAGAATCACACCTTGACCCGGTTGACCATAGTGTAAAACGCTCGGTTGCTCATGATAAACCTTACCAATTCCGTGACCACAGTATTCACGTACTATGCTGTAGCCTTCACGATGAGCAACTTGTTGAATGGCATAGCCTACATCCCCCAAAGTTGCTCCCGGTTTAACTGCATGAATCCCTGCAACCATGGCTTCGTAGGTAGTTTCCACTAACTTTTTAGCCGCAGGCGAAACCTCACCCACATAGTACATACGACTGGTATCACCAAAATAACCATCTTTAATGATGGCAACATCAATATTGATAATGTCACCATCTTTCAATACAGTTTCTTTCGAAGGAATACCATGACAAACCACTTCATTCGGTGAAATACAGGTGGTTTTGGTATAGCCATAGTAGCCAACGTTGGCAGGAATCACTTTAAGTGTGTTGACGATAAAATCATTACAGATATCGTCTAGATATTCAGTGGTCACGCCCGGCTTGACATACTCCCCGATCATCTCTAAAACCTGAGCAGCTAAACGACCTGAAATGCGTAATTTTTCAATATCTTGCTCGGTTTTAATCGTGATTTTGGAAGCTTTCATCTGAATATCCTCAAATTTGAATACACCGAATTATAGACCTTTTAGATTTTTTTTGTTTTATTCAGCCAATATTTCTGCATTTATTCGGCTTATAGCATCCTATTTAGTGCTGAAAATTAGAACAATTGATTTATATCTGATAAATCTTAATCGCTAAACATATTTCTATAAAAAATTTATATACAATAAATTTCTTTTATTTATCATAAATATAAATAAAACATTATTTTATCTGTCAATATATTCATGATTCGTATTATAAAAACTATCTATACGATTTATAAATTTTGCTCCAAAAACGAGCTTAATTGCACTAAAATTGCCTTTTTTCACAGTTCATCTCCCCTTTATGACAAGTCTTCGTACACGGGATATTGTTGCCTTAGGTTTTATGACCTTTGCACTGTTTATTGGTGCAGGTAACATTATTTTCCCACCAATTGTCGCACAGCAAGCGGGTGAACATGTTTGGTTAGCTGCATTTGGTTTCTTAATCACCGCAGTTGGTCTACCTGTCATCACGATTATTGCTTTGTCGCGTGTTGAGGGTTCTATTCAAGTTTTAAGTTCACCTTTGGGTAAAGCAGCCAGCATTATCCTTACTGTCGCGTGTTACTTAGCTGTTGGACCTTTATTTGCAACACCTCGTACAGCTACCGTTTCATATGAAATTGGTTTCTCTTCTTATTTTGGTAACGGCGCAAACAGTCTGCTAATTTATAGCGTGATTTATTTTGCATTAGTGACCATTGTTTCACTTTATCCAAACAAAATTTTGGATACTGTGGGTTATTTCCTTTCACCGCTCAAGATCTTAGGTCTCATTGTACTGGGTATCTCTGCGTTCTTTATCCCTGCTGGTGTAATTCCGCCTGCAATTGGTAACTACGTGGCTGCACCAGTTTCTGAAGGTGTGGTCAATGGTTATTTAACCATGGATACTTTAGGTGCTTTAGTTTTTGGTATCGTGATCGTAAAAGCCATTACTTCACGTGGTGTAACGGATAGTAAGCTCGTCACCAAGTATGCTGTCATTGCCAGTATTATTTCAGGTATTGGACTTACACTGGTTTATATCAGCTTGTTCAAACTCGGTATGGGCAGCCATGATATTGCTCCAAATGCAACAAATGGTGCAGTGATCCTGCATGCATATGTACAACATGCATTTGGTGATATGGGCGCTTATTTCCTATCTGCAATGATCTTTGTTGCATGTATGGTTACCGCGATTGGCTTGACCTGCGCATGTGCTGAATATTTCTCAGAATTGACTAAAATTCCATACAAAGTTTTTGTGTTCATTTTAGTTGGTTTCTCACTGCTGATTTCAAACTTAGGTTTAACCAAACTCATTGCAGTTTCAGTGCCTGTTTTAAGTGCAATTTATCCACCTGCGATTGCAGTTATCCTACTTAGCTTCTGCTCTAAATGGTTTATTTCACCATCACGAGTTATTGCTCCTGTTACCGCTTGTGCGTTTATTTTCGGTATTTTTGATGGTTTAAAAGTAGCTGGTTTCGAAGATGCGCTTCCAAGCTTTATTGCCAATCTACCGCTTGCTCAACAAAATTTAGCATGGCTGATCCCTTCTGTGATTGTGCTGATTATTGCTGCTGTAATTGACAAAGTTAAAAAATAACCTTTTTTGACCTGTCTAAAATCGGAGTTTTACCCGAATGACGATTTTACCTGTGACCAATAATTGTCGAGTTTTACCCAAACTGACTTTTATTTGTCCTACTACAGCGCAAAAATCCTAAGTCATTGAACTTTTTTAATAAAGTTTTATTTTCATGATGAGAAAAAAATCCAGCCCTTTGGCTACAAAATATAATAATAGTTAAAATACAAATACTTTCTGCAAAATACACCGTACACAAACTCCATGATTAAGCCCGATTCAGACTGTAAGCTAGGCGGTTTCGTGTCATAAAGCCGATATACCCGTGTTGGTATATATATTGCTTATTCATACATAGATATTATGCATCGACCATTTTACTCACCAGTCAACACCTTTAGATTCATAATATTTAGTATATGAATAAAATGATTATTCTTATACGATGATCTAACATAGTTTTATGACAAAATAATGACATTTGCTATTGAAATACTTCTAGTTTCGAAGTACAACAGTAGTTCAAACCTGACCAAAATCATGGGTTTTGGCTAAACAACAACAAGGAGGGGTGGAGATGTTATCAGTACATTTCAAAAAGCAATTCTTCATTAACGCTCTGAAGGCAAATAAGAACATGGTGACCTATACAAGCACCACTATTGCTCTCATGCTGACACTACTTATTCAAGGCTTAATACAAGGAAATTTAAGACCTGAATATTTTGCTTATGCGCTTATTGTCTCTGTAGCCTTTTATTTATGGGCAGTCATTGACCACAAATATCGAAAGCAAAAATCAACAGAATTTTAAGTTAGAAGATGGATGAGGCATCATCCATCTTGAAAAAAGAAAGATGCCACCCCCACCTTCTCGATCATTTAATCCTTTTTAAATAACAATACAAATAATCCCTAAAATAACCAGAAAATCATCAGCCTTTTCTCATAAATTTTCAATTCTGCAGAACTTAAAATTTTGTTTATATAAATTCTTCGACCTAACAATCGTCTGCACTTTAAAAGCTTTTATCTCCTGATTAGCCTCCAATCTAATTGATACGATTTTTATTTGATACTACTTTGCTTAAAACCAAAATTTAACGATGACTCCGAAGAGCAATCCGAGTGTTGCAATTAACTCGCCAATCACCAATCCAAGCATTGCCATACTCATCATCCATTTAGGTAAATGCCATTTGCCTAAGACGTGCGGTACTTTAAATTGATTGGTGGTATCAGCTAAAAAGCCATGCAGCACATAGCTTAAAATCGAAAAGCTAAAAAAGAACAAATTGATGATTACAAAGAGTAAATTGAGTGTATGTGGAAGTGCTGAAAAATAGGCCAATACCGCTAAAATAAGCGTCGCTGGGGCGTATAACAAACTGCTCCGATGTGCGATATCTACATAATAATGCGCACGTGCCAGTTCAGACTGCCTTATTTGTGCATATTTCCACACACCTGTGAGCATACCTACCCATAAATAAATCCCACTAAAAACTATCGCAATTTTTACTGCACTCGAAAGTTGAAGCATGTCCATTTTAATTTACATCCATTGTTCAATTATACGCATTATTTTTATCTGTATTTCTTCTGCAATAGTACTTGCTTCAAACCTGTTATGACATGACTTTAGAGTCATACTCTTTTCAGGTTTCTTTTTGGAACTTGTGTAAATTAGTGACATCGGAACACACCCATGAAGTTTGAATCATGTCATCATCTGAAAAACTCACGATTCATTGCCAAGACGGCTATTCACTGAGTGCGCGCTTTTATCCGCACCAGACAGAGCTCAAACAGGCTTTACCTGTGTTGATTTGTCCAGCCACAGGCATTACCAAGCAATTTTATAATAGCTATGCAACATGGTTGAGCCAACAAGGCTATGACGTTTTAGTTTTCGATTTTCGTGGTATTGGTGAGTCGCTACACAGCCCTTTAAAACAATCGACAGCAAGTATTGTGCAATGGGGGCAGCTAGATATCCCTGCGGCAATCGACGCTTTGATCAGTAAAACGCAGGCACCTAAAGTCATATTACTCGGTCATAGCGCAGGCGGACAATTATTAGGTATCGTGCCAAATTATGACAAAGTTGCCAAAGTGGTTGCTGTTTCTGGCTCTACAGGTCATGTCAAAGATCTTAAAGGTCGCACCAAGCTTTTAGCTCCAGTGATGTTTAATGTGATCTTCCCGATTGCACGCTATACCATTGGCTATGGCCCGACTAATGCGATTGGCATGGGTGAAAATTTGCCAAAAGATGTTGCTCGTGAATGGGCTGAATTTTGTAGCAAACCCGGTTATGTCATCAAAGCCTTAGGCAAAACTGTTCAGCATGATTTTCATCAACAGGTGAGCTGTCCGATCACTGCCGTATGGAGCTCTGATGACGAAATCGCCACGGAAGCCAATGTCAAAGACTTGCTGCGCTTATACCCGAATGCTTCGACTCAAATGATTGAGTTAAAACCGAAAGAAACAGGTCATAAAGCCATCGGACATATGTTGATGTTTAAATCGTCACATCAAAACCTATGGCCGATCATTGAACAACAGTTACACGCTTAAGTTTTTGCCACTCAGTCAGTAATCCGGCTGAGTGGTCTTTTTATAATCTGCACAAGATTTTCTATTTTTAGCTTCAATCACCCTGCCTAACACCTTACATAATTTATTTTTCTATCTTTAAAATCTGCATTGCAAGTCCGAGTGTGCTAATTTTCTTCAGCCGACCATTGCAAAAAATGATATAACTATTTTTTCTCAATTATATTCTATTTTGGCATGAGTGAAGCACGACACAACCTCGACAGAATTGATCGTTTAATATTATCCGCATTAAGAGAAGATGGACGACTCACCATAGCCCAGCTTTCTGAACGTGTTGGTCTCTCCTCTTCGCCATGTTGGACACGCTTAAAACGTCTAGAAAATTTAAAAATTATCGATGGTTATACAGCCAACATCAATCCAAAATCGATTGGGATCAATGAATTATTCTTTATTGAAATCACATTAGAACGTCACGATGATGAAATTTTAGATCAATTTAGTGAAACTTTAGCCAATATGCCAGAAGTGGTAGAGGCACATTTAGTCACTGGCGATTACGATTATTTAGTGAAAGTTGCGGTTAAAAATGCTGAACACTATGAGCGTTTTTTGCGTAAAAACTTATATTCTATGAAAGGTATACGCCATACACGCTCTATTTTTGCGCTACGACAATTAAAATCTGCCAGCAGTGCTGACCTTATGATGATTGAGTAATGAGCCAATATAGATTTAATCTATAAGATGACTTTAAAATTTAAGGGCAATTGAGTTCAGCACTCAATCGCCCTATTTATGCGGTCTAATCTATAAAGCCATCTTTTTTCAATTTTTTATCTGTCAAATACTCACGTATGACCAATGTTGCGATAATAATGATGGCTTCTAGAATCGCCACAGTGACGGTTATTTTGGTAAATACTTCGACACTGAGCAACTCAAACCACAACTGAGCGATGGCTAATAACCCCCATAAAACTGAAATAATAAGTGCGCTAAAGACACCATATTTCATATTTCTCTCTCCAAAACAACTACATAAGCTTCACGCTTCCAAAAAAGTAGCATACGGCGGATATCTTTTTCCATCGTAATCACCGCCCAACCTTGCTGCGCATTTTGATTTAAAAAATTAGTGAATTTAACAGGATCAACTTTTGAAGAGCCAAGCAGCAAAGATCCCAGCATACCTTCTTGATAGATAACAACTTTATATTCTTTCATCAATATAGTTCTTTATGGTTATAGTGAATTGAACAAATGTTCATGGCAAAGTATAGCGATCGCTTTTTCCTAAAACAACAAAGTTTTAACTGTCAATTTACTCAGCATTTTTTCAATTTTATGCTTTAATATACACAGTATGAGATGAGCCTTATATGAGTATCACGCGAGTGATACGACTAGCCCCTAACCATGGGGGCTTTTTAATGTCCGCATTTATGATTTTCAAGTTTTAGCATCTTTGAGAGACTCTTTCGCTAATAGTTTGCTGTGTCTTTCGACATGCTGCCAGCATAGCCCTATACTCGTAAAGCTAAGAAAGTATTCAAAGCAACGATATACTTACTTAAATCTATCACCGATCAGTTAAAAATAATCACTGCAGTCTCTTCTGCCTGCAAATATCTAGGTGTCAGCACTTCACGCTTCTATGCATGAAAAATGTTAGATTTATTTATGTATGATGATTTGAAAGCTATCCATTGGCAGCATCATACTCATTTAGGCGCACAATCATGTCCATGACATACATGATCTTGATTATCGTATGAATGAATGTTCTGTCTGTAGAATCTAAGAATATTTAAAAAGCTAAGTTTACTGAATAAAGTTGCACGCAAATATAAGCATACAACGGATATTACTTATATCAGTACCAAGCAAGATGGGTTGTATTTATGTGGATGCTAAGTTTATTTAGTCGTTGTACTGTCTGTTGGCAAACTAGCCATTGTAATGGTCAAGTAAAATCAGACCATCAATTGATATGCGTGTAATGCATTTAATTAAGCAGTAGCTCATCAAGGTTATCCAAACAGGTGCATGGTACATTTCCTTGCAAAGCAATACTTCACAGACTCGAAGTACTGTAATCATGATTGTAGGGGCTATTTATTGATGAATAACGGTATTCTAGTATACAACCGTCGCGACCTTACACAGTATGCTGCTCATGGGATAATGCAGTAAGCGAAGCTTGTCTCCCACATTAAAAGACCATGTGATTCACGGTAGTGTTTACTACTAGAAAAGAAACCGATGCTGTATTATTCTCAAAGTTTACTACCATCGAATTAGACGACCTTCTACAAATGACTGGTTAAGTCTAAAAGCCTTTAAGCAGAAATATTTTAAGTATTTAGAAGGGATGACCGTTCACGATATTGTTTAGGATCAATGCTTCACTTGCTTGATGGGTCACTATGAAACAGTCACTTGTCGAAGTAAATCTGAAGTTCTGCTGTACATATAAAAAATCCTCCTAAGCGGAGGATTTTTCGACTAACTTTTTGACGTTTAGAATTTTGCTTCTAGTACATTCGCTGACACTTGGTTTTTCCAAAGCTCACGTAAAGTCGGTAGATAGAATTTTTCACCTAGCTCGACCAACTCTGCATCAATCAAACCATGAACTTCGTGCATGAATAGATAATCCAGTTCAACAGTTTGTAATTTTGACTGTGCTTTTTTATATTCTTTGCGCTTTTGCTGTGCTTTTTTTACCAAGTTATCTGCATAAGCACGGTCTTTATATTGGGCAATAGCATTCAAACGTAGTTCGATTACGCCCCAACCACTGAGTAGCAATTTAAATTTTTCAAAATCTGTCGTTGTCGATTCCCAGCTCATTTCTTCTAGATTTTCATTTTCAGGCAAAACTGGTAGCAAAAGCTCCATAACACTTGGGAAAATCTTTTTAAAATTCAAAACAAATTTAACAGGATGCTCGCCCGGATAGTCTTTAAATTGAACGTTCTTTTGGACATCTGTCAAATAGATGGTGAGCATTGGGGGAAATCCTTAAATAAAACACTGTCTTGCAAATATTTATTCAAACAAATGTCAAATAGCAACGAAAACAGAAAAAGAAAGGCATTTTAACAAGTGTGCCAATGAATTCAAAGCCCAATCCAATGAATTACTTGCTTCATCATCAGGCCTTTCTTCATTTTGTTCGTTCCCCTATTTTTAATAAATCGTCTGGTTTCTATACATACATTTCAAGATGAATATGAATCCAAAGAATCTGTATTAGGTAGGATCCAGCTGAAAAATAAAGCAATCATATATCTAATAAAAAGAGAAGCTAAGTATGAGTTAGCTTCTCTTTTTATTTTCAAACACTCTAGATGAATGATCTCAAAAAATTTATTTGGTATTTGGTGAAACCATTTGCTCAGGACGAACCACTTCATCAAATTGCTCAGCAGTGACTAAACCGAGTTCTACCGCAACTTGTTTTAAGGTTTTTCCTTCCTTATATGCAGTTTTAGCAACTTTTGCAGCATTTTCATAACCAATTACAGGATTGAGTGCCGTAACTAACATTAAAGAATCATGTAAGAAATGGTCGATTTTTTCACGGTTTGGCTCAATGCCTACTGCACAGTGGTCATTAAAACTATTACATGCATCGCTGAGGAGTTGAATAGATTGCAATAAGTTAAAGGCAATAACAGGCATAAACACGTTTAATTCAAAGTTACCCGATGCCCCCGCAACATTAATAGTTGTATCATTTCCAAGTACTTGAGCAACCACCATTGTCATGGCTTCACTTTGAGTTGGATTGACCTTACCAGGCATGATGCTTGAGCCTGGTTCATTTTCTGGAATGCGTAGCTCACCAAAACCACAGCGTGGGCCACTGGCTAACCAGCGCACGTCATTGGCGATTTTATTTAAACTTACAGCAAGTGTTTTTAACGCCCCCGATGCAAATACAGCAGCATCACGTCCTGCAAGTGCTTCAAATTTATTGGGTGCAGTGACAAATGGTAGTCCTGTTTGCTTCGCAAGTTCTGCTGCTGCTTTTACAGCATATTCAGGATGTGCGTTGAGACCTGTACCCACCGCTGTTCCGCCTAGTGGTAATTCATACAGCCCTTCTAAAGCTTGATTTAAACGCTTCAAACCATGATCGAGCTGTGAAACATAGCCACTAAACTCTTGGCCTAATGTTAAAGGCGTTGCGTCCTGTAAATGTGTACGGCCAATTTTAACAATATCTTTAAATTCTTTAGATTTCGCTTCTAAGGTATTACGAAGTTTCGTTACAGCAGGAATTAAAAGCTCATTGATTTGTAGACTTGCAGCCACATGAATTGCGGTTGGGAATGAATCGTTGGTCGATTGAGCACGATTGACATGATCATTGGGATGGACAGGTTTTTGTGAACCCAACGGATTACCCAGTTTTTGATTGGCAATATTGGCAATGACCTCATTACAGTTCATGTTACTTTGCGTGCCTGAACCAGTTTGCCAAACTACCAGTGGAAATTGTACATCCCATTGACCGGAGATCACTTCTTCGGCTGCATTGACGATATATCCAGAAAGTTCCTGAGGGATTTGACCCAATGCTGCGTTGGTGATCGCAGCTGATTTTTTCACGAGACCCATTGCACGAATCATTGGACGTGGTAAACGTTCACCACCAATTTTAAAGTTTTGCAAACTACGCTGTGTTTGTGCACCCCACATCGCATCGCTAGGTACTTCAACATCGCCCATTGTGTCATGTTCAATACGTGTTTGCATAAATGACCTCATATCCTTATCTATAAAACTTGAACGTCTGTGCAGAATCAAATTCTGCTGATAAATACAGTTTAGGTAACTTGCTTAGGTTTGTAAATAATAACCATTATCAATTATAAATGATTTATTTGATAATCTTTATCGTGATTTTATAAAGAAAATCATGCACGATGATTAAATTTACCGAAAACAAGACGAGTTAATTCCCTCTTAATGTTTGTTGATAGAAACGCCATTCATCTTCTAGCATTTTCTTTAAATCTTGTTCAGGCTGCCAATCAAAAGTACTTTTCGCTTTCTGTGTACTTGCCCCAAGCTGGTCATATTCATGGCTGGGGTAAAAACTAGATTCGACCGTCTTAATCTCCGCCTGTGTCACTTCTGAAAGCGTATCTAACAGTTGCTGTATCGAAACCAACTCACCTGAAATATTAAAAGCCTCACAGGCGAATTGCTGCTGCGACAACCATTGCAAACATTGCCACACCGCCTTACAGCAGTCGAGTACATGCAAGAAACTCCGTTCCACAGTACCATCTTCAGTTTTAGCTTGTTTGCGAAGTTCAATAAAGTCTCGTTGTAAAGCCCCGACTTGCATCGCAAGCGGCACGATATTTTTTGGCAATGGCGCAACAAACTCACCTAAAACTGCATGTTCGAAAGCACCTGCGACGTTTCCTAAACGCAAAATCGCAATTTTCCACTCATTATCAGTACGTGCCGTATCCCGTATAATTTCTTCCACCATTTGTTGAGATTTCACATAGGGATTTGGATAGGTAAAATTGATTTCTGTGTCTTCTGTTAATTCTGCCGACGACTGTCCATATACCGCTAAACTTGATAAATGGATCAGTGTTCGTACACCTGTTCGCTGCATAGCACGCAGCAAACTCATGATACAACTGACATTATCATTATAATATTCAAGTGGTTTAAGGACGGATTCTTCCAATGACTTAAAGCCTGCCGTATGAATGACAGCATCGACGGTATATTGTTCAAATACTTTATTGAGTGCGGGAGTATTGCGAATATCGAGTTTGACAAAAGGCACATACATGCCTGAAATAAATTCAAGTCGTTCAAGTGTTTGTAAATTTGCATTGGATAAATTATCCACAATAATGACTTCTTGACCTTGAGCCATTAAACTCAAGGCTATATGTGAGCCTATAAAGCCTAAACCACCAGTCACTAAAATCATTGTTTAGATACTCCTTATAGTTATCAAGCTTTTACAACTCTTTGGCATCATCTTGGTGTCGTCACCAACTTATCTACAGATCAAAATTATTAAACCTCGCCTCAGCATTTTCCATGAGCCGAACAATCTGCAAGAGCATTCTAGTTTTATCTTACTGCTTTGGAATTTTGACTGTGTTGCAGTTATGAATATTAACTGTATTTGATTTACGAAAAATGACCTCGCTAGCCAATCAATTTTGAAGAAATCTCAAGATTACGTGGTATTTGAGTGAACGCTTTTAGAAGAAGATATTTAAAAAAAATTCGCACTACTAAATATTTGATGTAGGACAGTCGAACTAGAAAACACCTGCTCGAATGAGCAAATGGAATTGAGCAGTCTGACTATTTTTTGAGGTATAGAATCTGGATGTGAACGCCAGATGAATCATCATAAATATTCATCTGGCAAGATGTTGGCAATGTAACTATAACAGCAGCAAACGTTTGAAATCGCAAATATCTAAGCAACTTAATTTAGCGGATATAGCCTTTTTTAATCATGGCTGAGAATAGGAACTCGTAAACTTTTAATATCATGCTCACCAAATGAAAACCATAGCTTCGCCATAAAGACAGTCCGACAAAATTAAGCAAAACAGCGATGATCAACGCGCCCGCCATATCCATTGGATAATGCACACCTAAATAGACTCTCGACCACGCCACAAGAAAAGCGAATGCGAGAAATACATAGCCGACGGTTTTTTGCTTTGAAAATATATAAGAAAATGCAATCGTGCTAAAAAACAGCATGTGATCACTCGGGAAGGATCCATTCGGTGAATGTTCTATAATCGTGCGTCCGACGTCCAAGACAAAGGGTCTAGGATAGTAAAAGAAACTCGAAATCACTTGGCTGATAAGAAAAGCGACGATTGTAAAAACTGTGGCTTTAACGATTTGTTTTTTGGTGTCAAAACTGCCTTTAAACCAAGCCAAAAACATCAAAAGAATCACGATATAAAATAGATCATTGGCAATAAATATGGCAAAAGAAATAGTGAAATCTAAAGCATTGTCCGAAGCATTGATTGAATTAAATAAACTTAAATTAAATTTCTCTATATTCATGAGATGGTTTAAAAAATGAAAAGATCATAGCACTCTGTAAAATCAAAAATTGCGTTTTATTCATATAAAGATTTTTCAGTATGTAACCGTAGAGTTTATTTATGAAAAAGTGATGGCTCGAGGCTGAATCCAAATTAAACCCAATGTTATACCAATCGTTCTATTTGAAGAAAAATTTGCAATGGCAGTGCTGCCTAAATAAGCAAAACTGTGCAAATATTCAGATCATTGAGTAAATCATTGTATACTAGCTTTTTCTTCTGAACTCAGAACAAACTGTCGATCTAGACCGTTTATTCATTTAGTGAATTTCGATGAGTACTCTATTACTAATTACCTCCTCACCCACTTCGATATTGGCTTGGCATGCTTTGGGTCTTGCCCAAGCGCTGAAGCAAAAAGGCGAAAACTTTCGGGTTTTTTTCTATCAAGATGGTGTAAATGTCGCAAATGCCCTGCAATGGGTGCCAGATGATCAACGCAAACTCAGTAGTGAATGGCAAAAACTCGGCATTCGTTTACCTGTTTGCGTAAGTGCAGCTCTCGCACGTGGGATCACAGATCAGGAAAATGCACAGCGTCACAATATTCAGCAACATAATCTAGCTGAGCAATTTGAACTTGTGGGCCTAGGCGAACTCGCCGATGCCGTACAAGCTGCTGACCGTTTATTGCAATTCTAAGTATTTTGATTGCCGCGCATTTGTAGCATTGAAAAGGAAAATTACGTGAAATCTGTACTGGTTGTTTTAACCCATGCAAATCTTGCAAGCTTACAAGTACATGAAAGTCTTTCTGCGACCATGGTGCTTGCAACCTTCGGCTGTGACGTTAAAGTATTGCTCAAAGATGCTGCGCTAAGCTTACTTCAAGCAGAACAAGAGTTTAGTCAGCTCAAGCATGCGTTTAAACTCGCTTCCAACATGGTTGATAGCTTTGAGTTTTACGATCTCACCCCGATTTATATTGAACAAAAAAATTCACAGCATCCATTTGTAATCAACAGTGAACAAGAACTTGAGTTTGTTCAATTCAATACTAAATTAATTCAACAATTTGATCATGTGTTGTATTGGTAAAAGAGGAATGATGATGTCAAATTCTACGCTGTATTTAGTCCAAGCCAGCTACGCCAATACCCTACAGCACATCCAGCAGTTAGCCAGTTTAATCAACCCTGAAGATGCGATCATCTTGATGGGTGAAGCAGTCTTACATATTGCAGATGAACAAATTCAGCAATTTGGCACATGTTATGTACTTGAAAATGATGCTGAGATTTTAGGTAAAACTATGAATTATAGTCATATGAAAGTAATCGACTATGCCGCTTTTGCTGATCTATGCCTGAAATTTAAAAGATGTATTTCACTCAAATAATTTGAGTAAAAGCGATCCATTTCTACAATCTTCTCTTTTGGAATGAATATGAATCTTGAATTAGACCAAGATGGCCATTTGGTGGATTACACTATTTGGAATGAAGCTGTTGCCCAAGAACTGGCTAAAAGTTTAGAACTTGAGTTAAGCCCTTGGCATTTTGAAGTTTTACAAGCTGTACGACAGTTTTATCAACAGTTTGGTCACTCACCGGCAACTCGCCCACTCATTAAATTTTTAATGAAAACGGTGAGCGCTGATATTAATAATGCGGTGTTACAAGACAAATTTAACACGGGTTTGGTCGCTCGGCATTTAAGTCGTTTAGCGGGAATCCCTAAGCCTGCAAATTGTTTGTAATTTTAAAGCAATCTAAATGCCGCTTAGGCTATTTTGGCTAAATAGATGCAAATCAGCATCTTGAAGAAAGCCATAAAACAGCTTAGGCAGGTTTTAATTGGTTGAGAGCGATGTAATAGGCTTGGGTAAATATCGGTTTGACCTGTTTGGCTTGGATCGGTTCAGCACAACATGAGCACACCAAAACCGGTTTAAATTTTTGCCCACATGCCTGATGCACATATTCAACAGGTGATCCTAAGCCCTGATCCATATATTGATCGGCCCAATGTGTCATAGCTAAAAGGATTGGATACAAGTCTAAGCCTTTTTGCGTCAGTCGATATTCAAAACGTTCCTGACGCTCGACATAAGCAACTTTGGTTAAAATACCCTCTTCAACCAAACGCTTTAATCGGTCGGATAACACATGACGCGTCACACCGAGATTTTGTTGAAAGTCATCAAAACGTCGAATGCCCATAAATGCATTACGGATAATCAACATGGTCCAACGATCCCCTAGCACTGAAAGCGCACGAGCGATTGAACACGGTTGTTGACCAATATCATCCCATTTCATTTTATGAACCATCAAAAATAACGACCAACACCCAATTTAATTCATGCCTGTTGATTTTGCAAAATCCTTTTCAATAATCTTTGATATACAAATCATAAATCAACCTTCATTTCCAATCATTTATTTATCGGCTTGATCTGTGAATGAACTAAAAATGTATTTTGTCTTTATTGTCTTCAATGATTTCTAGCCATGCACGCGTTGCGGGACTCATGGCAACAGTGGTATTCCAGGCCATACTGAGTTTCCAGTCTAGGTTTGGATTTTCTAATTCAGCCATATGGTATTTTGCCGCATCAAGTTGTTCACAATAAATTTTAGGCAGGAGTGCAATCCCGACATTTGAATCTACCATTTTGGCGATGAAGTCCCACTGGCTACTTTTACACACTACATTGGGCTCAAATCCGACGTAGTTTGCCGCCTGTATGATGATGTCATTGAGTGTGAAGGTATCATCATATAATAAAAAGGATTCTTCTTTTAATTCAATCAGCGATACTGTTTTTCGCTTACGCCACTGTGAGTTTTTTTTGGACAATAGACACAAAGGTGACTCCATCACTGGAATACCACTCAGCACCGGTTTCAAGTGACCCAAAATAATCCCGACGTCGACCTGTTTTTTTAAAATGGCACTTTCTATACCTGTCGCCCCAACCTCAAAAAAGCTCAGTTCAATATTGGGGTATTTTTTATGAAACAGCGCGATTAACTGACTGAACAACACTGATGCCAATGGCGGTAAACCTAGGGTCAATTTACCTTGTTTTAAGGCACGAACTTGGGTAACGGTATCAAGCATCCGTTGTTGTTCATTCAATATCACTAAGGCATGCTGATAAATCTGCTCTCCCATATAGGTGAGCTGTGCTTCCCTTTTTCGACCTGCTTCTCCTTTATGAAATAAAGGCACGCCGATCTCGTCTTCTAACTGACGAATTAATTTACTAATGGTCGGCTGAGTGACAAAAAGCGCTTCTGCTGCATGACTAAAACTCTGTTTTTGTACGATGGTCACAAAGACTTTTAGGCTTTTAATGTCCATTATTATTCCATTTAAGCATAATTAATAATTAATTATTCATAATTATACAGGGTATGCACTTTTAAAATAGCGTCATCTCCTATTCTACTGTCGTCTCATGGATACGTTTCCACAATCTACTTCCAAATTTACCCAGTTTCTTAAAACTTTAGCGCAGCTAAGTTTATTGATATTGATCTGGTGGATTGGCTCTTGCATTCAATCTTGGTTTAACTTGCCGATCTCTGCTGGCGTGATTGGTTTATTGCTCCTTTTAGCCGCATTGTTGAGTGGTTTATTTAAAATGCAGTGGATCAAACAAGGCTCAGATTTTATTTTGGCTGAACTGGTTCTATTCTTTATCCCCTGTGTAGTTGGATTAATTAAATATCAAGATTTATTACTCAGCTCTGGCTGGCAGTTAATTTTAGCCGTGGTACTGGGTACCGTCTGTGTCATGGTGTTTACAGCATTTACGGTTTATTGGGGCTTTAAACTCGAGGCAAAACTTAAAGCGAAACACCAAACTGCGACAGATCATGATGTCAACACAGCAGGAAAAACCTTATGAACGATTTTGGGTTGAACAGCATCTCTGTATTGTTTTTCGTCCTGACCCTTGTCGGTTATATTTTGGCGAAAAAGCTACATCGTAAGTTACCGTATATGGTTCTTTCCCCTGCACTATTCGTCCCGTTTGTGCTGATTATACTCATACTTTGCTTTCATATTTCATATGACACCTATATGCAAGAAAGCCAATGGATTGTATGGATGCTCGGCCCTGCCACTGTGGCCTTTGCTATTCCCATCTATGAATATCGACAAATTATCCGTCAGCATGCGCTGAGTATTAGTTTGGGCATCGTGATTGGCATGTTAGCAGGAATTATCAGTGCTTTTTATTTGGCACAGTTGTTTCAGTTTGACCAAGAAACGTCTTATAGCTTAATGGCACGTTCCATTTCTACCCCCTTTGCCATGGAACTTACCTCGAATATTGGGGGTTCAGTCGAATTGGTGATTCTATTTACCATGATTACTGGGATTGCCGGCGTGGCTTTGGCTGACCTAGTTTTGGCTGGGCTTAAATTGCATTCACGCTTTGCGCAAGGTGCGGCTCTTGGCAATGCTGCACATGGATTTGGTACAAGTAAGGCGTTATCACGTCATAAAGAAGAAGGTGTTGCAGCCTGCTTGAGCATGGTACTAGCTGGGGTCTTTATGGTATTGCTTGGGCCATCACTTATTCATTTGGTCATTTATCTATTAGGATAAAATAAAAAGCCCAGTGCATTAGCTGGGCTTTTTTTAAATCAGGAGTTAAGTCATTTCACTGTAAAACTAAGCAATTACATAATGAAGTGCTATGACAAACGCTAAAAGACTCGACACCTCTGTGATTTCAATCGCTGCACCAATTGTATCTCCCGTTACGCCACCTATACGCTGAATAAATTTCCATCGTAAATACAGTAAAGTACAAATAAACGTAAATATACTCACAACTCCAGGCCAGCTAAAATACAAACATGCACTTAGGCAGAGTGTAAATATCATGTATGCCGACTTTCGTGGAATAGTTGCTGCTATCGATGAGCCTAAGCCTTTTTCACGGACATACTGAGTTGTTAAAAACAAAAATAAAGGGGCTAAACGACCCAACATTAGAAATACAATCAATGCCAAATACATTTGCTGTTGTAGCAAAACATAAAGTGCCGACCATTTGAGTAAGCAAATCACGACGAGGCTCAACACACCAATCGGCCCACATGCAGGGTCTTTCATGATTTTAAGTGTACGCTCGGCATCACCAAAGCCACCGACCCACGCATCTGCCGTATCTGCTAAACCATCTAGATGTAAACCACCTGTGAGCCAAATCCAGACCACAAGCAAAATACTGCTAAGTAAGATGATCGGCAGGCTGTGAAATGTGAAAGCAAGCAAGGCAAGAATGCCGCCAATCAACAATCCCACCGCTGGATAAAACAGCAAAGACTGTCCATTTTGCTGTTTCGATGGCATCGCTTTGAGTTGAATCGGGAAAGTCGTGAGAAACTGGAGAGCAATCCAAAAAGGTGTCATTCACTTTGCTCCAAAATACGAATATTTGCACGATTTTTCACAATGAATGAATTTAATTGTCCCAATTCGGCAGTCATTTTTAATAAATCATCTAAATGACTTTGCTGTGCCATACATTTTAATAATTTAATCACACCACCATGGGAAACCAATAAAACGCGGTCCCAATGATGCTGTTGAGCCTGCAAAACTAGCTCATCTAGACCGCTTAATATCCGTTGTTGAAATTGCTGAAGACTTTCTGCATTCGGTGGCGTAAATGTACTTGGACTTTGCCAAAACTGTGCGAGTAACTCTGGAGTGTTTTCATAGATATGCTTGGTTGATACCGCTTCCCAGTCGCCAAAATGCATTTCTTGAAATTTCGCATTTTCAAACATTGGACATTTAAGTTGTTGAGACAAATCTAAAGCAAATAAACGGCAGCGCTGCAAGTCAGAAGTGATGATGACATCCCAGCTCGCTAAACCGTGTGTATGTATGACGTTCAATACATCATCTATGGTCTGCTGCATCTGCTGCCAACCTTTTTGCGTCAAAGCATCATCTGTAGAGCCACGTAAGGTATGGCTCAGTTCAGTCTCACCATGACGCAATATATCTAAACGGAAATGTTCCATTTAAACTTTTTCACCAATCACAGCAGCTTGTGCGAAAGTCGCCATGTTATTATGTAAGCGACATGCCAAACGAATTAAACCCAAGGCCGCACCGGCACCGCTGCCTTCACCTAAACGTAAATTCAACTTTAAGAGTGGTTCAGCTTCAAGGGCTTGAAGTAAACGTTGGTGCCCATATTCAGCCGATTGATGACCAAAGAGCATCCAATCACGCACCGCAGGATTTAAACGAATAGCAACCAAGGCCGAAACTGTACTAATAAATCCATCCACGACCATTGCCAAACCCAATTGCGCACAGCGAATGTATGCTCCAACCATCGCGGCAATTTCCAAACCACCTACAGCACATAGAGCTTTAAAGACATCTTGGCCGACATAGTCCTGATGTAAAGCTAAAGCTTGATCAATCACTTGTTTCTTATGTGCCAATTGTTCAGCACGAATACCTGTACCAACACCTGTCAGTTTTTCGGCCGGCTCATTAAATAAAAAACATGCAACAGCAGAAGCCGAACAGGTATTGCCAATGCCCATTTCCCCTGCGACATAAATAGACGCACCTGCAGCGATAGCATCTTCAACACTTTTACGGCCGAGATTCATCGCTTCAATACATTGTGATTCGCTCATCGCAACAGTTTTAGCAAAATTTGCTGTACCCGCTGCAATACAGTAGCGCTCTACCCCTGCATATTCATAAGCGTCACCTACCGAACCACAGTCAATCACTTGTAGTTTGGCTTGATACTCACGTGCAATGACACTAATACATGCACCACCGGTCGTGAAGTTTTGTAGCATTTGGCGTGTGACAGCTTGAGGATAGGCCGAAATATTTTCTTCCATCACACCATGATCACCTGCAAAGATGGTGATCCATGGAAAATCCATATTAGGCTGATCTGTATTTTGTAATGATGCAAGTTGCACCGCAACATTTTCAAGTTCTGAAAGCGAGCCCGTAGGTTTAGTTAGCTGTAACTGGTGATTTGACGCCTGTTGCTTAGCTTCGATACTTGGATTTTGACAGGGTTCTTGCCACCAGTTCATGCTTTATCTCCTTTTAAGATCATTGGAAAACCTGCAACACAAAACACCACATGGTCAGCGATTTGACCAATTTGTTGATGTAAGCGCCCAGATTCATCGACGAATTTTCGACTGATTTGTCCCATGGGAACAACGCCCAGCCCAGTTTCGTTACTGACTAAAATAATGTCTGACTTTAATGTCGGCAGCACCGTAAGTAATTTTTGGCATTGATGCTGTTGAAAGTCTGCTTGTTCATGCAGCAATAAATTACTCATCCACAGCGTTAAACAATCGATAAGAATGGTTTGATGAGCTTGGTCTATTTCAACTAAGCGGTCGGCTAAATATAGAGGCTCTTCAATCAGCCCCCAATGTTCAGGTCGGTCTGCTTGATGATGCTGAATTCGCTCCTGCATTTCATCATCATAGGCTTGTGCTGTAGCCACATAGATGACGGCTTGAGCACTTTCTTTGGCTTTTTGTTCTGCAAGTCGGCTCTTACCTGAACGCGCCCCACCCAAAATGAAATGAATCATGACTGTGCCATCTCTATATTTTGTCTAAACTGATGTTGATAATAAGGACTTAATGCCCCTTGTAGTACTTGAGCCTGATAATAACCAAAAGTCAGTTGCTCGCTTTCAAAATCAAAGCAGTGCTGTTCAACTTGTTGGATTCTTTCAAAAATATCATCGCTATTCCATGCCTGTTTATACAAGCCCAATGTGATATGCGGACAATATTCGATCGGTGCAATTTCATTCGAACTTAAATTAAAAGCTTGACGTAGATGCTCTAACTTACGATCTAAATCCACAATTTCAATAAACAGCGCGCTTTGAAAGCTATTGATCTGACCTGTACGTAACCGAATATTAGATAGCGATAACTGTCGAAGTTGTTGTTGGTGCAGTGCCAATTCATCTGCTGAGAAATTATCATTCCATCGTTGTTCAGAATGATCGATTAATTGGGTTTTATTTAACTCTTCAAAAAAGCCACAAATAAACACGGTGATATGAAATTGGCGCGTATTCGGCGTGTATAAAATATCTGAAAACTGCGCTCGAAGTGCTGTGAGATATTCCAATAATTCAGGATCCTGTATTTCTAGATACCACAAAGCATAGTGCTGACGACCTTGATGCCAATCGGGATAATCCTGATTGAGCGTCGGTACGACTTGCGTTGAAGGTTTTAAAAACACAGATAAATCACTTTAAATTCAATCTGCTTTATTAAAGCATGAATCAAAACAGACTTTGCCCAATTTTGATTTAGTAATATTCAGTTAGAACTGAAATTCATTCATCTAAGAGCTTTCTTTAATAAAAAAATGCCGAGTCATACTCAGCATTTTTGATTCAATATATATTGCGCACAGATAAGCATTATATTTTAGGCAAATTTCGCAGTATCTTTCTGATCTTGCGTTACAGCATGGTTTTTCCAAGATGTAAACTGCTCTGTGGACTGATCAGAAAAATGCTGCAACTGTATCATTACATTGGCCTCAATCTGTTCAATACGTTCCAGTTGTTCAAGCTCGTTTGTCTTTTTCAGTTCTGAAAATTGCAACTGGATAAAGTTGATAACCTGTTCCATCGAACATTGATTTACACTCACGGCATACATCAAACCATAGACAATCCCTTGCTGTAGGTGCTTTGTCTCCAGTCCATATTTCAGATTGGTCGCCAACGAGCCCAACACTCGTTCATTAATTGCAAGTTTACGTAAAGGATCTCGTGCCACACGCGCACATGGATCTTTATACGCATGTTCACAAGAGTTTATAAAGCTTTCTGCCAGTCGTGTTAAATCAAAAGCACGATTAGGTAAGCATCGTGCTAAACCAGCCTGCACCTCGTCAATGAGTTCATGCATAAATTGATCAACACGATGATCTGCAAGTGCCACACCTATGGTTTGATGATTGAACAGTGCAGATTGCCAAGCCAACATGGCATGTACGCCATTCCATAAGCGATTTTTGATTAGCTGAATATCTTCAATATGATCGACCAAAATCATTTGACGCATTTTTTCTAACAAAGGACTGTTATTTTCTACATAGATCGGCATGTCAGACTCAGCATTGAATAAAATTAAATCCATGCTTTGCAATATATGACTTGGGTGGAAATTTCGGCGCATATCCTCAACATATAAAGTGGCTTGACGTTCCTGATCAGGATTTAATTTCGTCGCATCTTCTAAGTCTAATTGAGCATTCACTTCAACTTCATCTAATTGAAATTGTTTGAAGATATTATATTTTATACGGAGCTGACGATATAAGTTTTGGTCACTTAACTTAGATACCATGCGGTTGACCACGGTATCGCAAAAATAGTGTTGTTGCATGATTTTCTCTGCAACAACCGCTCCAGCAAGCTCAGTTAAAGCCTGTTTTAAATGTGACATTAATAATTGTTTTGCTCCGACTTTGTTCAAAATGATCAGCATCGTTAGAGGTTCGATGGCTTTCTCATCATGTGCAATATGTCGTGCATACATGCCTTGTGCAATGGTTTTGGCCTCTTCTGCAATCGCTTTTTCAGGCAAACAGATGGCAACCAAACTTGACTCTGTGTACATCTCTTGCATCTGCTGAATATTTTCAGCATCAATGACTGCCATGTTTTCAATGCGTTCGTCATAAGACAATTGACCATAACGAATACAGTAGGTACCAAATGCATTGACCGCAGAGCGATATAGAGGGTTACGAGTCGATGCATAAATTTTTTTCGGGCGTGTATAACCATCCCAATGCGACAAAATTTGTGCTAAATAACCACCACCAATCGCCCCAAAACCATGAATACCAACAGTGAGCTGATTAAGGGTTTGTGGAAAAGCCTCTTGCACATGCGGCATCTCTAAATGCGCAGTGAACGAGTCAAGTTCCGTCAAACAGTCATACATACATTCATAATAATATTTGGCTTTGGACAGCATGTTTTGATTGGGCGATTTAATATCTTTAAACAGTACGGTAATACCGCCAGCGTCAAAGGCCGAAGTCACACCATTTTCCGAGTCTTCAAACATCAAACAATCAGCAGGATTTAAATTCAGCTTTGCGGCAGCACGCATAAATATTTCAGGATGTGGCTTACCATTTTCAACTTCATCGCCACAGACTAAGACATCAAAGAACTTATACACATTGGCATTGATGAGATATTCTTCTGCGATTGCACGGCGACTCGATGTTGCCACGGCCATCCTCAGTCCTGACTTGCGTAAGCGTTCTAATACTTGAACCAAGCCTTTTTTGATCGGTACACCAAACTGACGAACATGCTCCAACTCTAATTCATCTGCGCGTTTGCGAATATCTGCGTATGGAATGTTTTCATCATATTCGGCTTGGGCCAATCGATGCGCGCTTTGTGCACTTAATCCCAAACAATTCATCAGATATGATTCGGAAAACTCAACACCGATCAATTCAAGAGATGCCTGTTTCAATGTTTGAAACCGTAAACGTTCAGTATCAAACATTGTTCCATCCATATCAAAAATGGCGCCCAGAACCAAATCATTATTAAATTTAAGCATTTAACCTCCGTTATTTTTTATGTGAAAAGAATAACGGAGAAAACTATTGATTCAGTACTTTGAGAATTAATGAAACAATTGTGGTTATTTTTTAATCAAAAAGCTTGCTTTTAAAATCTATTTTGTAAAATCAATCGCTGATCAAGTAACATCATGTAATCAAAACCCACTGTTGTCAGGATGGTACGGTCTACACAGTGATCTATTGCTGTAAATATACAATTCACTGCAATTTCACTCAGTAACTCGCTTCACGGTTTGAGTTTTGGTTTGAAATAAAAAGAATACGATCAGACCGAGCATCACTAAAAATAAAAAATAATACGGAAATTCTTTGTGCCACTGATATAAACCCGTACTAATCAGTGGCCCGACAACAAAGCTCAAAGCCTGAGTGGCTGTACACCAACTTGCCACCTTAGTCTGTAACGCACTGGGCGCCGTTTGCGCTGCACCCGTTGTAAATGCAGGGATTAAACATGCAACCGATATACCATATAAAAGATATGTAGCTTGAAATATCTGTAATTCAGTGGTGAAAACCGAAATCAGCAAGGCTGCTGCCATGCTAAACAGCCCAACCCACAGTAAGCGATATACGGACCAATTTAAATACTTAGAAATCAGCGTTTGCATAATCACCAAAGCGATACCCACGACGAGAGAACACTCTGCAAAATGCACTGCACCCTCTGCAGCAGTCATATTAAAGCGGTCTTGAATATAAAACCCTGCCGTTAAATTTACGGTCACGATGGCAAGATAGAGACTGAATCCCAACATTAACCATGGATAGCATTGCTGAATGCTCAAATCTGTAGATGGTGACTCATGCTTTTCTGTCACTGGCTTTTCAACGCTATGCTGTTCTGTATGTCGGTCAAAGCTGAACACCAAGACCACAGAAATCAACGCTAAAATAATGATTGCAGCCCACAGCGGCGTCATGATTCCACCAAAGCCCAGCAGCAAGGTTGTTAGAAATGGACCAATGATCACGCCTGCACTATTTAATGCACCAAATTTTGACATCGCTTGTGAACGATACTGCTCATTGCTAAAACGGGTCATCACATAAGTTTGCAAGGCAATCTGTGGCATCGCCATAAATACCCCAGTCGCTGCGCGTGACAACATCAATAAACTAAACAGCAGCAACATCCCTATATGAACAGTAAGGCCATACATCAACACGGCTGTAAATAGCCCCCATGTCACAGCCATGCCCACAAAACCGATACTCAAGAGTTGATAAATCGAAAACTTAGATTGATTTTTTGAAATGTAAATGGCACCGACAGCCATCAGCAGCGCACCGACGGAAACCATCGCGCCACCTTGTAGCTCAGTAAGTTTTAACTCACGAACCAATGGCGCCAACAGCGGCAATATCATCGAGAAACTTGCACCATTGGCAAGACTGGCGGCAATAAACAGTTTGTTATTTCGATCCATTATTTTTGTTATCCATTTTTAATGGCTACGTTATAAACAATAGAGGTGACTTAAGCCACCTCTATTTTGTAAGTCACGATACCGTGCTTTAAACCTGATTCAGGCTTTAAATCAGTATTTCACCGTATAACTTAAACCGTAGGTACGACCTTGAGCCGCTAGGCTAGAAATTGGGCCATAGACAGTTTCAACCGACTGGCTGTATACCGATTTATAATCCGTATTCCACACGTTGTAGACACCAAAGCCCACATTACCCGGTCCTACTTTTGCATTGGCAATCACGTCCATCGTTGCAAAGCCTTTAATTGCCGCTGCTGGAGCAGATCCATATTTCACAGCGTCTTTTTGGGCTTTGTCTGTACCGCCAATCGCTAAAGCTTGAACACGTAGGCTCATGTCATTATCAAATTGCCATTCTGAAAATGCTGTTCCTTTTAAAGGTGCTACACGAATAGCATCCAACTCTTGCCAGTCACCTTGGGTATTTTTAAATTGGCCCGTGGTATATGCAACTGTGCCCCCAACCGTCCAATTTGGTTGAACTTGATAACTGGCATTGGCTTCGACACCATAGATACGTTCATCGGTATCAATAACATCAATGGTGTAATTCGGCGCACCAAATTTCAGGCTTTTATCTGAGTCATTATAAAAAGCTGTCACTCCTGCATTTAAACCACCGGCATTTTGTACACGCCAACCGAGTTCATAGTTATTGACTTTAATCGGGTCAATGGTTTGGCTATTAATCACAGAATTTGCTGGCACATCACGCAGCATACGTTGCACATCGGGCAAGTTTGAACCTTGTGAGAAATTGGCAAACACTTGCTGTGCATCAGTTAAGTGATACACCGCGCCAACATTAAACAGCGTTGCATCATGTTTTACATTGCCGCCATTCAGTGTTTTCGCCACATAGCCTGGGGTTAAATCTGCAGTAATGGCTTCCATATAAGGCACAGATGAATCGACATCGCTTTCTACACGTTCATGGCGAATGCCAGCTTGTAAGCCAAGTTGGTCGGTTAATTCATATTGCGCTTGGGCAAATACGCCAAGTTTTTCTGTTTCAACATCTGGGCCAAAGGCATAGTAGTTAAACGGCTGATAACTCAGACCATTACTTTGAATAAATGTAGCACTGTCATACATCTGGATATTTTGTTGATCTTTTTCATTTTCATAGTCCACACCATAGGTTAGCCCCAGTTCACGACCATTTAAGTTAAGATCTTTTTGTAGAGCAACACGTGCGCCTAACACATCAATATCGGTTTCTGACTGATACACCAAGAAGAGCTCAGGTGCCATTTGACGTGCAGATGGGAACCAACGCGCCTTTTCATTTCGATAATATGTTTCAGCGTTTAGACGATGCCCTAAAATATCCTGATTTTCATATTGTGCATTGACGCTATAACGTTCAGTTTGTGGTTGTTCAGCAAGTTGTAAGCCTTTTACCGCATTTAATGACAACGGCAGCTTGCCACCCACGGGCTGTGAGCGCAGCGCATTTAAATTTGGACCATAGTCAGGGCCATAGTCACTATCTTGCTCATCATTATAATATTGCGCGCCAAAACTCAGCGTTTGACCATCGGCAATTTTCCAACTGACACGACCATTTAGATCTAAAGTGTCGGTATCTTGACGGTCTGTTTGTGCAATTTCAGGTCCAATACGGTTGCCATGACTATCTTGTATTTCACCACGTTTGGTATAGCTTGCACCTAA
The DNA here is from genome assembly GCF_013417755.1 of Acinetobacter sp. YH12231. Lineage (NCBI taxonomy): Bacteria > Pseudomonadati > Pseudomonadota > Gammaproteobacteria > Moraxellales > Moraxellaceae > Acinetobacter > Acinetobacter sp. YH12231. The sequence continues at coordinate 119,737 of NZ_VPDJ01000009.1, forward strand.
AGTTCCGCGTAAATTGCCTTGATTAAAGTTCATGGTTTGTGCAGCTTCATAAGCCAGAGCATCAGACTTAAAGTTATTACCAGAAGTAACACCGACTTTCGTTTCAAAACTCAGCGGTTCAGATCCACCTCGTTTGGTGATGATATTGATAATACCGCCTGTCGCACCTGAACCATAAATACTACTTGCGCCAGAGACCACTTCAATTCGTTCAATCATCGACGGGCTAATACTCGCCAGTTGTCGAGATCCATCACGATATCCCGTTTGCGGCACACCATCGATCATGTATTGCACCACACGTCCACGCATGGTCATCCCATAGTTAGACGTTGTACCACTCGATGGAGTCAGTGATGGCACCAATAAACCAACAATATCAGCTGTGCTTTTACCTGCATTGGCTTGTTTTTCAATTTCTTCTTTAGGAATGCTGTACACCGTACCCGCAATATCTGCAATGCTTTTCGCAGAACGAGTTGCCGTCACAACAATCGGTGCCATTTTAGTAGCTACTGCAGTTTGTGTTTCAACTGCAGTATTTTGTGCTGTGTCCGTTGTGACGTCTTGTGCATAAAGCTGAGTGCAAATTGCAAGGCTGAGACACGTCAGTTGCATCGGTAGAGCTAAACGTTTCATATTCTTTTCCATTTCTTAGAGTTCCGATTGAGTCGGAAGTGTTTGAGTTTTAAAATTTTGTGTTTTTAAAACAATGCGCTGACTAATTAAGACGCTGATTACTGAGCCAATTGCCAATACCAAGTAAAAATGTCCATAGCCTAATGATTTTGCGAGAAAGCCTGAAAATGCACCGCTAATGAAGTAAACGAGCAATTCAAAGCACACTAATATGGTGAAATCGGTACCCGCCTGTTCTTTAGAACTGGTCTGCATGAAATAGGCATAGAGTGATGTCATGGCGATATAACGAATGGCTAGCATCAACACGACAAATAGACCTAAAAGCAGATGCCATTGATTCAACCACTCCAATACAACGGCTGCCCCAATGACGGCATATAGCAATGTACGTAACCATCCTGCCCAGACCAACAATTGCGTCGCTTTGATTTTTTTCAGCAATACAGCTGCACTAACAGCTGCAATCAGACCGACACCGGCACCGACCACAGACATCAACACCCCGATCTGAGACAGTGACCATTTTTGATCGATCAACATGGGATTCAGCATTGCCATAGCGGGTGCTTCCACCACGCGATAACAAACGATGAGCAGCAAGGCCCAACGAATCGCAGGTCGTTTAAACGCTTGTCGTAGGCTTGGTTTGGCTTTGGCAATTTGAGTTTGTGGTTCTTCTTGAATAAAAAACACAGCAAACATGGTTAAAAATGTCAGCAGCGCTAAAGTTGTGAGCGCTGACTGCCAACCCCAATATTGGTAAATCCATAAAGTTGCAGTGCCACCAAGCATGCTACCGACGGCCACCCCAATGCTCTGTGCCATACTGCCCAGACGGTAATTGCCTTCGGTAAATTTCTCTACGGTATAACCATCAATCGCAATATCTTGCGTTGCCGCAAACGTTGAAATCCATAAACCAACAATGACAAATAAAGTCAGCCCATAAGAAAACTGCGTAAAGGCTAAAACCAGTACCCCCAGTACCAATGCGATTTGCGTAAACAACAGCCATGTTTTACGTTTACCGAGTTTTTTGACATAGAGCTGATCGATCCAAGGCGCCCAAAAAAACTTGAATGCCCATGGAATATAAAGCAGCGATAACATGCCGATCCAGCGTAAATCTACCCCTTGATGTCGTAAAATGGCAGGCAAAGCCACATTGTAAAAATACAAAGGCAATGCATGTGCTAAGTACAAAATAATCACGACGCTCAAACTCAGGACTGAAATTTGAGATGGTGAAATTGCATGATTTAATTTTCTTGAGTGTTGTTGCATATCCACCTCTGCACTGCCCATTGCAGCGCATCAGACTGTTCTAATGAAACGTAATAAGGCACACGCCACGCTGCATGCAGCGCGGGTGTATTTAAACGTTTGAAGTCATCTGGATCTTGCGCAATACGCACCAGACCCAAACAATATTGAAAAAAGAGATGTTTAAACTTCTTGTACCAAACGGCCTGTATTTGCCGATATTCTTCAGGAAAAGTCGTTCCCTCAGCCGTTTGCATAACCAAAACAAAGGGCTGACTTTTCAGAAAAAAGCGCTCAACTTGAGTCAACCATTGTTCAAACTCTTCCACTGAAACATGCGCTGAAAAGCGCATGTCCAGTATGTGCATGTGGGTGCAGCGATAACTCATGACACCGCCTTAGCTAGTTGCTGATGCTGAAATGCCTTGGAGTCGTTTAAGTAATGACCAAATTTTGAATAAAATGTTTCTCTAAAGCAGTAATACAACATGGCGGTCTTTTCAGGCATTGGGATTAGGCGCTGCGCTTCATAGCACATGTCTTCAACTACGACGGCATAAGGCTTCACACTATGATCAGGCTCTCCCACAATCTTGGCTGATGCAGCATTTTCAAAGATATAAAAACTCAATAAACGCATGACGGGACGTAAATAGCCTTTACCAAAAACGGACTTTTCACCAAATAACAAATGCCAACCTAGATCAAGCTCATCACCGTCGTAGTACAAACCTAATCGATCCCGTTTTCCTTCGTAGATCTCTGTGTAGCCCACATCTTCACCATTTACCCCCACAATCAAAATTCGGTGATGATCATCTGTCAGCATTTTTTCGTAATACACTTTTAGTTCAGTTTCTGACCTATTGAGCTGCCACTGTGGAATAACATGCGGTTCATGCATCCATTTATGAACCAAAGCCATATCTTCTGGATATTGCATTTGTCGTAAGTAGTATTGCGTCTCATTCTCATGGTATTCATAAAAATCAGGTAGTTGTCGTGATAACGTTGTCATGATGTCGTCCTTTAAATTTGTTTAATCTTTTCTGTTCTTAGCTCAAAAATCTGTTTATGACGCAATACGATTAGTTGTCGTTTTCTGTTCGGCGGTATGCTGTTGTTTCGCCCACTGATTTAAAGTGCTTGGACTCACAGGGTTTGCAATAGGATCTAAAAATACAGGTACTGGTCGTTCTGCTTCGTCGTTATAACTGGTAGTAAACAGTCGAACACGGTTCAGACAAATTTTCTCGAAACGTGGACGGAACATACTGAATTTTTCAATACGATCTGCCAATTCAGGATGTGCCTGATGAAATTCGTCAATCACGGTGGAGATGGTTTGCCAAAACTCAAGTTCTGTATGCTGTGGATAATCTTCAAGGAAGACATTAGAGATATAGCGGTAATGCACCATGAACAAACCTGTAAAGATAAAGTGACTAAGTTCTTCAGCAGGATGGCGCAGTAAAATTTGCCCTTCAGTTGGTAAATTTTCGAGTTCAGGAAAATCTTCATCAACTAAATTGACATCATCAATAAAGTCCTTCAGCACCATTTTTTTCGGTAAGCCATTTTCATGGATCAACATGGTGTTTTCACCGTGGGGAGAAAAAGCCAAACCATATTTGTATAAACAAATCAGTAGCGGTGTTACACAAACTTCAGCAAAACGTTTCAGCCATTGCAAAGGGGTCAAACCTGAAGCCTCAATCAACACGGATAAAATAGACCGACCATTTATGTCTCGATGCAACAATGCTGCTTGGGAAAGTGCTAACTGGTGTTCACCAATACATGGCTCGACACTTTCACGCCATAAACAACCAAACAATTCTTTAAATTGGTAAGGCGCACCGTCTATCTGATCAAAACATGGCTGTTGCAAAGTTAAACTTGCAACTTCACCCAAAAATGCTACCTGTGTTTTTTGCAGGTCTACATCATGATGTTGAATGTCCTTCAGCCAAGCGGTCACCGCAGGTGCAGCTAAATTTCGTTTTGAAGGCAAACCTCGATATACCGCCGTATTAAAGATACTGACAGGTAACTTTACATAATGACGTTCAGGATGACTGGTATTGCATAAAGTACGAATTGATTGCATTGGCGCATAGTCATCTTGTCCAATGTCCAGCTCTACAATGCGCTGATCGACGATTTCATTGGCATAGGTCGGGATTAACCACTGATGCCATTGCCATGCATGTACAGGAATAAAGAAATACTCAGCAGCATTTAAGGCGTTGTCCGCCAATTGCTGTTGAAAATCGTGTAATTGCGCAGAATTCAATTCATGGCGATATAAGCTTTTCGCATACCAAGCCTCGGTCGAACGAAACTCAGCTAAATCACGATGAACAGCTAACCACAGAACTTTGACCGTTGGAGAAATCTCTGGTGCTGAGCTTAAATAATCATCATAGCCAAAGCCCATACGCCCCTTACTCATAATGAGCCATGGGTGTCCACGTAACATGCCTTCAATTTGATAGTGTGGCGCTGACAGCACAGCCTGACTCAGCAATCTTTGCTCATCAAAAACATGTGCTTCAGCCAACCATGTATTGTTCATTTCTTTAATCAAATAGGCCTTGGTAAAAGGTTTCACTTCAGCTTGATTTGAAAAGGCACGAATAAATTCATGTAGATTCCATGCGGGCTGTGCTGTCGAATCACCTAAATCTCGAACACTCCCTTCAACTATACGCCAATGCCCAAGCAGAAACTGAGTCGCTTCAAATTGATACGTTTTATCATCCAGATTGAGTTGCCAAGTGTTATTTTCCACTGGCTGAATTTGAATAATTTCTTCATATAAAAATTCAGCAATCGCCATTTCAATCAGTCTTTGCCCTGCACGGCGCCACTGCGTTTGATTTATCTGTAATTTTGCAAATGTCATTATAATTTCTCGAGTTTAACCGCATTCTGTTCTTGCTTATTCGGCATTGTTGTATTGCGGCTCATTGCATAGTTGGCAATGGTTTTTTTTACGGAAAATGGTCTTTGGATATTGGTTGGCGCTGATTTCTTTACAATGCCCATACTGTGCATTTCAGCATTTTCACTGGGTGAAAAATGTTGGAAACTTTGCGCTTGATCACCTAAATCGTATAAGTCAAAACCCAATAATTGATTGGCAATGATCGCTGCACGGTGAGCACCCAACCCTAAATCAGGAGTCCCGACACCGTGACTGTGCATTTCCTGATTTTGAACAAAGATCTCCCCAACAGCGTCATGCTGTACGCGGTAGTCCTGACTGATTTTCCAGCGACCGAATTCATCACATTGAATCAGTGGTTTTAGATATTTGAGATATTGCCACTCTGGACTGTGATATCCCGTTGAAGCCACAACAAAGTCGGCATCCAGATAGAATTGTTCTGCCGTGACTTTATGCTGAAACTGCAAACGGATGCCCGCGCCATGCGGCTCGGCAGCAACCAAACCCACCTGAGCATGTAAATGCGTCTGTTGAATATTTTGACCAATACTCCGGTGATATAGTTTTTGATAAATATCACGGATGGTTTTTGCACTGATGCCCTTATATAACAGGCCTTGTTGCTTCAATAGTTCGGCTTTATTTTCTGGGCTCAGTTGATAAAAATGCGCAGTATAATCAGGACTAAAATGCTCCAATCCAAGTGGTGCATATTCCATCGGGAAAAACCCACTCGAGCGTGTCAGCCAATGTAACTTAAACTGCGCTGTTGTAGTCTGATCCTGCAAATATTGACGATCAAACAGATCCATAAAGACTTCGGCCGAAGACTGGCCTGATCCCAGTACAACCACATTACCTTTCAAATGATTTAACTCTGCATTGCAATAATTTGCAGAATGTAAGCAGCGCTCAGGATATTGCTGCTGTATGTCTTTTAGACACTGTGGTAAATGCGGAACATTCCCCGAACCAATGACCAAATTTCGGCATTGATAACGTCTAAAACGTCCATCTTGTTCAACCATGACTTCAAAGCCTTGCTCTTGGGCATAAATGGCTTTTACGGTTGATTGATATTGAATATGCTCTAGTTGGTCTGCAACCCATTGACAATAATGGTTATATTCACGTCTAGGAATCTGAGCTTGTTCTAAAAAATAGAATTTGTATAAACGCTGCTGCGCCTTTAAGTAATTTAAAAAACTAAAAGGACTGGTTGGATCGACCATGGAAACCAGATCGGCCATAAACGGCACTTGCAGTACTGTATTGGGCAATTGCATACCCGCATGCCAGTCGAACTGTGGTTTCTTTTCAAAAAATTGATACTGCAAATGATTTTGCTTATGTAGCAAACTCGCCAAACTAAGGTTAAATGGCCCTAAGCCTATCCCAATAAAATCAAGCATATTGCACATCCTTCTGTTCCACACATAAAGGATTTGGCAACTGTACATAAACCGATTGCTGATCGACTGGGGCAATCAATTCATCCAGCTCATACAAGCGCGTCAACAGATTACCCTTATACGGCAAGGTCGGCTGATACAGTAATGAATGAATCAATGAACTTTCTGGATATGCCCGATGTAAGTCCAACAGTTCATTTTGCAATATCGATATCAACACTTGCTCTGTGACATATCCAGTTGCACCAATTGCATTGATAATGCCGAATAAAGTATTACCAAAGAAATAATAGCTAAAGCGCTCATCGACAAAGGCTTTGGAACCCACGGCATGCGCTTTTTCTTGCAACTCTGGAAATGCGCTTAAGACCTCACCTGCAAGTTCTTCGATATAGTAAAAGCCTTGATTGTCACGCAGCCATAGATATTTAGGCATTGCATGTTCAAGCTCAAGTAAGACATTTTGCTGATGTGATTCAAAAGCCATTCCGTATTGATGGTACATATACATCAGTGGTTTCAGACTAATTGCCAAAAATTGTTTAAACCAATTGATCGCAATGGCGCTTTGATCAAGTTCAGGTTGTTGTTTTGCGATTTGTTCAAATAAGGCATTAAAACGGTTTTTGGGCTGTGCAGGATGATCTTGGCACAATGATGCAATACAACTCACCTGCTGCTTTTCACTGAAAGGCTGATCACGGAAAATACAAATAGTTTCATTGACTATTTCATCATCTATACTCAATGCCATCCAAGCAGGATCATTCACCGCTTTGAGCGTTGGGCATTGCTGTAAAATACGCTCACCAAGACTTGAATGCCAAAGTCGATGGGTCATTTCACCACGGTGGCATTCTTTGGCAAGATTGACTCGGATTGAATTGGTGATCATTACAGATAGTGACGGTTTTAACATCCACGGCGCTGCAAAACTTGCCATGGTGCGTACCGAAGTTGTTGGGGAAAATGCCCAACCTTTCTCGCCAAAATCGATAATTTTTAATTTGGTTTTTAAGTTTTTAAACCATGTTTTTGACTGTAAATAACGTGCTTGCCAAGGATGCAAAGGCAATAACTTATAATGCGAATAAGCATTCAGTAGCGCTTGATCTGTTTCTGATAAATGCCATTGCAATTCGCTTTTCAATTGCGCTGATACAGCTTGATCTAAAGCTGAACCTTCTTGAATATATTCTGGAGCTACCAACCAATAATGCAGTTGGCTTAGACCTTTGGCTTCTGGCGAATACCTTTCCCAATCTTCATGCACAAAACCGACCCGACTTTTCGGTGCAGGATGCATGCTGTGCCCTAAAATTAAAGCTTGTTCCGATTCAATGAAACTTTGTTCCGCTTGGACCAAAGCCTCAAAATCATGTTCACGTAGTGTCAAAAATTGAATAAGCGCTTCACGACTTTCGATCCAACGCTCTAATAATGATGAAGCATCCAGTGTATGACCTGACTCTTGTACGAGCTGTTCAAGCAATAAATTCGCGATCGCGGTGATACTAAATGACAGTTTCTGTCCTTTATTAAAAACGTATGGGAGATCTGCAAGACGATGTCTACCAACAAGGCTGACATAAGATAGTGGTACAAATAACTGTGATTGAATGCAATCTAAAGGGATGCATAACAACGTCAAGCCTTGGCTAAACGTCAATTGTGATGAATTCTGTTGATACTTTTCCAGCAAAATACCTTTACCGGTTTCTTGTGAGTATGCATTGACAAGATGCTGCATCGCCAAGCGATTAGCAAGCTCTTTCATCTGACCATATCCTCTATTTTTAAGCTTTTCCAAGCTTTGTCATGTAATTATGTTTCTTTAACTGTGCAAGTCATGCTTAGTACGCTGGCCAGCATGAAACCATGTTAATGATAATCATTATTGTTAATAATTGCATTTTTGTGAAGATTTGCTACAGGATTGCAAATTTGGTCTTATCTCTATGTATTTAAAAATTAATTTTTTTGATATGAACTTTTCTGTTTTTATTTATACAATTTTCTGAAATGGAACTAAATGATAATTTTCTCATTTAGCATAGAACAAATGAATCGAATTGCTTATTTTTTAGCCAAATTATCACATTGTGCAACTTAAACTAAAAACCCATGTCTTTTACATGGGTTTTTATATTCTGCTTTGAACCAAGCTTTTATTTAAATCAAAGAACGAAATGTGCAGTTAAATTTTAATCATTGAAGACTTTACTGGCATCATACTGATCATGCATCTTTATTGACTATAAGCATGCATTTCATAACAAACACCTACTGATTTCTGATCCATATCTTCTATTCAGACTGGCTATACAGCATGAATGATGAATATGTACTCAAACGATTTGGTTGAAATCAATCAATTGATTTAACAACCCAATCCAAAAACTTGTGCTTATCAAAAAAGTCTGGCGCAGCATTCGCAAATACACTTTTTTCTCTGTTGTTAAATATTCCTTTGTAATAAAAAGACCTATCTGCGGTAAATTTTGACTCATCCCCTTCATGTAATTCTTTAAAGAAAATCGATAACTGCATAAATCGACTTTTAGACGCTAAACCATGTTTTTCTAATACAAAATTATAGATTTGCTCAATAATCGCTTTAGTATTTGAATAAGGCATTTTGTTGTCTCTTTATTAGATCGCTCTTTCAAATTACAGCTTTTAAATTAAAATACAACTGTTTTAGTCGGATTTTAAATACCTATTTTTTATAGGTATTTTTACATTTAAATATAATTAAGCACTATTAATGAATGAGCCTCTAAACATGAAGTTTTACTAAATTCTACTTCTGCAACTTCATGGATTTTCGTTATTCAAAGCTAAAAATAAACCCACATTTGGCGAGCATTTTGTACTAACTGAATTAAGACAATTTCGTCCACTATTACAGAAACATCTTAGATACCCTGATCTAGGTCTAATTCTCAATTTGCACTTCTAACTTTGCTTTAATACTATTCACCTAAGCACTTAAAAAAGCATATAAGCGGATCCAAGAAACATTACATATGAAATTTAACTTCAGTTTTGATATAGCCCTCTTTACAACAATATTTACTATTTACTTATTTGTTTGCGGTTACTTTTACTACGATGGTTTAATCAGCTACTACGGATTTAATCAAGTTTCACTTGGCATATCTATTCAAGACTATCTAATGTATGGATGGGTAAACGGTATGTCAGGGCTAGTAGTAGGCTTCTTAATACTTTTACTCGCTGCTTTGGTACATACTGTCTACCAAAATAATTTATATGAAGTGATGATAAAATTTATATTTGTCTTTATTACATTTATCCTTCTCTTTATTTTCAACCTGATTTTTAAAAGGATCTTAGTAAAATTGTGGCAAATTTTACTAACTATTTTTATCTATACCATTAATAGCAAAATACAAAAACCTTTATCAATTGTAGGCTTATTTTGGATTTCTCTTGGGCAATTTACGCTCAATATCATAAAACCTGCAGCTAAAGACGCCATTGATTCATCAGAGAAATTTCATAATTTTGAAGTCATAGAACACAGTGAAAAAATTGATAAAATTGTTCAAAGTGGTGGAATTTACTATGCATATTTAGTTGGTTTTTATATTTTATTTTTCACATTTACTTTTTATGTTATTAGTATTGGTAAAGATGCCCGTAAAGAAGCTGAAAATGAATTTAATAGCACAAAACATAATCAAATTATCATTGACGATGCCCTCATTACTGATTGGCTCGAAGCTAAAAAACTAACTATTACATATCCAGCTAAAGCTAAAGTTATCCATTGTGGCACGCAAAAATGTCTAATTGCCCTGCATACATCAAATTTAAAAGATGCGAATGGGCTCACTTTAAATACAAAACAAAACTACTTAATAAAGCTTGTAAACACTGAAAGTTATGTTGAATTAAAATAAAGTTATCTCTCGTGATTTTGTGCATAATTAATAAACTTGCACCTGAAATATTATGCAGAAAAATAAGTATCGAACATTTAATCAACACCCCAGACAGCAGCTGAAAATCTAATAGTAAAAGTTGTAATTATCATCAACCAAAATTTTTCGGCTGTTCCGAGATAACTAAATTTTCGCTTAAAAGAGAAGATGAGTTGTGATTATATTCCTAAGCATCTCTTCCGTACACTTGATGCATCATCGAACCACAAAGCCGCTCTATGCGGCTTTTGTTATTTTATAGATTTTGAAGTGGAAGGTATTCCCTCTAAATTCACTTAAATTTAAGTAGTCAAAAACCACATTTAATCATCAATCACATCAGCAAAGTTTGCACCCAAAACTTTTGCTAAATCTTCGGGTTTTAAACCAATATCCAAACCACGCTTACCACCACTGACATAGATTTTAGCTAAGTTCTGTGCGGAAGCATCGATCACAGTTTTTAAGCGTTTTTTCTGTCCAACTGGACTAATACCACCAACCAAATAACCAGTTAAACGCTCTGCATCTTTTGGATCGGCCATTTTGAGTTTTTTACAGCCAAATGCTGTGGCCACTTTTTTCAAATTCAGCTGATATTCCACTGGCAATACGGCAACAAAGTAATTTTTATCGTCCGTAACCATCAATGTTTTAAATACTTCATCGACCGTTAAGCCTAGTTTTTCCGCAGCTTCTAAACCAAAACTTTTTGCTTCTGGGTCATGATCATATTCATGAATGGTAAAGTCGATTTTATTAGATTTTAAGAGTTTACATGCAGGTGTCATTGCTTTTTCGTCATTCCATTCGGACAACTAGGAAAACTCGATTATAAGCCTATTCTAGAAAGACTGGCGAAGACTTTTATATTTTTCATGAACATGGCTTGTGCAATAAGTTCGAGTTGAATACATTTAAACAAAGCAAAAATTTCAAAAAAAGATGACAACACTGATTCAAGACCTCATCCAATTATTATCTGTAGTGCCCAAAGAGCAGGGCTACTTTTTAGCACAAAGTAAACCACTGTTTGGTGACCATATTTTTGGTGGACAATTACTTGCTCAGAGCATAGTCAGTGCATCCTATACCTGTACACTCCCACTCCACTCTTTACATGCCAACTTTACTTCTGCGGGTCATGCAAATCATCCCGTATTATTTAAAGTCGAAAATTTACGTGATAGCCATAGTTTTTCTACACGACAAGTGACCGCCATACAGCATGGCAAACCAATATATATGGTGATGTTGTCCTATATGAAAAACGAAATGGGTATGGAGTATCAAATACCTGAACCAGATTTGATCCAACAATTTCCACCAAGTAGCCTCAAAGAGGAGCAATTCTATAAAGCGCAAATCCAATCATCTATTTCACCTGAATATCTATCCACATTTTTACAGCCTTTTCAGCTTATATCTAAACCAATTGAATACGTGCTGACAGATTTGCCACCGTCCGGTCAAGCTTCTGTCTTAAATCAAAATCAATATGCAGAATATTTAAAACTCCATGATGCCTTAGATGCCCAATTTGACCAACTTCATATACATCAGGCCATTGCAGCATACTATTCAGACTATAATTTATATTCTGCGGCGCTCAAAACACATGGTTTAAATTATCTGTCTCCTGAACTCATCGCAACCAGCCTTGATCATTCGATGTATTTTCATCATACCTTTCGGGTGGATGATTGGATTTTCTATGACATGAATACCACTCGAACCTCGCAATCACGTGGGCTTAGTCATGGGCAAATGTGGCAAGATGGAAAATTAGTCGCAAGCACCACACAAGAAAATTTAATGCGTTATACAGGCGAATCGTCAGCCTTGTGACAATCTTTAACATTCAAATTCTTGTTAAGTTAAGCATCAATCGTATAAAATTCATGCAAATCATACCGCTATAACAATAATATGCCTTCGATCTACCAGCTTAAGCCTGCATTTCAAAACCTGCTTCGACCTTTGGTTAAATCACTTCATCATCTTGGTATTACAGCAAATCAAGTAACACTACTGGCAATGTTCATTTCGCTAGCTGTGGCATTTTTTATTTATATCTATTTTTCTCACAACGGTATTGGCATTTTACTGTTGATTTTCCCCGTGTGGATGCTTATTCGAATGGGCTTCAATGCCATAGATGGCATGCTGGCACGTGAGTTCAACCAACAATCCAAACTCGGTGCTTTTTATAATGAATTATGTGATGTGATTTCCGACTCAGCACTCTATTTTAGTTTAATTTGTTTTGCTTTTATTCAAGCTGAATTACTTATTTTAACCTGTTTTCTCGCCATACTTGCCGAATATACCGGTGTGATGGCGCCATTAGTGGGGCAAGAACGTCGTTACGATGGTCCAATGGGAAAAAGTGACCGCGCTTTTGTATTTAGCATCATCTGCGTCATCATCGTGACCTCTTCTATATTGAATGTTGGCTTAAATACATTGTCTCTTATCTGCAATAGTATTTTGATTATTACCATCTTTTTATTATTTATTACGATTTATAACCGCATTAAAAATAGCATTATCAACCCACAATAAATTTCAGTTTAGATCGTCAGTCGATTCATTATTTTGAGAACAACACAATGTATAACAATACTCAGCATACCTTTACGAGCCATGATGGAACATCCTTGTTTTATCAACATTGGGAAAATAGCAGTTTAAAAAGCAACCGTAAGAAAAAAGCGGTGATCTTATTTCATCGTGGCCATGAACATTCGGGACGAATGGCGCATTTGGTCAATGAATTGAATTTGCCTGATTTTGATTTTTTCGCTTGGGATGCGCGAGGTCACGGTAATACTCCTGGTGAACGAGGAGATGCACCGAGCTTTTCTGCATGCGTTCAAGACATTCAATATTTTGTTCAGCATATAGAACAAAATTACCAAATTCGATCAGAAAATATAGCAATTGTAGCTCAAAGCGTTGGCGCTGTTTTAGCCGCGACATGGGTGCATGATTATGCCCCTAAAATTCGTGCTTTATGCCTTGCCTCGCCTGCATTTGACATCAAACTCTATGTGCCTTTTGCAAAACCCGGCTTAACACTCCTCAACAAATTCGCCGGCAACTTTTTTATCAATAGTTATGTCAAAGCCAAAATGTTGACGCACGATACTGCACGTGCGCAAAGTTATGACACTGACCCGCAGATCGCTCGGGCCATATCGGTCCGTATGCTGCTGGGTCTATATGCAGCCTCAGATCGAATCGTTAAAGATGCACAAAATATTTTCGTTCCTACACAGGTTTTATGTTCAGGATCTGACTTCGTGGTGCATCAAAAACCGCAATTGGCGTTTTATCAAAAACTTCCTCATCCAATGAAGGAATTTCACGTCTTAGATGGTTTTTATCATGATACTTTGGGTGAAAAACATCGCAAAATCGCCACAGATAAAATCCATCGCTTTATTCAACAATGTTTTAAACAACCCTATTCCGCACCTAAACTTTTAGATGCCGATAAAATTGGCCCGAGCTGTGCTGTAGCAGAAACCTTAAGTTCAACGCTTCCAAAGCATTCTTTAAAACATGCATTTTGGAGCTTAACCAAACAAAATCTTAAAATTGGTAGTCTCTTTTCCAAGGGTTTAAAAATTGGTGAAGAGACAGGATATGACTCCGGCAGTACCTTAGATTTTGTCTACAGAGATAAATCAGAAAGCCAAAATGCACTGGGTAAAATCATCGATCGACAATATTTAAATGCGATTGGTTGGCGTGGTATTCGCGTTAGAAAACAAAATATTGAAGCGCTATTAACGAAATATGCTTCTAAGTTACATGATGACCAACACGCGGTACGGATTATGGATATTGCTGCAGGCCATGGCCGATATATTTTAGATGCTGTACAAAAACTGCCTGAGCAGCCTGAATCCATCCTGCTTAGAGACTATAGCTCGATCAATGTACAAGCAGGTCAAGCAATGATTGAGCAAAGAGGTTTAAGCCAGATTGCCAATTTTGTAGAAGCGGATGCCTTTGATGCCACTTCATTAGCCAGTGTTGAACCTAAACCCACTCTAGCCGTGGTCTCAGGTTTATACGAATTATTTAGTGATAATGATTTACTCAGACAGTCCTTATCCGGCTTATGTCAGGCCATTGAGAAAGATGGGTATCTCATCTACACAGGTCAAATTTGGCATCCGCAACAAGAGTTTATTGCCCGTGCTCTGACCTCACATCGCCAAGGAGATGCATGGGTGATGCGTTTACGCTCACAAGCAGAAATGGATGCATTAGTTGAGCAAGCTGGTTTCAAAAAAATCGATCAAGTTATTGATGAGTTTGGTATTTTCACCGTTTCCGTTGCACAAAAAATTTAAGCTTGGACGGTCAATCTTATGCATAAACTGGATACTGAAAAAGGAACTTGGAAATACGGCCTACTGTGTTTGGCATTTCTGGCACCTTTTTTCTTCTTAAGTTATGGTTTTGCCAATCAATACGCTGCGGGCTTAGCTTCCGTACCTGTTATCGTCTTTGAATGGGAAAAATATATTCCACTTTGGCCATGGAGTATTGTGCCGTATTGGTCGATTGATCTGTTCTATGGTTTGTCTTTATTACTTTGTTGGAATAAGTTTGAATTAAAACAACATGTACTGCGACTATTTTCGGCACAAATCCTTTCAATCAGCTGCTTTTTACTTTTCCCGCTACGTTTTAGCTTTGAGCGCCCCGAACTCACAGGTTTTTTCGGGCTGTGGTTTGATGTCTTGATGGGCTTTGATAAACCGTTTAATCAAGCACCCTCTCTGCATATTGTGCTACTGGTGATACTTTGGGATTTTTTCCGTCGGCATAGCACAGGTAAGCTAAAATATCTGGTAGATGGTTGGTCCTTTTTGATTGGTCTCTCAGTTCTAACCACTTGGCAGCACCATTTTATAGATATTCCAACAGGTTTATTGGTCGGTGCCTTATGTTTATGGCTATTCCCGATGGCTGGCTCTGCGCCATGGGTTCAAAATAAACAAAGTCGGCTAAGCTTAAAGCACATTAAAATCGGCATCCTTTATCTGTTTGCTGCCTTATTGTGTAGCGCAATCGCACATGCAAAAGGTTGGTGGCTTTGGCTGCTCTATCCTGCAAGCAGTCTGCTTTTAGTTTCGTTTGCATATTTATTCAATCGTCCCCATTTTTTTCAAAAACTCAGTCATGGTGATATGACCATTGCTGCAAAAATATTGTTTGCGCCTTACTTTGTATTTGCTTGGATCAATAGCCGAATCTGGACCTATCGCCATCCTGAAGATTCTAAAATCATCAAAATCAATCAGAGTTATATTTATTTAGGTCGCTATCCGTCCAAACACGTCATGCAGCAATATGATGCTTTACTCGATTGTTGCGCAGAATTACCCACTTATCCAAAATGCTCCTATGCTCAAAACTTGAGTTTAGACCTGATTCCTTTACAGGCCAATCAGCTACATAATGCTGTAGAGTCTTTAGAACTATTCTTGAAATCTAATAACAATGATGAAGCACAAAACATCTTGGTCTTCTGTGCTTTGGGATATTCACGAAGTAGTGCTGTAGTTGCCGCATTATTATTGAAACAACATCCTGAATATTCAGTCGAAGATGTTTTACGGATTATTCGCCATAACCGTCCTTGGGTTGTGCTTAAAACACCGCAAATAAAACATTTAAATACTTATCGTTTAAAACTTAAAGGACTTGCACCATGAATTTACAACTTGTGGTGCTATCAAAGTTGTTGCAATCCACCACTGGATTGCTCATTTCAGCTTATGTAGCAGCGATCCTCACGCTCTGGCTCATTATCCAGTTTGGTAATGTGATGCTATTCGATTTGCTATATATATTAATTTGTCTAGTTTTGCTCGGAATACAACATTATTTAAGCCTGAGAATCAAATTTGATTCGGCACTTTTAGCCACTGTCGCTGAATACAGCCAAACTCAAAACCTTGAACAAACCACCAAGGAGCTGGACTTAAGTTTAATCAACTTAAAATTAATGCCTGCAAATAAATGTGGTCGCGCATGGGAGCTGCGTGAATTAGGTTGTCTGGCTTTATTTAAATGGCAGATCTTTGTGCTTTGCTTGCAATACATCGCATTCATCTGCATATTTTTACTGTATAAATAATTCACAATAATTTGAAACCATGCCAAATCCATTAGACACTTCAGGGAATGCTCACTCACCAATGAAAGGTAATTTTTTAAGCCGTTCAATTGCTCGCTATATTGCCTTTCTCACTCGTCGTGGTGCGCGGCTGCTCACGGGTGCGCGGAGTCTCTGGGTCGGGTGCAAACCGGTTATGAAACAGCGTATTTATTATGCAAATCATAATAGCCATATCGACTTTATTTTACTTTGGTCATCACTGCCGACAGATCTCAGACGGAGGACCCGTCCTGTAGCGGCTTCGGATTATTGGTTAAAAGATGGCTTTCGACGTTTTCTCATTCAAGACACGTTTACTGGCGTCACTATTCAGCGAAATCGAGAGCAAAATCAAGACCCCTTAGAACCGATCAAAACCGTATTAGCTCAAGGTGACTCGATTATTTTCTTTCCTGAGGGTACTCGAAATTTAAATGATGACGTTGAATTATTAGCCTTTAAAAGCGGCTTATTTCATCTCAAAAATCAATTTCCTGATGTTGAAATCGTACCGGTATGGATCTCTAATTTAAAACGTGTCATGCCTAAAGGCGCGCTTATACCATTGCCATTATTATCTACCGTTATTTTTGGCAAACCTTTAGAAGCCCATAATGAACAGAGTAAAACTGAGTTTTTAAACTACGCTCAGGACGAATTACTCAAATTAAAAGCATTGGAGTATCAATAATGGAATTCACCAATGCGCAAATGACCTATGTATTGTTTGGTATCTTTGCGGTTATTTTGATTATTGCCTCAACCATTGGCTCAATACTAAAATTTAAAGCGGGTTATGCGCCGGCACCGGTCATCGACAATTTAAATGCGCGGATCAATGCATGGTGGGTCATGTTGTTGGTACTTGGTGTAGCAATTTCATTAGGCAAAATTGCCTTTGTGATCCTGTTTGCGTTGATTTCACTCTTTGCTTTACGTGAATTTATCAGCTTACTTCCAACCCGTCGCGGTGATTATCTTCCTTTATTGATCGCTTTTTATTTTGTCATCCCTTACCAGTATTACTTGGTGTATATCGACTGGTACGGGCTATATTCGATTTTTATTCCGCTGTATGTATTTCTTCTTATCCCTATCGCTACACTCAAAGCCGAAGATACCACGCGATTTTTAGAGCGCAGTTCAAAAATTCAATGGGGTCTGATGATCAGCGTATTCTGTATTTCGCATGTGCCTGCGCTATTAAACCTCAAACTTCCCGGATTTGAGGGTGAAAAAATTTGGCTAGCAATCTGGCTGATCATGGTGGTACAAGCCTCCGATGTCTTGCAATATGTCTGTGGCAAGCTATTTGGAAAGCACAAAGTCGCACCGATACTTTCACCATCTAAGACCGTAGAAGGATTAATCGGAGGCATTGCTTTAGCCACTGCATTAGGTGTTGCTATGTCATGGCTTACACCCTTTAGCTATCTACAGGCTGCATGTATTGGATTTATTGTTTGCATATTTGGCTTCTTTGGTGGTCTTGTCATGTCAGCCATTAAACGCGATCGTGGTGTAAAAGACTGGGGACAACTTATCCAAGGCCATGGTGGCATGCTCGACCGAATTGATTCAATCTGCTTTTCTGCACCGATTTTTTTCCACATTTTGCGCTATTGGTGGTCTTAAGAAATGACTAAGTTTCAAACAGAAAATTTGGGATTTTAAATGATGTTACGCACGTAGAATTAATTTTACATTTTAAAAATGATTTTTAAGTCTATGCGACGGAGTCTTACATCTAAGGATTGAATAAAGGTATTAGCCTTCGGCTGGAGATACTCTTACGAAGCGTTGTTTCTTATTCGGCAAAATGAGAAGCGTGCTTCATAAGGAAACAATCTTGCGGAGCATTGCTCCTCACCGTAAAAATAGTTCACTAGCGGCAAATTATTCAAAGAATCGCAGAAACATTTTTGATTACAATTAGTCCTGTCTCAAACAATTGCGGATGACGTTACCGTGTATCGTTCTTTTATTTGAATCAACGTGCGCTTCTGATGTTACTGCGTAGCATCGGTTAATAATACGCACAATAAAAAATCCCAAGCAAACAAGCTTGGGATTCTTCTTATCAGGTATTCGATTTAAATGTCTGAAATTGCAAACTTTTTAAAAATACTTGCACGACGTTTAGGATGAATATTGGCTTTAGTTAAATCGCCTTGGTAGTGATCATAGACACGTTTATCCATCATCTTAAACCAAATAGAGGGTACTAAAGCAGGAATTAGCATAGTGGCATAGCCGCTAGGCAACTCTGGCGCTTCATCAAAATGTCTTAAAGCCTGAAATGGACGAGTCGGATATGCATGATGGTCTGAATGTCGCTGTAATTGATACAAAAATAGATTGGTCACAATATTATTGTTATTCCAACTATGTTCAGGCATGGTGCGCGCATAGCTTCCATCCGGTTTTTGCTCACGCTTCAGGCCATAATGTTCAATATAATTAATAATTTCAAAAAGGCTGATTCCATAAAAGGCCTGTGTAACTAAATACGGTGTCACGCCTTTACCAAACATTTTCAGCATCGAGGCATGAAAACCTGCACTCATCGCCCAACCATGAAACAGTTCATTTTCCTTCGAAAAGAAACTTAAACCTTTACGTTTTAAACGTTGTTTCTCAATCTGCACCGCCGATTTAATTCCACCAAATACAGTGCGTGGCCAAAACTCATAAAAGGTTTCGCCCATTTTTGAAGATGCAGGATCTTCAGGAGTTGCCGCACGTTTATGGTGTCCATATGGATGTTCTATACGGAAATGGCTATAACCTAATGGTGCGAGCGTCGCATGTGCCCAGTAATGGTCTTTTTTATGTGGTCGATGGCAGAGTTCATGTGCTGTATTTACACCGACGCCATTAATTGCACCCATCGAAATCCCAAGTAGAACTTGATCTAATATTGAAACATCTTTACGGGTAACCACATAGCCAGCAAAAGCATTCGCTGCCATTTGCAGTAGAATAAATAATTTGACGATACGATCATAATAAGGATCATTTACTAAAACTTTAATGTCATCATCTGTCGGGTTATTGGCATCATCACCGATCAGTGCATCCAGTGCAGGAATAATGACATGCAATAGAAGCGGCCCGCCCATGGCAAATAGTTTTTTTGTCGGTTTTGGACCAAAATGATAACCCGCCAAGATCCCCATACCAATGACAGGTAAACCTGGACTCAATAGCCAACCATAACGTTTTTTATCTAAAACACTACCGATTTTGCTTTCTAACTGAGCGAGCTGCTGTTCATTTAATTTTACTGGTGCATTCATGCGCTAGACTTCCCTAATTACTTCTTCTGTGTTTATATTCGTAAAATATGGGCAGCCAGAACAGTTTTAAGCGTCCAAAAAAAATATGCGATCGTCTTTGGCATTTAAGGATAAATGTTGACCTTTAAACACATAGTGACCATCTATAAATACAAAATTAATATGAGTAAATATTTGAAATATGGATGCTTTAAGTAAAATTTTTGATGATATTCATCTCCACCGATCTGAATATATTTATTTGAGATCAAAGCATCCTTGGGCTTTTCATTTTCAAGATCACAATGCCATGGTTGCGTATGTGGTGATTCAAGGTCAGTGTGTTGTGCATATAGATCAAGAGCAGGTTTTGCTTGAAGCTGGCGATCTTTGCCTTATTCCGTCAGGGCAAAACCACCACTGCAAATCTATACAGTCTGATATCTTGGTCGAATCAGTGAACATCACACCACTGTTTCAAGAGCAACGAAATAAAACCATTGAATTAAATTCTGCCGAATCTCATGAAGCAGAAGAATTATTTGTACTCGCGATCCGTGGACATGTCGACAGCATTATGGCAAAGCCTTTAGTGAATGCACTCCCCACGCTATTACACACACCACACATCATGAGCAGTACCGCACCTGAATGGTTGCAAATTGGCTTACATTTTCTGGCCGTTGAAGCGAATCAGATCCGTCCAGGCCGCGACAAAATTTTGGATCATTTGGTGAGTATTTTATTTATCGAATGTGTGCGTGATTATATTGCAGCCTTGTCAGATTCAAGCAGTTGGTTGCATGCCTTAAGTCATCCTGAATTATCCAACGCTTTGGCCGCGATTCATGAACAACCACAGCATGCTTGGACCGTCGAAAGCTTGGCAGAACAATGTTGCATGTCACGTTCTAAATTTGCCAGTTTATTCACTCAAATGCTCGGTGAATCTCCACTCGCCTATTTGCAGCAACATCGTTTGCGACTGGCGACACAGCACTTACAAATGGGGCAACTGACTATTCAGCAAATTGCCCATCGTATCGGTTACTCATCTGAAACAGCATTTAGCCAAACTTTTAAAAAGTTTTATGATCTAACACCGAGCCAGTATCGACAGCAGCATCAACTCGCAAAAACTGAGTCACCTTAGAGGTTTAATCTAAAAGCTTTAAAATCGCTTCCACAGGGTTTTCACTGTTACCTGAAAGCAGTTGTTTATGCATGGTGATGTGCTGCATCACTTGAATTTGCGATTTTTCAACATCCATCAAGCTTTCAATTTCTGCTGCTAATTTTTCAGGCGTTGCATCATGTTGGATGAGTTCCTGAATCACCTTTTTGCCCGCAATAATATTTGGCAATGAATAATACGGAATTTTGATCAGCAATTTCACCACATGATAGGTCAGCCAATTTAACTTATAAAAGGTCACCATTGGACGGTGTAAAAGCATCGCTTCTAAAGTCGCTGTACCCGAAGCCAAAGCGACAATATTCGATGCGTTCATCACCAGACGGCCAATTTTAGATTCGGTATCGGTGTTTTCCATCAAGCGAACTTTGGCTTGTAATGCTTCAGGAAACTGCTTGAGCAACACTTCGATTTGCTGTTTACGTGCATCATTAATTGCAGGAATCAGGAATACATAGTCTGGATGCTGCTCCGTCAAAATCTGTGCGGCAGACAGCACCAAAGGCCCTAAGCGCTCAATTTCCCCGCGACGGCTGCCCGGAAGTAATGCAATGTGTTTTTGATGCTCATCTAAGCCTAACTCGTGTTTAGCCGCAACGAGTGGATTATCTAAAGGCAACTGACTTGCCAATGGGTGTCCGACAAATGCAGCCGGAACTTGCCATTTTTGGAAAAACGCTTTTTCAAATGGAAATAAGCAAAGGACTAAATCAATACTTGCTTTAATGCCATGTACACGCCCTTGACGCCACGCCCACACTGAAGGGCTAACATATTGTACTGTTTTAATTGGTAGCTGTTTTTGCTTTAAGCTCTTAGATAAACGCAAATTAAAATCCGGCGCATCAATCCCCACAAAAACATCGACAGGATTTTCAGTCCATTTTTCAACCAGACCATCGCGTACAGCAAAGAGTTTTTTAATATCTTTTAAGACCTCAACAATCCCCATTACCGATAAAATATCCATCGGATAATAGCTATTAAAACCTTCTGCAATCATTTGCGGACCGCCGATGCCTTCAAATTCCGCATCAATCCCTTGCTCTCGAAAACTGCGGATAAGCTTGGCGCCTAATGTATCCCCGGATACTTCCCCAACCACGATGCCAATTTTCAGTTTCCGATTTTGCAAAAGTCTGTCCTTTTAACTCAATGTTCTTTAGCTATAGATTCTATACGAGTCCTTCACAAAGTTAATAGATTTCCAAAAAAAAGCTGCACGTCTTTAATTCAACATTTTAGGAATATTCATCACTGCTATTTAGCTGCTGATTAAAATTTTTCCGCCAATGGTTCGGATTTGTACCGTATTTATTCTTAAACAATTTACGAAATAGCACTGCGGTATTAAAACCTGCGCTTTCCGCAATTTTATCAATCGAATAATCTGTCACTTCAAGCAATTCAGCCGCATATCGCAGTCTTTCATTGTTTAACCAAGTGACAATAGGTAGTCCTGTCGCATGTTTAAAATGTCTGGTCAGTGTCCTTCTACTCATATTGGAATAATGGCGAAACCTTATCTTTTTAAGGAGTATAGATTTTGCAGGAATGGACTTTAAGTTCACAGTCGCATATATCGATAAATAACTAATTAAAGACTAGGAAAATAAACCTACGGTGCGTTTTTTGGTATTAGAGATGCATTTCAGATAGTCATCACCTTATATTCTAAATACATGATTTCACTGCAGCATAATCTCCATTTGAGCTATCAACCACTTGCAAAAACTACAATCAATAACTTAGCTTATTTAAAATCCATTATTTTCCAAATTAAAACCACTCTTTATCTATTTTTTTCACAAGCAAATCACTAATCGAGACAACGACTTATATCAATTAGTCATAAGATATGCACGTTTTTTGATATTTGGCATTCAGCGATGGTCGGTCCTTTAGAGTTCATTCTGGCAGGTGTAATTGTAGGTTTCTGCGTAGGTATTACCGGCGTTGGCGGTGGTTCATTGATGACCCCGATCCTGATCAGCCTGTATAAAATTGAACCCCATATTGCGATCGGCACAGACCTACTATATGCCGCAATTTCAAAATTTTGTGGTTCTTTAGTTCATGCACGTAAAATGAATATTGTATGGACCATTGTTATTTGGCTTGCAGTCGGCAGTATCCCTGCGTCTTTTGCGACCCATTGGGTACTGGAAAACTATCTGAGCCAATCGACACATTACAAAACGGTATTAACCATGTTTTTGGGTTTTATGCTGACGATTACTGGGATCTCAATTATTTTCCGTGGTCATATCGAAAAATTCTTTAATAAATTTCGAAAAACTGATCAGTTGGATGATATGAGTGCGGATCTTGAACGTATCAATTTCCAAGCTAAAAATAAGCGTGCATATATCATCATCATGGGGATTATTTTAGGCGTATTCGTTACCCTATCGTCTGTTGGTGCAGGTGCCTTCGGTATTATGGCTTTGGTGCTTATGTTCCCGAACTTACCGATGATTCGTATTATCGGCTCTGACGTCGTACATGCCGTGCTTCTTACACTGGTTGCAGGCTTGGGTCATATGAGCTCAGGTAATGTCGATTTTCATTTATTGGGTTGGTTATTGGTTGGTTCTATTCCAGCGATTGTTGTCGGAACTTTGATCAGCTCACGTTTACCAGAAAAAGTGATTCGTAAAGTCTTAGGCATTACCTTGTTTGTTTTAGGCATGAATTTCATCATTAATCCAGTAAAATCAAAACCTGTTGAAAAACCAACAACTGCAATGTTGATCGCACCGACGGTGAATAGTCAGCAGGTTTAAATTAACTGCCCGATTCATCACTTTTTTTTCAGAGACTTATTGATCTTTTTTATAACATTTGCATGCTATATTCATGTTATATTCGGCTCACGAAACAACCTTTTGTATAATCAAACCAGTGACGGCAATGAATACTTTACAGTCAAATTCTATTACCCAAAACGACATTGATGACGTGAATGTAAAAAGCATTCAGCCTCTTGTTACTCCTGCAGAACTAAAAAAAGAGCTACCTCTGACTGAAACTGCCTATCAAACAGTCCTTAAGGGCCGTGAAACTGTACGTAATATTTTAGATGGAAATGACAAACGTCTTTTTGTTGTCATTGGTCCATGTTCAATTCACGACACAGTCGCTGCACATGATTATGCTGACCGTTTAAAAGTTTTAAGTGACAAAATCCAAGATACGATCTATGTCGTGATGCGAGTGTATTTTGAAAAACCACGTACCACTGTGGGTTGGAAAGGTCTAATTAATGACCCAGACATGAACGACTCTTTCAACATCGAAAAAGGCTTACGTATTGGTCGTAAACTTTTACTTGAATTGAATGAAAAAGGTTTGCCTTGTGCAACTGAAGCGCTCGATCCAAACTCACCACAGTACTACCAAGATCTTATTTCTTGGTCAGCGATTGGTGCGCGTACCACTGAAAGCCAAACACATCGTGAAATGTCTTCTGGCCTTTCTTCACCAGTTGGCTTTAAAAATGGTACAGATGGCGGTTTAACCGTTGCGACCAATGCCATGCAATCTGTTAAACATGGTCATAGCTTCTTGGGCTTAAGCGACCAAGGTCAAGTTTCAGTTATTCGTACCAGTGGTAACCCTTATGCACACGTTGTACTTCGTGGCGGTAACGGTAAACCAAACTACGACGCAGGTTCTGTTGCAGATGCCGAAGCGGCATTAGCCAAAGCAAAAGTTAGTGGCAAAATCATGATTGATACCAGTCATGCAAACTCAAACAAAGACCCGTACCTACAACCCCTTGTTCTGAAAAATATTACTGAACAAATCCTTGACGGAAACAAGTCAATCGTGGGTATTATGGTAGAAAGTCACTTAAAAGGTGGTCGTCAGGATATTCCTGCCAACTTATGTGACCTCGAATATGGTAAATCAGTGACTGATGGCTGTATCGATTGGGATACGACTGAAAAAGTCTTGTTAGAGATGCATGAAGCACTTAAAGACGTGTTACCGACACGCTAAGTGAATGAAAAACGCCATCTTCGAGATGGCGTTTTACTTTGAAGGATTATTTGTCAGATGAATGAAATCGAAAATGCGTTAAGTCACATTGAAAACTTCCAATATATACATGAACACTTATTAACGTCCGGTCAACCATCTCCTTCTGAGCTTCAAACGATCAAAGAATATGGTGTTTCAACGGTTATTAATTTAGCACTGACTGATGCATCCAATCATATCGAGCATGAAGACCGCATTTGCCTAGATCTAGGCCTGAACTACATCCAAGTTCCAATCTCTTGGGATACCCCTTCAGATGATCAATGCCTTTTAGTACTCGATATGATTGACCATTTGGTTCAAGGTCAAACGGTTTGGCTACACTGTGCAAAAAACTTCCGTGTCAGCAGTTTGATGTATTTATATCGTCAATACTATATGGATGTTGATATGCCAAAGGCTCAAGATTTGATGCATCAAATTTGGGAACCCAATGAAACATGGACAGGTTTAATCCATGCGGTTGCCTTACAACTTCAAGGCCGTAAAGCAACTCAAGATTTACAACATGCACTGATCCATCCAGATCATTTTGCGTGAGAAATCAGTACTGTTGCAGTAGAAAGAATACCTTCTTGGCGACCAGTAAACCCTAATTTTTCGGTGGTGGTCGCTTTGATGCTAATTTGTGTAACTTCAACATCCATAACATCTGCGATACTTTGACGCATTTCTAAATTATGTTTTGCTAGTTTAGGGCGCTCACAAGCCACGGTAATATCAGCATTATTAAGTACATATCCACGATCTAAAATCAGTTGGTAGACGTGTTTTAAAAGTACTCGACTATCGGCACCTTTAAATTTTGGATCTGTATCTGGAAAATGCTGACCAATATCTCCAAGTGCCAAAGCTCCTAATAATGCATCACAAAGCGCATGCAATACCACATCACCATCTGAATGTGCTTTGAGTCCATGTGTATGTGGAATTTGAACACCAGCAAGCGTTACAAAGTCACCTTCTTCAAATGCATGCACATCCATGCCCTGACCGATACGAATTTGAGCTATCATGCTTGAGTTCCTTGAGAAAATAATGATTGAAATCTTGTATTCACGCTTTCTATTTCGCTATAGTGTGGGCAAGCGCAACATAGTGAAAGTATAAGCGATCATGCTGTTGAAAACTGAAATAAATATCATCAAAAAATTCGGACTGGTTCTGCTAATAGGTTCTAGCCTAGCGATGTTTACGCATGCAGAAAAGATAGACTGTGATCAGGCCAATACTCAGGCAAAAAAAAATTACTGTTCTAACGGTTTTGAAGAACAACGTGAAAAGCTAGATGGGCTTTTTTTAACAGCGCAGTTGATTACCGATGCCCCAATACGCTTACTGATAGATACGCAAAAATTATGGTATAGCCGAGTTCAGCAATGCAAAAACTTGGAGTGTTTTAAACAACAATTTGAGCTTCGCCATGAAGATTTGAATATCTACACCTCGATGAACCAAAGTTTAACGCAGCATTATCTGAAATTTGAAAATGGTCATTTTGCGACATCACCTGTACATTTAAAGGTACATCAACTGGGCAAAGACAGCATCAAAATTGAAGGCATTGCCTATCGTAATCCTAACAATCGAGTCGAAACACAAACCATCCCATTTTTAGCTTACACAACACCCGAACAAAAAAATCAAATCACCGATAATGAACACGACTGCAAATATCAGTTCAATTACAGTAAAGCCTTACTCTCAGTAAAAACTGAACAAAAAGGCTGTGAACGTTTTGCAGGGATTTATCGTTTATATGATTAAGATCAAATTCGAATGACTTAGAAAAATACAAAAAAGCCTCAACATTGAGGCTTTTTTGATGTCTAAAATATGTCAGTTAAATCGGATGTGTTTGCTGCACTTGCTGGCTAATCATTGCAGCTGTTGCCGCAGACAAGGTCCATCCAAGGTGACCATGCCCTGTATTATAGAAAATATGATCTCGCTTACCTGCATGTACTACAGGCATCATATTGGGCATCATTGGTCGTAAACCCGCCCATGGCACCACATGTTCTGTTGATAGATTAAAGTTACGATTCGACCAATCAATTAAGGGCTGAATGCGATCTGCACGAATGTCTCGGTTATAGCCATTAAACTCTGCCGTGCCTGCAACACGTAGTCGATTTGCACCTAAGCGTGAAGTCACAATTTTGGCACTTTCATCCAACAGACTCACCCAAGGCGCATTGGTCTGACTTTGTTCATCATTTAAGTTTATGGTAATTGAATATCCTTTGACTGGATAGACATTTACACGGTCACCGAGTTTATGCGCAAGTTCATAACTGCCTACACCACCACAGACCACCACAGCATCTGCCTCAAGTAAGGTATTTGCATCAGGATGTTCCATATTTTCATCACTGGCTTTTAACTGAACATTGACACCTTTTGCATGATGTTCAAAGTCAGTCACCTCAAAGCCCCACATATATTTCACATCAAAGCGTTCTGTTGCTTTGGCAAGCTGCGTCGTAAATTTATGGATGTCGCCCGTGGCGTCCCCTGGGCAATACAATCCACCATAGTATTCACCTGTCAGACTAGGCTCAATGTCACGGATTTCAGCTAATGTCACAGGATGACGCTCTAAGCCACCCTCACAGAGCATATTATTAACTTGAGTCGCCACCTCATAATCATGTTGATTATGAAAGAAATGTAAAATGCCGCGTTTTTCTAAATCAAACTGTAAGTTTTCATGCTCAGCTATTTCAAATAAGCGCTGACGTGCCATCAACGCTAGACGCACTGTCTCATGGGTATTTTCACGATAATCTTTAATATGCCCCATAAACTCAAAGAGCCATGAATATTTATGTAGGTTAAAACTTGGATTTAATAATAATGGTGCCGATTTTTGCGACATCCATTTGATGCCTTTCACCACCGTTGCTTTTTGGTTCCACACCTCAGCATTACACGCTGATAATTGACCACCATTGGCAAACGACGTTTCCATCGCAGGATAAAGATGTTTATCGACCACAGTGACACGATAACCGAGTAATCCGAGTTCGTAAGCTGTCGTTACCCCAGTAATACCTGCACCAATCACAACAATATGACACATATAGGCTCCTTGGAAATTATATTTCCTATGCTCGCCCCATCTGTCATTGGTACCTGAGAGCTTTGGTTCCTTGCGAAGCAATGTGAACCTTCCCCTTCGGTGAGTAGATCCGGCCTACTTCTCTCCAGATTTTTTATATGATTACAGTCCTTTTGCCTGAGAGTTTCCTGGGGGAACTTGCTCCTTCGGCGAGCACGATCTGTGCTTCTCTCCTGCAATCATCCATTCGTTTTTATTCGGCATTCATCTTGGTATTGCCTTAGTTAGATATGAGCAATATTTGTACCAAATCTCAAGTCCTGTTTGGGTCAATATTGTTAAATATTATTTTTATATCGATTTAAGTTGTTAGGTTATAAATTTAAAATCATTTTTTCTAAACCTAAATACTTCATCTTTAAAATAAAGGTTTAAAATATTAAATGAAATTTATATCTAGAAAGATTGAAGTTTTATGTCGGATTATACGCTTTTCTCTCGCTTTGCATCTGTGATCAAAACACATTCTATTGAAGAATTAACCCAAAGTGATTTACTCCTTCTTAAGACTCTGGGACCTGTTCAAAGTTTTTATGCACCATTCGAGGCCATAAATCATGATGCAAAAGTGGTCATCGTCGGCATCTGCCCAGGCCAACAACAATGGCGTAATGCATTAATTGCAGCGAAGGACGGCGTAGAGCAGCAATTATCTGAGGAAAACATACTTAAACTTGCCAAGAATAGTGGTGCTTTTAGTGGTCCTATTCGTAAAAATTTAACTCAACTGCTAGATCATATTGGATTACAGAATCAATTAGGCATACAGACCACTGCAGAGCTATTTAGCAATCATCAAGATATGGTGCAAATGTGTTCGGTTTTACAGCAATGTATTTTGGTCAATGGAAAAAATTATGCAGGCTCAACGCCCGCAATGTTGAAAAATGAATTATTAAAACAACATATTGATGATTATTTTATTCCTATGATTCAACAGCTTCCGAACGCAATTTATATTCCGCTAGGCAAAGGTGTAGATGAGGTTTTAAATTATGTAAGCAGCTTAGGCTATTTAAAAGATCAGCAGATTTTAGCAGGACTTCCCCATCCATCGGGTGCGAATGCTGAACGGATCAAATATTTTTTAGGCGAAAAACCACGTGACCAATTGTCTCGACAAACCAATCCCGAGCAGATTGATAGCGCAAAATCACAGATCTTACTTAAGTTATCTAAATTTCAATGAAATAAGATTTACATCACTTAATAATATTTTTTATTTGAATATCGACCACTTATATCAAAGCAGTGCTCAAACAAAACTAGAAAAGTGTGATGTATTTTACTTTTTTGTTTTTCTGTGTGAATATGCGCCAAAATAAATATTGCTTATAAAAATAACGCTAACATGGAAAAACACATGAAAAATTATTTAGTTCTAGGATTTACACTCCTACTACTCACAGGTTGTATTACCGTACCTAAAAATAAACCTGAAACAAGAACCTTGAAGCTAAATGGTGTGAATACCGTTGAAAACAGCAAAGTGATCCAACGAACCATTACTCGAGGTCAATTACTGTGTGAGGCTGGGCAAAAATGTCCTGAACTTGCAATTGATTGGCAAAAGAACAAAGGTGAGTATGCGCTTTCACTGCACTCTTATGATCAACAGCAGCTTGATATGAATGAAATATCTTTTGTGATTGACGGCAAAGTTTTGTCTTATCCTGCAATTGGTCAAACAAATTATCGTCGCTTAGATAATTCAAATGTGATTGATTCTTCTAATACCGTGATGATTCCAGATACTGTGCTTAAACAATTCTGTGACGCAAAAGATATTGCGGTGATTATGAATACCAACCAAGGTGAAATCGCACACTATATGCTAAAAAACCAAAAATCATCAGATGCCTACCGACTATTTTTACGTGCTTACTCTTAAGCCCAAATAGTCTAAAATCAAAATCCCAAAAGTTAGTGTATGTTTTTTGGGGATTTTTTATTCATCTCGCTTTATAAATTGATCAAATGCATCACATGGTCTTTATTTTATTCGTTTAATTAATTGTTTAATTGTCAGTTCACAAATCGGTTGACCTACCTCTAGATGAAGAGGATAGGCTTGATTTTCATCTGTAAGCTTATAGCCACGTCGTTGATAATATTTTATTAATTCTAAACGCCGATCAATCACATACATCACAAATTCTTCAACATTGGGTTCAATCAACATCGCTTGCTGTTCTGCAAATTGCAATAATTTTTTTTCCTAAGCCCTGAGCTTGCTCATTTGGATGAATTGCAAAATGACCAATTTCACAGCTCTTCCCCTGCATTTGAATACCAATACACCCCATGATCTGCGCATGTACCGACTCAATCACATATAAATGAAAATCCCTTTTTTGTAAGAGTTGACTGAGTTGAGACACATTTATTCGATTTCCTCGAACAATATGATGTTCTGTCGTCCAACTCTTGGGATGATTTTCCCGATAGGCTGTATTCATTAAGCTTTCAAGCTGCTGAATATCACCAAGTAAAGCATTTCGTATATTCATATTTTTTTGCTATTTATTTTCATAGGCCTAGTTTACCGAAATAAAAAAACCAGACAATTGTCTGGTTTTTTTATGCAATTTTCTCATCAGTGTGACTTGCTAAAGCTATTCACCAACCGCGTTCGGAACAAAGCAGCGCTTTGTTATTTATCCACTGTGACTCGCTAACGCTACTCACCAACCGCGTTCGGAACAAAGCAACGCTTTGTTATTTATACACTGTGACTTGCTAAAGCTATTCACTAACCGCGTTCGGAACAAAGCAACGCTTTGTTATTTATCCACTGTGACTCGCTAACGCTATTCACTAACCGCGTTCGGAACAAAGCAACGCTTTGTTATTTATCTACTGTGACTCGCTAACGCTACTCACCAACCGCGTTCGGAACAAAGCAGCGCTTTGTTTCCTCACTTGGGTTCAATTGGGGCAAATGGTGCGACTACATCCGCATTTTGTGCGCGGTTACGCATGAAGTGATCCATAAGCACAATTGCCAACATCGCCTCTGCAATTGGTGTCGCACGAACACCGACACAAGGATCATGGCGACCTTTGGTCAACACATCTGTATCTTCACGATTAATCGTGATGGTTTTACCCGGCGTAGTAATGGAAGCTGTTGGTTTCAAGGCGATCGCAACACGAATATCCTGACCACTCGAAATACCACCCAAAATGCCGCCTGCATGGTTTGCCAAGAAACCATCCGTAGTTAACTCATCACGGGTTTCATGACCAAACTGCTCAGCAACGCCAAAGCCATCACCAATTTCCACACCTTTTACAGCATTGATGGACATCATGGCATGTGCAATATCTGCATCTAAACGATCAAATACAGGCTCGCCCCAACCGACTGGCACTTGCGTCGCAATAATTTCCAGTTTGGCGCCACAGCTCGTTCCTTGTTCACGAAGTGACGTTACGAGAGCTTCGAAACGTGGGACGGCATCTGCATCACCACAGAAAAATGGGTTATTCGGAACTTCATTCCAGTCCAATTTCTCTGCTTTTTCGGTACCAATTTGGGTTACATGACCACGAATTTCTATGCCGAATTTCTCAAACAAGAATTTTTTAGCAATCGCACCCGCAGC
The DNA here is from genome assembly GCF_013417755.1 of Acinetobacter sp. YH12231. Lineage (NCBI taxonomy): Bacteria > Pseudomonadati > Pseudomonadota > Gammaproteobacteria > Moraxellales > Moraxellaceae > Acinetobacter > Acinetobacter sp. YH12231. Next base: position 151,393 of record NZ_VPDJ01000009.1, read on the forward strand.
AACACGCATCGCAGTTTCACGAGCACTCGAACGGCCACCACCACGGTAATCACGAAAACCATACTTATGTGTATACGTATAGTCTGCATGACCCGGACGGAAGGTTTGCGCGATGTTGCCATAATCTTTTGATTTTTGATCTGTGTTACGGATCAATAGACCAATCGATGTACCGGTTGTTTTGCCTTCAAATACGCCTGAAATAATTTCAACTTCATCGGGTTCTTTACGCTGAGTCGCAAACTTAGATGTGCCCGGCTTACGACGATCCAGATCCTTTTGCAAATCGGCTTCAGTCAGTTCAATACCCGGTGGAACCCCATCCACAATGGCCATCAAACCAACGCCATGAGATTCACCACAAGTCGTTACACGGAAGAGTTGCCCTATACTATTACCTGCCATGTCAAACGACTCCTTATGCTTGAACAGATTGAATGAATAAATCTCGGTATTCGCGGCATTGAGCAGCAGTCAATGCAAAGATACCTGTACCGCCTTTTTGGAACTGTAACCAGTAAAAATCAACGGTATTGAAGTTTTGACGCATTGCCCATTCAGAGTTACCCACTTCGATCACAATTAAGCCATCTTCAGTCAGGTAATCTGCAGCTTGTGCCAACATTTTACGTACAAGATCCAAACCATCTTGACCCGCAGCAAGCGCCATTTCAGGTTCATGGTGGAATTCTTCTGGTAAATCTGCCATGTCTTCAGCATCCACATATGGTGGATTCGACACGATCAAATCATATTGATTTTCTGCTGGAATTTTGGCAAATAAATCAGACTCGAGTAATGCCACTTGATATTGTTTATTGTGGTGTTCACAGTTAATTTGTGCCACTTCAAGTGCATCTTTAGATAAATCTGTTGCATCAACTTCAGCGTCTGGGAATGCATAAGCTAAGGCAATCGCGATACAACCCGAACCCGTACACATATCTAAAATGCGCTGAGGAGTTTTTGGATTGGCATTTTCAGGTAGATTATTAACTGCAGCACCCATCTCGCCATTTTCGCCTAAACAATAAGGTGCAAAACGGTTTTCAATTAACTCTGCAATTGGAGAACGTGGAATTAGTACACGTTCATCGACATAAAATGGCTTACCAAAGAAATATGACAAGTTTAGTAAATAAGACGTCGGAACTTTTTCATTAATACGACGTTCTAACAATGCTAAAAATTCTGCAACTTCACTTGGCAATAATTTCGCATCTAAGATTTCCGCATCTGCATTCCAATCTAGAGATAACGTTTGTAAAACCAATGCTGAGCTTTCAGCAAAATAGTCTTCTGTACCTTGTCCTAAGTGGGCATCATATTGACGTAAAGCTGTTACCCCAAAGCGGATATAATCACGAATTGTAGATAGGTTTTCAGCTGCTTCCTGTAAATGTTCAGGGCTAATAGTCGGTCGATCCACTTAAGGCGTCTCCAGTTCATAATTTTTTAAACGCCCTATGATACCTTGTTTTAATGCTATTTATAATAAAAATACGGCATTATTCACCGCTTGAAAGCATTTCATAACCGTATATATGAGGTCTGATACATTCGCTGAAATGAAATGTGTACTTTATGCCTTTCAGCATTCTATAAAATCTAATTAGATGAAAATTACGAATAAAAACCAATTCAAGCTCAATTGTTTAGCAATTTGTACTTGATCCTAAGCTTTATTTTCTTAAAATCATCCCCATACAAACAGTTAAATTTTAAATGCGGAGCTCCAATGAGCTATAAGCACAATAACCTCATGGCTATGCGTCAAAGCTATTGGGAAGACACTCAGTCTTTAAACGTGCAAACTGAAAAGGCATTTTTTCAGCAACTGCTGATCGAACATCAAGTTTTCCCTGATGCGAGTCTAGAAAACGCACGTACCCTATTTTTTAGCTTACCGAGCATTATTATTGTCAAAGGTTATGCTGCCGGATTTAAAGACGAATCTGTCCAACATCTTATTCATCAACATATTGAAGAACATAAAGCCGCATTGATGCAAAACGATACGGTAAAAATCAAATATCGTTTATAGTTTTCTTTTCCAATGTGCCTGTCTACGTGGCATCTTGCTTAAGTTTGCAAATGCTTACTGCATATTCAGTAAGTTGAACTATTTTAATACGTTAAGAAACGTTAAAATTAGCTACAATGTATTTTTCTGCGAATTGCTGATTAAAGGATTTAATTTACATGTCAGATCAGAACGATAAGCTCAAACACTTGAAAACGTCTTCTATGGATCGACGCTTATCTATCGCAAAGGCATCGCTACTTGCGGGAACTCGTTGGGCAGCATCAAACGCCACTTCTATTTTTTCGAGTGAAGAAGAAAAAGAGAAAAAGCGTAAAAAAGCCATGAAAGATCAGGCTGAATATCTCGTCGCAGAAATTGGTAAATTAAAAGGTTCAATTGTAAAAATTGGGCAAATGATGGCGTTGTATGGTGAACATTTTCTACCTGAAGAAATCACCCAAGCCCTCAATACCCTTAACAATCAAACAGTCGCATTGGCATGGCCAGCCATCAAAGTACAATTACAAAATCAACTTGGCTCAAAACTTGATGATCTCGTGATTGATCATGAGCCGCTTGGTACAGCATCTTTGGCACAAGTTCATCGTGCAAAACGTAAATCTGATGGTTTAGAACTGGTTTTAAAAATCCAGTATCCGGGTGTGGCAGATGCAATCGATTCAGATATGAATCTATTCAAAAACATGCTCAAACTGACACGAATGGTTCCTCAAACCCGTGAATTTGATCAGTGGTTTGATGAAGTTCGTGAAATGATGCATCGTGAAGTAAATTATAAAATTGAAGCAGACACCACTCGCCGTTTTGCTGCACGCTTAAAAGAAGACCCACGCTATATCGTGCCGCAAATCATTGAAAGTTATTCAACACCTCAAGTACTGTGTATGACTTTTGAACGTGGTGTACCGATTAACAGCCCAGTAATGCTGTCACTTCCTCAAGAGCGCCGTAACGCCTTAGGTGAAGCATCACTTGAAATTGCCGTACGCGAAATTTTTGAATGGGGTGAAATGCAAACCGACCCTAACTTCGGAAACTATTTGGTGCGTTTGGGCAATGGTGCGGATGTACCAGATAAAATCGTACTCCTCGACTTTGGTGCGATCCGTCAGTTTGATGAGCATCTATTAGGCGTTGCGCGTAATTTGATTACCGCGGGTTACCATCACAGCTCTGAGCAAATGGTCAAAGCGATGACAGGTTATGAGTTCTTTGATGGTATTCCACAAAGTATTAAACCTGATATGGCTAAAGTCTTTTTGTTAGCGACAGAGGCATTTAGTAGCACTGAAAATAACCCAAACATCCCTGCTGGTGTTATGGACGAACAACAACGCTATGACTGGAAAAAAAGCCAATTACATAGCCGTGTGATGCAACAAGCGTCAAAATCGATGGCATCTCGCTATTTCTCAGTTCCACCTAAAGAGTTTATGTTTATTAGCCGTAAATTTATCGGTGCATATACCTTTATGACCGTCATTGAAGCAAAAACCAATGTTCGTCGTATGATTCAAAAATATCAATAATCATTCAATACAGACCTTAAAACTTGGCTGACTCAAATGTCAGCCAAGTCAATTTTAAAATAACAAACCGTTTTAGATTTTTTACTTTTTCATTCTTAATTAATCATTTAGCTATCAAAAATCGCCTAAGCGCGCCGTTTATCTTTGACAATCATGCATGTCATTTATGACATGGTTTTTCTATCTTTGGCATGTCAGCATTAAATAAGAACAACGCAAATGGAAAACAACAATGACCAATATGGTAAACAAGGCACAAGGATTTGGACTCTCACTTTTAACTAAAATTGCCGGAAGTGATGTACTCGATCAGTTTAAACTGCGCAAATTTGTTGAAAAATCTTTGTATCAAAGCTCAAAAGCTGGTTTTAAAACCCTGAGCCAGACGCAAAAAGCATTTCAGACCAACAAAGATGTGCATAAGCAACGTTTGCCTAATCAACAAAAATCATTATTTGATTTAAACCTGACTGAAGAACAACAAATGACTGCTGATGCGATGCAGCAGTTTGCCACAGAAGTCTTGTATCCACTTGCTCATCAAGCCGATCAAGAGGAAAGATTTCCTGAAGCGTTATGGCAACATATCCAAGATCTAGGTCTAAATTATTATGCCTTACCTGAAGATTTGGGTGGCGTCGCGGCAGAAAAAAATATCATTAGCAATATCTTAATTGCTGAACAATTGGCTGAAGGTGACTTTAGTTTAACAGCAGGTTTACTGTCGACGTTTAGCTGTATCAACGCCATTACCCAATGGGGTTCCGAATCTGTTCAAGCAACCTACTTAGCGGCATTTGCAGATGATTCAGCCCTACGTGCAAGCTTTGCGGTTCAAGAGGCAACAGCGGCATTTAATCCCTATCAACTTAAAACTCACGCGATTGCTGATAGCCAGCAGTATAAAATCAGTGGGGAGAAAACCTTAGTCCTTCTAGGCGAACAGGCAGATGTGCTGTTAGTGAGTGCCATGCTCAATGGACAGCCTGAAGTTTTTATTGTGCAACGCGACCAGAGCATTAGCGCAAAAAAAACACCTGCTATGGGTTTGAAAGCCACTGAAACGGTAACTTTAAAATTTGATCAGACCCCTGCCCAACGCTTAGGAGATCAAGATTTCAATTACACCTCATTTATCGATCTTGGCAACTTAATGTGGTGTGCCATGGCTGTTGGCACCGCAACTGCAGTCAAAAAATATTGCATTCAATATGCAAACGAACGTACAGCTTTTGGAGAGCCAATTTCGCACCGTCAAAGTGTGGCATTTATGATTGCAGATATGGCAATCGAAATTGATGCCATGCATATGCTCATCCTCAATGCAGCAAGCCTAGCCGAAGCCGGCAAGCCTTTTCATCGTGAAGCCTATTTAGCTCGCGTGCTATGTGCTGAAAAATCGATGAAAATTGGGACCGATGGCGTGCAAATATTAGGTGGTCACGGCTTTACCAAAGAACATCCCGTAGAACGTTGGTATCGAGACTTACGTGCCACAGCGATTCTTCAATCTGGCTTGCATGCTTAATTCAGCAAAATAAAAACAAGGAAATGTCCATGAACTTACAAAATCCGAAAAAATTTAAATTGCTGATCGACCAAGCCCATGAAGTCGCATTAAATGTTCTACGTCCTATTTCACGTAAATATGACAAAGCCGAACATGCCTATCCTAAAGAGTTAGACATGTTATCTTCCCTCGTCGACGGTATGAATGATGGCGGAGATGGCATGAATGCAGGTGCTGCCGTCAATAAACGTGGTGACACAGACACTGGTAATAAAAACGGTGTCAATATGTCGACAGCCCTCAGTATCATCGAGATGTGCTATGGAGATACAGGCCTGTTGCTCAGTATGCCTCGACAAGGGCTTGGAAATTCGGCTATTGCAGCAGTAGCCAATGATGAACAACTAGAACGCTTAAAAGGAACTTGGGCCGCTATGGCCATTACAGAACCCAATTGCGGCTCTGATTCTGCTGCTATTCGGACAACAGCGACGAAAGATGGCGATGAATACATTCTCAATGGGGAAAAAATCTTTGTCACCTCGGGTGAGCGTGCTGATTCCGTGGTGGTTTGGGCAACGCTAGATAAAAAATTAGGCCGTGCAGCGATTAAATCCTTTGTTGTTGAAAAAGGTACGCTGGGCATGACTGTAGAACGCCTAGAACATAAATTGGGTATTAAAGCTTCTGATACGGCTGCCATTAGCTTTGTAGATTGTCGTGTCCCTGCTGCAAACTTATTAGGCAATGCTGAAATTGATGTAGCAAAGGGTTTTGCTGGGGTTATGGAAACTTTTGATAATACTCGCCCACTCGTTGCCGCGATGGCTATTGGCTGTGCCAAGGCATCTTTAGAGCGAATTAAAGAAATCTTTAAAGATGAATTAGATGAGCAGTATTCAACACCGATCTTACAAAGCTCGAATATTGCTGCACAAATATATCGAATGGAAGCAGACTGGGAAGCAGCACGTCTCCTCATGCTCAAAGCCGCATGGATGGCCGACAACAAAAAACCAAACTCACGTGAAGCATCCATCGCTAAAGCAAAAGCAGGCCGTGTAGGTAATGAAATCACGTTAAAGTGTGTAGAACTCGCAGCGGCTGTCGGCTATAGCGAAGATGAATTATTAGAAAAATGGGCACGTGATTCAAAAATCCTCGATATATTTGAAGGCACACAGCAAATTCAACAATTAATCGTTGCACGTCGTGAACTGGGTAAAAGTTCAAGCGAATTAAAGTAATTTTTTGCTTGAGTAATTTTAAACTTAGAGATGGATTTTTTTATAGGATCAGTCTATAAACAATCCATCTTTTTGTTTTTCGATGATTATGTTTCAGATCCGACCACTTCAACTTGAAGACAATGTAAGCATTGCCAATGTCATTCGCACAGTTTCCAAAGAATTTGGATTAGCACCTGAATCAGGATTTGCCGTTGCAGATCCAATTTTAGATGATTTATATCACGTCTATACGCAAGCAAATGCACAATATTGGGTTATTGAAAATCAACACGGTACAATTTTAGGTGGTGGGGGCCTTTCTCCTTTAGTTGGAGACTCAAGCATTTTAGAAATCCAAAAAATGTATTTTATGCCTGAATTACGTGGTCATGGCTTAGCCAAAGATATTTTAGAACTTTGTTTTCAATTCGCCAAAGATCATAATTTTAAAGCGTGTTATTTAGAAACTACACATACACTTGGGCAAGCAGTGAAACTTTATGAAAAAGTAGGATTTCAACACTTACAAGCTCCCAAGGGCAATACAGGTCATAGCCAAGCATGCGAAATTTGGATGCTTAAAACGCTTTAAACTCAGATTCCACTAATACCTCTGAAAAGAGTTATAGCTTTTCCAAATAGGGATATTTAATGAGTGGATATTCTAGTTTTTTATAACTAAAGTTCTCGGGATTTGAATGCCCCACAATCTTAAGTAAGAATGTAAAGAGAGAAATACTGACTCAATTAACACGATCTGTTTTTCTCTCTTCACTTAAAAAATCATGTAATTTGAGTACATTTCCATCAATTCTTACAATTTCACTGTACAGAGCATCTTAAGAAAATATTGACCTCTAAGTCTCCAGTTCATAATATCGCTTTAGAAATTACACTTAGCCATGATTATTTTAAAGTGAATATAAATGCAGAATGTACTGAATAAAACTCGCCTTTCAACTCGTCTTTCGTCGCTCCTAAACGCTCACAGCTTAAAGTTTTCAACTGTTATTATATCTGTAACCCTGATTTCTGGATGTTCATCACTAGGTGGTGGCTCTGTAGAAAAACGTGCAGTTAAACTTTCATCAGGGATCCAAAAGGCCTATTCAGTCAATCCTGAAACTGCAAATCGAGTGTCACCCTACATTGTGCAAACTGCCGATCAATACAACTTAGATCCTTTACTACTGGCTGCCGTTATTCGCCAAGAATCAACTTTCCGCCCTTATGTCAGTTCTCCTGCAGGTGCAGTCGGTTTAACTCAGGTGATGCCACGTTATTGGCAAGCAACATGCCCTGGGGATTTATATGACGAATTAACCAATATTAATTGTGGGTCATTTATTTTAACTAAATATAAAAATGCGGCAGGTAGTATTCCAAAAGCTTTAGCCTACTATAATGTCGGACCTACTGCTTATAACACCAATCGAAAAATGAAAAAACAAGGCAAACGTTATGCAAAACAAGTTAAAGAACATCAAAATAATTTAAAAAGTTCCTTATAATTTCTAAAAATTTAATCTTTTATTTAACCATATAGACCTAACTAAGCTTAAGAGGATAAATTTTGTTAGGTCTAATCTCTTCAATTATTTCATAGATTGACGCATTTTATCTTCATCAAAATATTGCGCAAATGATGCAATACGTTTTTCAACAATTGGATTTTTCATCAGATTTTCAGCTGCACGATTTCCCAATAGTTCAAATGCTTTACCTAGAGCATTTGTTCCTTCATTTTCTGTAACAGCTTTGATTTCAGCATTACAACGTTTAGTAAATAAATCTTGAAATAGAATAGCCATATTTTTATCAATTTTTTGTATCTCAACTGGCGTTACTTTACTATATTTAGAAATTTCTGGATGTGCTGAAAATGCCAAATAAATCCAAGCTGTTAAGTTCTGACTCTCTTTTGCTGAAATTTTATTTACCAAACATTCACTTAGTTTACCCTGATACACACCGGCTGTAGTATTGAAAGAAACAAATGCAAATAAAACTGTAGCTAATAATTTTTTTAAAAACATCTTAAATACCCTATATATTATTAAAGAGACAAACGATTTTATTATATTGATTTATTACACATTTTCATTAGCAAAACATTTTAAATGATATAAAAGAGTTCTAGACGAGTTTATTGTTGATCGGCCTTATTCTTTTTAAATATCTATCATTTCCCTGTTTTTTCTTCTGCTTTTCTTATTATTTTTTTCTTCCCTTTTTCCCCACATAAAAAAACACCCCCTGAGATATCAGGGGGTGTTTCGAATAATGAACTGGCGATGACTTACTCTCACATGGGTAACCCCACACTACCATCAGCGCTAAGAGGTTTCACTTCTGAGTTCGGGAAGGGATCAGGTGGTTCACTCTTGCTATTGTCGCCAGCACAACTGTTATGAC